>RXJZ01000039.1 GCA_003963025.1 Flavobacteriaceae bacterium
TGGTGTTGGTGAAGGAATTGAAGATTTACAAGTGTTTAATAAATACGAATTTGTAGATTCGTTTTTTAAATAAGATTTACTACCGTGAAAGAACTATTAAAATACAGAACAGTACAACTCTTTTTAGTTGCTTTGGTTTTAGCTTTAATTGCTATACCATTTGAAGGATATGATTTTATATTTTTATCTCTTCGATTAACTTCTTTTGCGATTTTTATGTATTTGTTGATTAAATTTACAAGTGGTAAAAAGAAAGTAAAAAAATAAAAAATAAAAAATAAATGCTGTTAGTTAATAACAGCATTTATTTTTTGCCAAAATTCGTTATCAAATCCCGAAACAGCAAAGCTTGGATTAGCTGGATTAGAAGCTTCTCCCATTCTCACAATCACTAATTTTCTGTTTGGAACTACATATATTCTTTGATCTGCAGCTCCCATAGCAGCATACATTTCAGTTGGAGCATTGGAAACAATTGACCCAGAAAATAAAGTTTGACTTCCTGGTAACATGTAATTGGACTTACCATTTAACCACCACAAATACCCATAAGATGGATTTATGCTTTGTGAAGTTGAAATACTTTCATTGAAATAAGTTTGATTAATGATTTGTTCGTTATTCCATTTTCCTTTATTCATAGCTAACAAACCAAATCGCGCCATACTTCGGGTGTTACTGTGATAAATTTTATATATAACCCCGTTATTCCAAAATCCATCCATTCCTATTTTATTTTTTAATTTGGTATTAAAATAATTTTCAAATGTTTGACCACTAGAAGCGGCAACTACATCCATTAATTTTTGAAAAACATTGTGATATGACCAGCGAGTTCCAGCGTCAGCTAAATAAGTTAGATTTGGAGTAATTACCAAATCGCTTTCATCATTAATTCCTGATGTCATGGTTAATAAATGACGAGATGTAATCAAATTTTCTTTAGCTAAAGGTTCACTTGTCCATCCTGTTCCTAGATATTGTGAAACTCTAGTGTTTATGTTCAATAGATTTTCTTGTTGTGCTATCCCAACTGTACTTGCTACTAATGTTTTACCAGCACTATTCCATTGCCAAGTGTCATTTGCAGTGTGACCATTAAAATAATGCTCCATAACAATTTTACCATTATATAAAATGATAAAACCTTTGCTGTGTTTTTCTTCTAAATAATCTAATAAAGGTTGAACTTGAGATTCATTCCATCCAAGTGATGCAACTGTTTTCGTTTCCCAAGCAGAAGATCCAATAGGAGGAAAATACATTGCTTCATCTGGAGTGGTAGAAGCTGAATCATCGTTACTACAGCTCAGTAGTATTGTGAGTAAAAATAGAGGGATAATTTTTTTCATAATAAGCTTTAAAATAGTTTAACGATTTATTAGACAATAAAAATACACAATAGTTTAATTGAATTGATTTTTTAATTGTAATTTTAGACTTCAATTTTAATGTTCTTTTATGAAAAAAATATTTTTATTAATTGTTTTAACCTCAATGCTTTCCTGTAAACAAAAAATCAATGAGGCTGATATATCTAATTTAAATGGGTATTGGGAAATCGAAAAAGTAGATCTTCCTGATGGCGATAAAAAAGAATACAAGGTAAATGAAACAATAGATTTTTTCAAAATTGAAAATAAAAAAGGTTTTAGAAAAAAAGTAATGCCTCAATTAGATGGAACTTACTTAACCAATGACCTTCAAGAAAACGTATCTGTAGTTTTGGAAAACGGAGAAGCTACCCTTCAATGCAAAACAAATTATGCCTCTTGGAAGGAAGAAATAATTGAACTAACTAAAGATAAATTAGTAGTTAAAAATGAGCAAGAAATGGAGTATCATTACAAAAGACCTACAAAATTTTCAGTAAAATAAGATGGCTAAGCGATTTAACGAAGAAAGTCCTATAGGAGATGTTTTGAAACAATTTATTTCTCAAAATAAGTTGGAAACAGGCATGGATGTTGTCAACGTTCGTGATGCATGGAAAAATGTAATGGGCCAAGGAGTTAACAATTATACTACCGAAATTCAATTAAAAGGAGCAACACTTTATGTTGCATTATCTTCTGCAGTTTTAAGAGAAGAATTAAGTTACGGACAAGAGAAAATCATCAAAATGATTAATGAAGAGGTAAGAAAAGATTTGATTACTCAACTCATTTTAAGATAAAAAAATCCCGATTTCATGAAAAATCGGGATTTTATATTTAAGGGAAAGATTACTCTTTCGTTTTGCAATAATTAGAATTGCTCTCTTCCAGCAAAATGGAAAGCACCTTCAATAGCAGCATTTTCATCAGAATCAGAACCGTGAACTGCATTTTCACCAATAGAAGAAGCATATTTTTTACGGATAGTTCCTTCAGCAGCTTCAGCTGGATTTGTAGCACCAATTAATTTTCTGAAATCCTCAACAGCGTTGTCTTTTTCTAAGATAGCCGCCACAATCGGACCTCTTGTCATAAATTCAACTAACTCACCAAAAAATGGTCTTTCGCTGTGTACTGCATAAAATTTCTGAGCGTCAGCTACAGTTAATTGCGTTAATTTCATTGCTACAATTCTGAAACCACCTTCAGTAATCATATTTAAAATTCCACCGATGTGTCCTTTTTCAACAGCATCTGGCTTAATCATAGTAAATGTTCTATTCGTTGCCATTTTTATCTTTTTAAATTGGGTGCAAAAGTAGCTATAAATCTTTAAACTAGAAACAATAATAGATTTTTTTTAAAGCGAATGGTTCGGGAATTTTTGTAATCCATTTTCCCGCTTTCCGCACTACACGGTTGTTTGCTCCCATCGGGGCTAAAAAGCCATTTTCCGAATTCTTGCCAATTGGTTTTACAAAGCAATTACCGTAAATTCGTGTTCTAAAGGCTTTAATTCTTTCAAAAGAATCGAAATTAGCACTTCGCCATGTGACACGTAAAAAGTAGCAAAATTATCTTTTCGCTCCTGTAAACTTTGCGATGGAAAAAAATCATTCTGAATCGAAATAATTTGTTCTAAACGCGTATTTAAATTTCTTTTTTCAGCTTTTAACAAGCGCTTTTCTAAAGTATCTAATCCTTTCAATTGTTTTACTTCTTGCGCTTTTACGGCTCCTAAAAATGATTTGTCTGTTTGATTTGCTATTGTGTACAAATCTTCAAATTGTTTTTTAAGAAATGCTTTTTGTTCGCTAAAATCAATAGTAAAATTGGAATATTCTTTTGTTTTTTTATTGATTAAATCTTTTTGTTTTTGAAAAACATCATTCCAATTCAAACCTAATTTATCTAATTTTTCTTCCTGCTTTTTGGTAGCTAGTAGAACAGAATTTCTAAGTAATAAAATTGGAAACGTAACATCATTTGCTTCAAAATTAGATTTCAATTCTAACCAATACGCCAATTCGCCACCACCGCCAATGTAACAAAGGTTAGGTAAAATCACTTCTTGATACAACGGACGTAAAATTACATTTGGACTAAAATTCTTAGGATTATTTTCTAATTCTGTTAGTATTTCGCTTTCTGAAAAAGATAAAGAAGTGTTGTTGATTGCGTAATTTCCATTTTCATAAACAATACGTTCTCTCAAATCATCTTGAATATAAAACAAGTTAATTTCTCTTGGATTTACTTGTACATTATATCGTTCTAATAAAGGAAGCGTCTCATTTACCTTTTTAAAAGAAGTTTGATGTAATAATTCTTCTTTAGCATACGGAATGAATAGTTTTTTTAGCTCTAAATCATCGCCATCAACAATTATCAAACCTTCATTTTTGAACAATTCATTCGCTAAATAACGCGTTGCATCCGCTAAATTAGTATGCTCTAAGTAGGATTTTTTAAATAATTCGCGAAGGTAGTTCGCATTGTTTCCTAAGCCTAATTCATTCGAAAATTGCTCAAAAACAAGTTCCAAACCTTCAGTGTTTAAACGCCCAACAGGCCCCTTACTTTCTTTGTTCCACTGAATTTTCTTGCCTTTGAAATTGAAAAAATTAATTTCATCAAAATCATGATCTTCAGTCGCCATCCAATACACTGGGACAAAATTATGTTCAGGATAAACCGCTTTTAATTCTTTAGTTAAATTAATTACCGAAACAATTTTATACAAAAAATACAAAGGGCCAGTATACAAATTCAATTGATGACCAGTGGTAATGGTAAAGGTTTTTGTATCTTTTAAAAGTTTAATGTTATTTGAAGTAGTTTCAGAAACCTCAAAATTTTGATATTGATTTGCTAATGCTTTAGCTAAAATTTCACGGTTTTCAATTGGAAAATTTTTACTTTTCTCTTCCATTTGAAGATTGAAATTTTCTACTGTTGGAAATTGATTGTATAACGATTTTAATTCAGCCTTTTGGTCTAAATAATCTACTATTAGTTTTGAAAAATATCCCGAATTTTGATACGTTATACAGTCGCTTGGCATTTTTGCAAATTTTCTGCTAAAATAGTAAATTTATACATTTCCTAATCGTATTTAACAAGGAGTTAGGATTTCATAAAAAGCCTTACTTTTGCAGAAAACAAATTCATCCTTGAAAGACATTCTTTTAATCACACCGCCTTTTACCCAACTGAATACACCGTATCCAGCAACTGCCTATTTGAAAGGTTTTTTGAACACTAAAAACATTTCGGCTTACCAAATGGATTTAGGTATTGAAGTGATTTTAGAACTATTTTCCAAACAAGGTTTAGAACGTTTGTTTCAAGTTTCGATTTTCAGGTTGGAGGAATTTGGAGCAAATTCACAGCGAATTTTTACGTTAAAAGATGATTACATTAAAACAATCGATTCCGTAATCGCTTTTCTTCAAGGAAAAAATCCATCTTTAGCGCGACAAATTTGCTCTGGAAATTTTCTTCCTGAAGCCTCTCGTTTTGATCAATTAGACGATATGGAATTTGCATTTGGTTCGATGGGAATGCAAGACAAAGCGAAACATTTAGCTACTTTATATCTTGAAGATTTATCGGATTTTATTGTAGAATGTGTCGATGAAAATTTCGGATTTAGTCGTTATGCAGAACGTTTGGGTAGAAGCGCCAATTCTTTTGATGAATTGTATAATCATTTACAAAATGAACTGACTTTTATCGACGAAATTACCATCAAAATTCTGAAAGAACGAATTGAAGAAGTACAACCTAAATTGATTTGTTTTTCCGTTCCTTTTCCAGGGAATTTATACAGCGCTTTCCGTTGTGCGCAATTCATAAAAGCGAATTTTCCGAATTTAAAAACGGCAATGGGTGGCGGTTTCCCAAACACAGAACTACGCGAATTAAAAGACCAACGCGTTTTTGAATTCTTCGATTTTATTACATTAGATGATGGCGAATTACCTATTGAATTAGTTTACGATTTTGTCACATCGAGCGAACTAGAGATGCCTTTAAAAAGAACATTTCTTCTAGAAAACAATCAAGTCACATATAAAAATAACTCCACTCGCCATGATTACAAACAAAGTGAAGTAGGAACTCCTGATTATTCTGATTTATTATTAGATAAATATATTTCTGTAATCGAAGTAGCCAATCCTATGCACAGTTTGTGGAGTGATGGTCGCTGGAATAAACTTACTATGGCTCACGGTTGCTATTGGGGAAAATGTACGTTTTGCGATATTTCGTTAGATTACATCAAGTTATACGAACCCATCGCTGCCAAAATTTTGGTCGACCGAATGGAAGAATTAATCGCTCAAACAGGGGAAAACGGATTCCATTTTGTAGATGAAGCAGCACCGCCAGCCTTAATGCGTGAAGTCGCTTTGGAAATTATCAAACGTAAATTACTAGTCACTTGGTGGACCAACATTCGTTTTGAAAAAAGTTTTACGGCTGATTTGTGTTTGTTGCTAAAAGAATCGGGGTGTATTGCGGTTTCTGGTGGATTAGAAGTGGCTTCAGACCGACTTTTAGAACTAATCAAAAAAGGAGTAACCGTCGAACAAGTTGCACAAGTAACCAGAAATTTCACAGAATCGGGAATAATGGTGCATGCTTATTTGATGTACGGCTATCCAACACAAACCATTCAAGAAACGGTGGATAGTTTGGAAATGGTGCGCCAATTGTTTGAATTGGGTATTTTGCAAAGTGGTTTTTGGCATCAATTTGCCATGACAGCGCATTCACCTGTGGGAATGTTTCCGGAAGAATTCGGTGTAATTCCGGAGCAAAATGAAATTATGTTTGCTAATAATGATATCAATTTCAAAGACAAAACTGGAATCAATCATGATAAGTTTAGTTACGGATTGAAAAAATCGTTATTCAATTACATGCACGGAATTTGTTTCGATTACGACTTACAAGATTGGTTCGATTTTAAGATTCCAAAAACCAAAATTCCATCGGATTACATCTATAATTGTCTTCAAAATGAACAAAATTTTACCACTAAACCCAATGCTAAAATCGTTTGGCTAGGAGGCACACCTCTAACAGAAATCTATACGAAATCGAAAAAAGGGAATAGTTGGGAAATGATGAAATTAACGTTTCATAACAAAACCCAATCTTATGATATTTCTTTAAATGCCGAAGAAGGAAAATGGTTGGTGAAAACTTTAGATAAAATTTCAGTTTTTGCAGAAAACAAAATAACTTTTTCGCAATTAAAAACCGACTTTGAACAAAAATGGGAGGATTTTGAATTGTTTTGGTATTCAAAACCCATGATGACTTTAAAACAATTTGGTTTAGTATCCTTGTAAAACCTATAGCATTTTTACAAATTTTATGAGATTTGGCATTTACGAAAACGTTTTCTTTTCGTAAGTTTACATCCACTAAAAAAATCTCATATGAGCGCAAATTATAAACTTTTAGTAAACAATTCCGCTTCGTTTGAAGTTACTGAAAACGATCTTCAAAAATTAGACGCCGTAAAGGTAGAAGCAACAAAGTTTCACGTACTAAAAGACAATAAACCTTACAAAGCTGAAATTGTTTCGGCTGATTTTATTTCCAAAAAATATACCGTAAAAGTTAATAACAACATTTATGAAGTGGCGATTTCTGGTGCTATTGATGAGTTAATCAAAAGTATGGGAATTGAGCGAGGAAGAACTAAAGTTGTTAATGCTATCAAAGCGCCAATGCCAGGTTTGATTTTAGAAATCAACGTTTCGGTTGGACAAGAGGTAAAAGAAAACGATCCTTTATTGATTTTAGAAGCCATGAAAATGGAAAACTGTTTCCTTTCACCAAGAGATGGAGTTATCAAATCAATTGCCGTTGAAAAAGGGAATGCAGTAGATAAAGGACAATTGTTAATTGAATTCGAATAAGATGAAAGAAATTAAAAAAATATTAGTTGCCAATCGAGGTGAAATTGCTATTAGAGTAATGAAAACCGCGAAAAAAATGGGAATCAAAACGGTGGCGGTTTATTCGTCAGCCGATAGAAATGCATTACATGTTAAATATGCGGATGAAGCGGTTTTAATTGGTGAAGCAGCTTCTAGTCAATCGTATTTACGTGGTGATAAAATTATTGAAGTTTGTAAAGAACTTGGAGTTGATGCGGTACATCCAGGTTACGGATTTTTAAGTGAAAACTCATCTTTCGCAGAAGCTTGTGAAAAAAATAATATCATTTTCATCGGACCAAAATCGAAAGCGATTGAAATGATGGGAAGTAAATTAGCAGCAAAAGATGCTGTTAAAGCATACGGAATTCCAATGGTTCCAGGAACTGAAGATGCTATTACCGATATTGAAGCAGCTAAGAAAATTGCAACAGAAATTGGTTTTCCAATTCTAATCAAAGCTTCAGCTGGTGGTGGAGGAAAGGGAATGCGAGTGGTGGAAAAAGCAGAAGATTTTGTTTCTCAAATGGATAGAGCGATTTCGGAAGCAACGAATGCGTTTGGAGACGGTTCGGTTTTCATTGAAAAATATGTTTCGAAACCGCGTCACATCGAAATTCAAGTCATGGCGGATAGTCATGGAAATATTGTATATGTTTTCGAAAGAGAATGTAGCATCCAACGTCGTCACCAAAAAGTAGTTGAAGAAGCACCTTCAGCAATTTTGACTCCAGAAAAACGTAAAGAAATGGGCGAAGCTGCAGTAAAAGTAGCTAAAGCTTGTGATTATTTAGGAGCAGGAACCGTTGAGTTTTTGATGGACGCTGACCATAATTTCTATTTCTTAGAAATGAATACTCGTTTGCAAGTTGAACATCCAGTTTCTGAATTAATTTCGGGATTGGACTTAGTAGAATTGCAAATTCGTGTAGCTCGTGGTGAAGCTTTACCAATGAAGCAAGAAGACTTACAAATCAAAGGTCACGCTATGGAACTTCGAGTGTATGCCGAAGATCCAATGAATGATTTCTTGCCAAACGTAGGTTTTTTAAGTACTTACAAATTACCAGAAGGTGAAGGAATTCGAGTAGATAACGGAATCGAAGAAGGAATGGATGTACCAATTTACTACGATCCAATGCTTTCAAAATTGATTACCTACGGAAATACGCGTGAAGAATCTATCGAATTAATGATTAAAGCAATTGATAATTATTTAGTTGAAGGAGTTCACACTACGTTACCTTTCGGGAAATTTGTTATGGAGCATGAAGCCTTCCGTTCAGGTGATTTTGATACAGGATTTGTGAAAGCATATTACGATGCTGAAAAATTAAAATCAAAATTAGATACGGAAGCCGAAATCGCAGCCATGATTGCATTTCAACAATACGTAGAAGATCAAAAAGTACTAAGATTGCCAAATTAATTGGCACATCGACAAATTGTCTAATTGACTCATTGAAAGAAAATGGAAGATAAAATCAAAATATTAAACGATAAAATCGCTTTAGCCAAATTAGGTGGAGGCGAAAAAAGAATAGCAGCACTTCACGCTAAAAAAAGATTAACAGCAAGAGAACGTGTCGAATATTTATTAGACGAAGGTTCGTTTGAAGAAATCGGAATGTTAGTTACACACCGTACTACCGATTTCGGAATGGAAAAAGAAATCATTTATGGTGATGGAGTTGTAACAGGTTACGGAACCATCAACGGAAGATTGGTATATGTTTTTGCTCAAGATTTCACGGTTTTTGGAGGTTCGTTATCAGAAACGCATGCCGAAAAAATCTGTAAAGTAATGGATATGGCAGTGAAGAATGGTGCTCCAATGATTGGATTAAACGATTCAGGTGGTGCTCGTATTCAGGAAGGTGTGCGTTCATTAGGAGGTTATGCTGATATTTTCTACAGAAATGTTCAAGCTTCTGGAGTAATCCCTCAAATCTCAGCTATTATGGGACCTTGTGCTGGTGGAGCAGTTTATTCTCCAGCCATGACCGATTTTACCATGATGGTGGAAAACAACAGTTATATGTTTGTAACTGGTCCAAACGTTGTGAAAACCGTTACTAATGAAGAAGTAACTTCTGAAGAATTAGGTGGAGCTGCAACGCACGCATCAAAATCAGGAGTTTGTCATATTACGTCTCCTAATGGAGTAGAATGTTTGGAAGATATTAAACGATTATTGAGTTACATCCCACAAAATAATAGAGAAACAACGCCAAAATTGCCTTATGAATTTCAAGATGAGGTTCGCGAAAAATTAGATACACTTGTGCCTGATAGCGCGAATAAACCTTACGACATGCACGAAGTAATCAGCGGAATTATTGATGAAGATTCGTTCTTTGAAATTCATAAAGATTTTGCCGAAAATATTATTGTAGGTTTCGCTCGTTTAGGCGGAAGAAGTATCGGAATTGTTGCGAATCAACCAATGGTTTTAGCCGGTTGTTTAGATGTAAATAGTTCGATTAAAGCAGCAAGATTTGTTCGTTTTTGTGATTGTTTCAATATTCCTTTATTAGTATTAGAAGACGTACCAGGATTCTTACCTGGAACAGACCAAGAATGGAACGGAATCATTACGCATGGAGCAAAATTATTATATGCCTTTAGTGAAGCGACAGTTCCAAGAGTTACTGTAATTACTCGTAAAGCGTATGGTGGAGCTTATGATGTAATGAATTCAAAACATATTGGTGCTGATATGAATTTTGCTTGGCCAAGTGCTGAAATTGCCGTAATGGGAGCAAAAGGAGCTTCGGAAATTATCTTCAAAAAAGAAATTAGTGAAGCAGCTGATCCAATGGCTAAATTAGCAGAAAAAGAAGCAGAATATGCCGAGTTATTTGCGAATCCTTACACAGCAGCACAACGTGGATTTATTGATGAGGTTATTTTACCTAGAGATACACGAAGAAAATTAATAAAAGCGTTTAGTATGTTAGAAAACAAAGTGGTCGATACACCAAAACGCAAACATGGAAATATTCCGTTGTAATTTAAAATAATGTTAAAACTCCCTTTTTGAAGGGAGTTTTTTTTATCTTGCAACCGTCAAATTAGCTATAATCCATCTAAATTAATTCTAAATGAAATTATTCCAAATTATAACTTTTTTTCTATTCTTCTGTAGTAGTGTTGTTTTTTCTCAAAAGACAATTAAACATACAGTGGTTTCGGGTGAATCCATTTATTCTATTGCTAAAAAGTATGATGTTAGTGAATCCGACATTTATGAATTAAATCCAAAATCGAAAGGCGCTTTACTACAGTTAAAAACTGTTTTGTTGATTCCCAATAAAAAATCAAAATCTAAGAGCAATAAAGAAGTTTCTTCATCAAAAAACGCTACCGAAACACACATAGTGGAATCGGGTGAATCGCTTTACAAGATTGCTAAAAAATACGATATTAGTTTAGAAAAATTAAAAGAATTAAATCCCGATATCAAGCCAGAATCAATTCAAATTGGAGATAAAATAGTTGTTTCTGCAAAAAAAGTAAAAGAGGTTCCTAAAGAAAAAGAAGCTCCTAAAGAAAATAAACCTAAAGAAATAAAAACAGTAGTTACTGAAATATCCAATCCAACTAATATGGATGCTAATTTATGTACAGATGAATTAGGAAATAAAGTGCACACAGTAACCAAGGGCGAAACTTTATATAGACTTTCAAAAAAGTACAAAGTTAGTGTTAAAGATTTGGAAGAAATGAACCCTGAAATTATTGCTAATTTACCTATCGGATATGAAGTTGTAATTAAAAAAGGAGATGTAGAGTTAGCAAAGCATCAAAATGAGATTGTAAGTGGTCCAAAAGATATTGAAGAGCTTTCTCCAGAAAATATGTCTAAAGCTGAATTTTTAATTGCTGTAGCTTCACAACATATTGGAACTAGATATAGAGGTGGTGGAACTACTAGTGCTGGTTTTGACTGCTCTGGATTAATGTTTTCTACTTTTAAACATATTGATATGACTTTGCCTCGTTCTTCAAGTTCAATGGCGGTAGGAGCGGGTTATAAAATTGACAGAAGTCAAGCACAAAAAGGCGATTTAATTTTTTTTACAACCAATGGTAGAGGGAGTATCAATCACGTGGGAATGATTACCGAAATAATTGGTGATGAAATTAAGTTTATTCATTCCTCTGTTCAAGCTGGGGTTATTATTTCATCTACGGAAGAACCTTACTACAAAAAACGTTTCATTCAAATTAATCGTGTTTTAGAAAATAATCGATAGTTTTCTACATGATATTTATCATTTTACTTCTAACTACTAGCATGTAAATTCGTAACTTCTAAAAGTTATGTCATGAAAGTAGAACAAATTTATACAGGTTGCATTGCGCATGCTGCTTATTACGTTGAAAATAATGGTGAAGCCGCTATTTTTGATCCATTACGAGAAGTTCAACCTTATATTGATCGTGCTAAAAAAGATAATGCTAAAATCAAATATGTTTTTGAAACGCATTTTCATGCTGATTTTGTCAGCGGTCATCTAGATTTAAAAGCAAAAACGGGAGCTCAAATTGTTTTTGGCCCTACAGCAAAACCTAATTATGATGCTTTGATTGCCTCTGATGGTCAAATTTTTACCATTGGAAATTATAAAATAAAAGCCATTCATACGCCAGGTCATACCATGGAAAGTACAACGTACTTGTTGATTGATGAAAACGATAAGGAACATGGAATTATTTCAGGTGATACTTTATTTATTGGTGATGTAGGGCGACCAGATTTGGCCCAACACGTGATTGCTGATTTAACTCAAGATAAATTAGCTCGCTTATTATATCATTCGCTTCGCGAGAAAATCACGCCGCTATCTGATGATTTAATTGTATATCCAAATCATGGAGCAGGTAGTGCTTGCGGAAAAAATATGAGTAAGGAAACTACAGATACTTTAGGAAATCAAAAACGAACCAATTATGCGCTTCGTCCTGATATGACAGAAGACGAATTTGTAAATGAATTACTTGCGGGATTAACAACGCCGCCGGGTTATTTTCCAAAAAATGTATTATTAAATTTAAAAGGATATGAATCCTTAGATAAAGTGATTGAGAAAGGTAAAAAGCCATTGAATCCAAATGACTTTGAAACTTTAGCAAATGTTTCTGGTGCTTTAATTTTAGACACGCGAAATGCCAATGATTTTGCAAAAGGCTTTATTCCAAATAGCATTAATATTGGAATCGATGGTAGTTTTGCTATGTGGGTTGGAGAAATGATTTCCGATATCAATCAAGCTATTCTTTTAGTTACTGAACCTGGTAGGGAAGAAGAATGTATGATTCGACTTTCTAGAGTTGGATATGATAATACTATCGGTTATTTAGAAGGTGGATTTGCATCATGGAAACAATCAGGAAAAGAAATAGATACTTTGAAACGAATTACAGGTAAACAGTTAGAAGAAATGCTTCAAACAGCGGATTTGCCATTATTTGATGTTCGTAAGAAAAGTGAATTTGATTCGGAGCATTTATTAAATTCAGAAAATATTCCATTAAACCAATTGAATACTAAATTAGAAAGTTTTCCAAATGACAAATCTTTCGTGATTTATTGCGCTGGAGGTTATCGCAGTATGATAGCTGCTTCCATTTTAAAACAACGAGGCTTTGATAATTTTATAGATGTTTCAGGTGGTTTATATGAAATTGCTAAGACAACTCAATTACCTAAAACGGTTTATGTTTGTCCTTCAACATTGTTATAACAAAAAACCGCTTTTAAGCGGTTTTTTGTTGGTGTTGATTTAAAAAAGGTTTAGCTATCTTTTAAAAAGTTAAAAATTTCATCTTTTAGAAATACACGATCTTTTCTTAGATGCGATAATTCATCATCCATTGCTAGTTCTTCGTCTTTTTCAATTTTATATATTTTTTCATCTAATTCCGTATACGAATGAAGTAAAACTTGAAATTCATCATTGTGATGATACAAGTCTTTAATCTTGTCAGCGTATTCTGGAAAATCTTGGTAAATTGGATGTTTAGTTATCATAATGCTGGTTTTTAAGTTTCTATACTCAAAGTTACCTATAAAAAAACAGCCTTGATATGATATTTATCATTTTAAATAAAAAATCCTTACAAGGTTAATGTAAGGATTGTAAAATAATGTTATTTAATTATATGGGTTCTGCATACAAATCAAATTCTGTAGCGTCTGTTACTTTTAAGTTTACAAAATCACCTGTTTTTAAATAGTATTTTGAAGCATCTACTAAAACTTCGTTATCTACATCTGGACTATCAAATTCGGTTCTTCCAATGAAATATTGTCCTTCTTTTCTGTCGATAACACATTTGAAAGTTTGTCCAATTTTCTCTTGATTTAAATCCCAAGAAATTTGCGATTGTAAATCCATAATTTCAGCAGCACGCGCTTGTTTTACTTCGTGAGGAACATCATCTTCTAATGCAAAAGCACCAGTATTTTCTTCATGAGAATAAGTAAAACACCCTAAACGCTCAAATTTCATTTCTTGAACCCAATCACGTAGAATTTCGAAATCTTCTTGTGTTTCACCAGGATAACCTACAATTAAAGTAGTTCTTATTGCCATTCCAGGAACACGTTCTCTAAATTCTTGTAATAATTTAGTCGTTTTCTCTTTTGTTGTTCCGCGTTTCATCGATTTTAAAATATCATCTGAAATGTGTTGTAATGGAATATCAATATAATTACAAATTTTTGGTTCGCGTTTCATTACATCTAAAACGTCCATAGGAAAACCACTTGGAAATGCATAATGCAAACGAATCCACTCAATTCCTTCTACTTTAACTAAGTTTTCTAATAATTCAGCAAGATTACGTTTTTTGTATAAATCTAATCCGTAATAAGTTAAATCTTGAGCAATTAAAATTAATTCTTTTACTCCTTTTTTAGCCAAACCTTCCGCCTCTTTAACTAATTTTTCAATAGGTTGCGAAACGTGTTTTCCACGCATTAAAGGTATCGCACAAAAACTACAAGGTCTGTCACAACCTTCCGCAATTTTTAAATAGGCGTAATTTTTTGGAGTTGTAGTTAAACGTTCTCCTAATAATTCGTGTTTGTAATCAGCTCCTAAAGCTTTCAATAAAAGAGGTAATTCTGTAGTTCCAAAATATTGGTCAACATCTGGAATTTCTTTCTCTAAATCAGGACGGTATCTTTCAGACAAACATCCGGTAACGAATACTTTATCAACTAGACCTTGATCTTTTTTGTCCACATATTCCAAAATCGTATTCACCGATTCTTCTTTTGCATTATCAATAAAACCACAAGTGTTAATTACTACGATGTTGCCTTCTTCTTCGTGCGCTACATCTTTTCCATTCGCTTTTAGTTGTCCCATTAATACTTCACTGTCGTAAGTGTTTTTAGAACATCCAAGTGTAATTACATTGATTTTATTTTTCTTTAACGATTTGGTTCTCATGCTTTTAATTTTGATCCCGAACATTCGGTGGGCAAAATTACATAAAATAATTAGTAGAAGCACCAGCGATTAGGAATTTTTTAAAGGTTTGTCCCGCTGTCCGCTATACAAGGTGTCGCTCCCATCGGGGCTAGCGATTGTGGCTTGGGTATAAAAAAACCACTTCGATTGAAGAAGTGGTTTGATATCTTGTTTTAATTTTTTTTAGAAATTAATAGAATAAGTAACCGTAATATTGTGGTTTGTAGTTCTTATTCTTGCGGTATCATTCATTCCTGAAGAAATTAAAGACTGGTTGTAATTTCTGTGGTCGTTAGCATAAGCTACATCTAATCTGCTTTCGCCAAAGTTATAGCCAATTCCTGAAGAATAACCAGTTAAATCTCCCATTGCAAAATCTACTTTGTATGGACTTTCTTCAAAACGATATCCTCCGCGAAGACTCCATTGTTTGATTTTGTATTCTCCACCAATTCTTAGTTCATAAGCGTTTTTAAATTGGCTACTCATTTGAGAGTTTAAATCGCTAAAGAAACCATCGTTAGTTGGTTTAAATTTAATATTGCTGTAATCTTTTGTTGCATAATCAACACTTATTAATCCTTTTTTTCCAAAGATATAAGCGCCACTAAAAGTCCATTTACTTGGTGTTTGAATTTTGTAGGTTTCGTAAATATTTACAATGTTAGGGTTAACAACATCTTGATAATCTGTTGTTCCGTCAGTAGTTCTCACAATTAAACGTTGCGATAATTCGTCATTTAAATTATACCATGTTGGAGATTCATAAGCAACACCGGCTCTAAAATTATCGGTGAATTTATAGATTGCCCCTACATTCATAGAAAATCCTGTTCCGTAAGTGTATAATTCATTATCAAATTGAATATCAGTAACGGTTAAGCCGGAAGAGTATAAGGGGTTGTTGTTGCCTTCATAAACAGAAGTTGATTTAGTATAATCTGTAAAATGTGCATTTAAATTCAAGCCTAAAAATAATTTATTTTTATAAGCTGTAGCAACGTTTGCTGTTAGTTTTCCATTAAATCCAGAGGTTGAAATATAATTTTCGTGGTAATAATCTCCTCCTGTTGGTATATTGGTGTAATAATCAACATTATTTAGGTCAGAGTCGTCAAAAGCTTCAAATAAGAAAGCCTGGTAGCCCAACATCGCTTGCTGTGCTGGGAATCCCAAGCCTGAAGTTTCTCCTAAGTAAGAATAAAGTTGGGATACAGTTTCTCCAGGTTGTAATTGCATATACTCTAATGGCAATCCTTGTGCTTTGTCTATAAAATAACCTCCGATAGAATTATAAGGATTCACACCAGCAGAAAAGATATTGTTGTCAAAATTATTGGTGCTATCATAGTTAAGTGCAACAGCAATTTTTGACCAATCGGAATTTCCAGAACCATCATTAAAAATTAAAACACCTCCTAATTGATTTAAATCTAATGTACTTAGATTTTCTTTTGTTCTTGTTCCAAAATAATTAGAACGATTTCCAGTATTAAAATTACTTATCGTGATACTTGCGAAGTTGTTATTGAAAAATAATGATCCTGCAGGATTTACATTAATTGAAGATAAATCTCCACCAACGGCACCAAAAGCGCCACTCATAGCTCTAAATCTAGCAGTTCCAGTCAAATTATTTATGGCATATCTTAAAGCATCATTAGTAGTAGTTTCTTGTGCTGTGGCTATTAGAGAACTACCAAAAATTATGGATAATAACAATTTTTTCATTTCAATTTTTTTAATCTTTTAGTGAATTAGTTAACCTCTTCCGCCTCTTCCACTGCCACCGCCAGAACGACCTCCGCCTCCGAAACTTCCTCCACCAAAACTTCCTCCTGATGAACTTCTTGGTGATGAATAGTTTGTTCTTGGAGAAGAACTGCTTGGTGTTGAGGTTCGAGGTGATTGTGTATTTGTTCTAGGTGTATATGTGCCTTCTCTAGGTGTTGTATTTTGCGATCTTGGAGTTGCATTGTGCGATCTTGGAGTTGCATTCTGTGTTCTTGGTGAGTTGCTATTAAAGTTAGGACGTGTGGTGTTTGATCGATTTGAAGTTCTACCACCATTATTATAGTATCCATTTCCTCCTCTTCGACCATGATTGTAGGAAACATTGTTGCTGTAATATCCATTGTATCCCCATCCTAGACCATAGTAACCTCCCCAATTAATTCCATAATAGCCTCCCCAGCCTAGACCATAGTAGCTATTCCATCCCCAACCTGTTCCGTACCAATTATTCCATCCCCAATAAGGTGAATACCAACTATTCCATCCAAAATTCCATGGGCTTCCCCAATAAGGCGAATACCAATTGTTCCATCCCCATCCGTTATTATAGTAGTTTATCGTAACATCAGATGAATTGTTACCCCAGCCAGCATAATTATTGTTTGAGTCATTTTTATAAACAGTAACAACAGTGTCTTGTTCTTGGGTGTTATAGTTGTCTACATCTGTAAAATAGGTGTAATCATCTTGCATGTTTCTAAATTGCAGAGCGTATTTGTTTGATTGATCAGTATTTTGCTCAGAATCTTTATTTTCCGTTTGAGTGTTTGATTTTTCAGAACCATACACACCATCATTATCGTAGTAAGACGAATTTTGGTAGGAACCACAAGAACTTGTGATTACTGCCAATAATCCAAACAAAGAAAATATGGCATTTTTTTGGGTATGTAAGTAATAAGTTTTCATAACTCTTATTTTTTTATTGTTGGACACTTCAAATTTAACTATTTTTGCCAAACAAATTAGTTAAAAATTATACAAACAATTTTTGTGCCAAAATATTCATAATGAGCAAGAACTTAACAACAAGAGCGGAAGATTATTCCAAATGGTATAACGAACTAGTCGTAAAGGCTGATTTAGCAGAAAATTCAGGAGTAAGAGGATGTATGGTGATTAAGCCATATGGCTATGCAATTTGGGAAAAAATGCAAGCTGAACTAGATAGAATGTTTAAAGAAACTGGGCATAGTAATGCTTATTTCCCCTTGTTTGTTCCAAAAAGTATGTTTGAGGCAGAAGAGAAAAATGCGGAAGGTTTTGCTAAAGAATGCGCTATCGTAACACATTACAGATTAAAAACGGATGAAGAAAATAAAGGGAAATTAATTGTTGATCCTAATGCTAAATTAGAGGAAGAGTTAATTGTACGTCCAACTTCTGAAGCTATTATTTGGTCTACTTATAAAGGTTGGGTGCAGTCTTACCGCGATTTACCTTTGCTAATCAATCAATGGGCTAATGTGGTTCGTTGGGAAATGAGAACGCGTTTGTTTTTAAGAACAGCTGAGTTTTTATGGCAAGAAGGGCATACAGCTCACGCAACACGTCAAGAAGCGATTGAGGAATCTGAGAAAATGATGAATGTGTATGCGGATTTTGTTCAAAATTTCATGGCAATTCCTGTTATTAAAGGTTTAAAAACCGAAACAGAAAGATTCGCAGGAGCAGATGAAACCTATTGTATCGAAGCTTTAATGCAAGATGGAAAAGCATTGCAAGCAGGGACTTCACATTTCTTAGGTCAAAATTTTGCCAAAGCTTTTGATGTGAAATTTGCGAATAAAGAAGGAAAGCAAGAGCACGTTTGGGGAACTTCTTGGGGAGTTTCAACGCGTTTGATGGGTGCTTTAGTAATGACGCATTCTGATGATAAAGGACTGGTATTGCCTCCAAACTTAGCGCCAATTCAAGTGGTGATTGTTCCAATTTATAAGACTGATGAGCAGTTTGATGCTATTTCTGAACAAGTAAATGTTTTAGTTGCAGAATTGAGAAAATTAGGCATTTCGGTTAAATATGATAATAGAGATACTCAAAAACCAGGT
Source organism: Flavobacteriaceae bacterium (assembly GCA_003963025.1). Lineage (GTDB taxonomy): Bacteria > Bacteroidota > Bacteroidia > Flavobacteriales > Flavobacteriaceae > Flavobacterium. The sequence goes on from RXJZ01000039.1 coordinate 18,669, forward strand.
TTCAAATTTGCGGAATGGGAATTAAAAGGCGTTCCAGTTCGTATTGCAGTTGGACCAAATGATTTAGAAAACGGAACTTACGAAATTGCTCGTAGAGATAATTTGTCTAAAGAAGTTGTTTCTAAAGATGGAGTAGTAAATTACATTCAAAATTTATTGACAACAATACAAAATGACTTGTTCGCTAGAGCGTTAGATTACAGAAACACTCATATTACAGAAGTGAATTCTTTTGAAGAGTTTAAAGAAGTTTTAGAAACAAAAGGTGGTTTCTTAGCGGCGCATTGGGATGGAACAGCAGAAACTGAAGAAAAAATCAAAGAATTAACAAAAGCAACCATTCGTTGTATCGCCTTAGATAGAGTAGAAGAAGCTGGGACTTGTGTTTTAACAGGAAAACCTTCATCAGGAAGAGTCTTATTTGCAAAGGCTTACTAAAAAAAGAGTAAAAAAAGCGAAAAAAAAATATTGATGCTATTGCAGGAATAAAAAATGTGTTTATCTTTGCACTCGCATTACGGAAATGAGGTCTTTTAGACTTTAAAGTACGAGATGGCCCGTTCGTCTATCGGTTAGGACGCCAGGTTTTCATCCTGGTAAGAGGGGTTCGATTCCCCTACGGGCTACATATTGAAAATAGAATTGGTTAATGGCCCGTTCGTCTATCGGTTAGGACGCCAGGTTTTCATCCTGGTAAGAGGGGTTCGATTCCCCTACGGGCTACAAAATTAGTTGTGAAATAGTTTTATAAAATAAAGGGTAGTGTCTCATTCTTTATTTTATTAGTTAAAACCAAAGTGTTTGCCTAGGTAAATGTGGGAGGTTTTTCTTTTTTAACTAATAGTTTATAACAATTATTACAATTAAAAAAAGTACAAAATGGCAAATCATAAATCTGCTTTAAAAAGAATTAGAAGTAACGAGAAAAGAAGAGTGTTAAATAGATATCAACACAAAACTACTCGTAACGCTATCAAAGCTATTCGTTTAGCTACTGATAAAGCTGAAGCTTCTGCTAAATTATCTTCTGTAATTTCTATGATTGATAAATTAGCTAAGAAAAACATTATCCATGATAATAAAGCTTCTAACTTAAAATCTAAATTAACTAAACACGTAGCTTCTTTATAGTCTACTGTTAGTGAAATATACTAAAGCTCTCGTTTCGAGAGCTTTTTTTATACGTTACTATTATGTTATTTCTACTAAAGTATTGATTACTATAGTGTTTTTATGAAAATAAACATTACCTTTGCACCTTCAAAAATTTTATAAATGACTTCTATTAGAAACATCGCAATTATTGCCCACGTTGACCACGGTAAAACTACTTTGGTTGATAAAATTATGTACCACTGTCAGTTGTTTCGTGAAAACGAAAACACAGGAGATTTAATCTTAGATAATAATGACTTAGAGCGTGAAAGAGGTATTACTATTACTTCTAAAAACGTTTCTGTAACTTACAAAGGAACAAAAATCAACATTATCGATACTCCAGGTCACGCCGATTTTGGTGGTGAAGTAGAGCGTGTACTTAATATGGCAGATGGTGTTTGTCTTTTAGTAGATGCTTTTGAAGGACCAATGCCACAAACGCGTTTCGTATTACAAAAAGCGATTGACTTAGGATTGAAACCTTGTGTGGTTATTAACAAAGTAGATAAAGAAAACTGTACTCCAGAAGAAGTACATGAAAAAGTTTTCGACTTAATGTTTGAATTAGGTGCTACTGAAGAGCAGTTAGATTTCCCAACAGTTTACGGTTCGGCTAAAAACAACTGGATGTCTGATGACTTTAGAAATCAAACGGAAAATATTGAGCCTTTGTTAGATATGGTTTTGGAACATGTTCCAGCTCCTAAAGTTTCTGAGGGAACGCCTCAAATGTTAATCACATCTTTAGATTTCTCTTCGTTCACAGGTCGTATCGCGATTGGTCGTTTACAAAGAGGTGTTTTACGTGAAGGAATGAATGTTTCTTTAGTAAAAAGAGATGGAAAAATAAGCAAATCAAAAATCAAAGAATTACATACTTTTGAAGGTTTAGGTCGTAAAAAAGTAGAAGAAGTTGTTGCAGGTGATATCTGTGCATTAGTTGGTTTAGAAGGTTTTGAAATTGGTGATACAGTTGCTGATTTTGAAAATCCAGAAGCATTAGAAACTATTGCTATTGATGAGCCAACAATGAGTATGTTATTTACAATTAACGATTCGCCTTTCTTTGGTAAAGAAGGTAAATTTGTAACTTCTCGTCACATTAAAGATCGTTTGAATAAAGAATTAGAGAAAAACTTAGCATTAAGAGTTAACGAAACGGATTCTGCTGATAAATTCTTAGTGTTTGGTCGTGGTGTACTTCACTTATCGGTTTTAATTGAAACTATGAGAAGAGAAGGATATGAGTTACAAATTGGGCAACCACAAGTTATCATTAAAGAAATCGATGGTGTTAAATGTGAGCCAATTGAAGAATTAACAGTTGATTTGCCAGAAAATCTTTCAGGTAGAGCGGTTGAATTTGTAACGATTCGTAAAGGTGAAATGTTATCTATGGAGCCTAAAGGTGAGCGTATGATTATTAAATTCAACATTCCATCTCGTGGAATTATTGGATTGAGAAATCAATTATTGACTGCTACTGCTGGTGAAGCTATTATGTCGCACCGTTTTATTGATTACCAACCCTTCAAAGGTGAAATTCCTGGACGTTTAGGTGGTTCATTAATTTCTATGGAAAACGGAAAAGCAATTCCTTATTCTATTGATAAATTACAAGACAGAGGTAAATTCTTCGTTGATCCGAATGAAGATATCTATGAAGGTCAGGTAATTGGTGAAAATTCACGTGGAGATGATATGGTGGTGAATGTAACTAAAACTAAAAAATTAACAAATGTACGTTCTTCTGGAAATGATGATAAAGCAAGAATTATTCCTGCAATCAAATTCTCATTAGAAGAAGCATTAGAGTACATTCAAAAAGATGAGTATGTTGAGGTAACACCAAAATCGTTACGTTTACGTAAAATCTATTTGAATGAAAACGATAGAAAACGTTTCAAAATAGCATAATTTTTAAATCCCGATGAAAGTCGGGATTTTTTAGCATTATATAGAATGGAAATAAAATTAAAATACGGAATTGACAATTTGCTTTTTGGAATGAAAGAGCAAGATGTAATTAAAATTTTGGGTAAACCCGATTCAAGTTACAAAGATGAAGACGAAAATGTTGTTTTTATTTACAATTCAAGAAAACTACGTTTAACTTTCTACAAAGAAGAAGACTTTAGATTAGGTTATATGACGACTTCTAATTCAATGGTAAAGTTGTTCAACAGTTCTTTAATTGGTAAAAATTGGAGTGAAGTATATCCAATTTTGGAGAAGAATAAAGTTAAATATTTTGAGTCAGATACTACAGAAGGAATATTAAGTTATTTTAACGAAGAAAACTGGTTGTTTTTTCACCTAGATTATAATGAAATAGTTAAGATTGAACTTGGTGCAGTTTTCAAAGAAAAAGAAGATGATTTCGATTGGAAATTTTAATAGTAATGAATAAGCCGCTAAATTATTTTAGCGGCTTATTTATTATTGATTGATTTTAATTAATTCAACTTCAAAAATTAAATCTGTATTTGGTGGTATAACACCACCTGCGCCTCTTTCGCCGTATGCTAAATTTGAAGGGATGTAAAATTTATATTTTGAACCTTCTGACATTAATTGAACGCCTTCTGTCCAACCTTTGATTACTTGGTTCAAACCAAAATCAATTGTTTCACCTCTTTGTACACTACTATCAAAAACTTTTCCGTCTAAGAACATTCCAGTATAGTGTACTTTAACGTTACTGGTTGCAACTGGTTTATTACCTGTTCCTTCTTGTAAAACGATATATTTTAAACCGCTAGGAGTTGTGGCAGCATTAGCAAATTCTTTCAAAGCTTTTTCTTTTGCCTCTTTTTGTTTTTCAGCGGCTAATTTGTCAGCAGCTTCTTTTTTAACGAAGTATTCTGCGAAAGTTTTTTCAGCATTGAATTTTTTAGCTTCTTTGCCCACTCTAATGATTTTTATAGAAGTAATCACGTCATTTTGGGCAACTTTGTCAACTACTTCTTGGCCACTTATTACATGTCCAAAAACAGTATGTTTGCCATCTAGCCAAGGTGTAGCTTTGTGGGTAATGAAAAATTGACTTCCATTTGTAGCTGGTCCTGCATTAGCCATTGATAGTATTCCTTTTCCAGAATGTTTTAAATCGGCCACGATTTCATCTTCAAATTTATATCCTGGTCCAGCAGTACCGGTACCTTCTGGGCAACCACCTTGAATCATGAAGTCGGCTATAACTCTATGAAATTTTAATCCATTATAGAATGGTTTTCCTTTAAATTTTGCATCTGCTTTTGGATTTTTGCCTTCTGCAAGCGAAATAAAGTTAGCAACTGTAATAGGTGTTTTTTTGTATTCTAAAGTTGCAACAATTTTTCCTTTTGATGTATTAAATTCAGCAAAAATTCCTTCTTGTGTATTATTTTGTGCTATACTGAATGTGGTGTAGCTAATTATTAGTACTAATAAATTAGAAATTTTTTTCATTTTATTTGTTATTTAATGGTTTAAATTCTAAGAGTTCAATTTCAAATACAATATTTGCGTTAGGTGGAATAACATCACCAGCACCTTCTTGAGCATATCCTAATTCTGATGGAATAAATAACATTAATTTGTCTCCAAAATTCATCATGTTAATTCCTTCAATGAAACCAGGTATAAATTGCAAATTACCTATTGTTGATGGAATTGGAGTATAACCGCCTTGCTGTGCTCTTTGAATATTATATTTGCCAAATAATTTCGCAATATCTTCATAGCTTGTGTCAAAAAGCTGACCATTTTCTAAAAATCCAGCATAGTTTATGTTAACTTGTGTTCCGTTTGAAGGTTTATTATTACTACCTTTTTTAATGATTTTGTAAATTAAACCTGATTTTGTTTTTGTACCGGATGTTTTTAGTATGGTAATTTCTTTTGCTTTTTCTTCAATGATTTGTTTTGCTTTTTCTTCAGCTTCAATAATTTCTTTTTCTACTAAAGAATAGTAATTTTTAAATATTTTTACTGCATCAAATTTCTTTGCATTATTTCCAATTCTAATTATTTGGATTTTTTCAATTACATCGTCAGATTCAATTGCATTTACGATTTCTAAACCTTCAACGACTTCACCAAAAACAGTATGTAAATTATCTAACCAAGGTGTTTCTTTGTGAGTTATGAAAAATTGGCTACCATTGGTACTTGGGCCAGCATTTGCCATTGATAAAATTCCTGCTTTAGAGTGTTTTAAAGCGGGATGAAATTCGTCTTTGAATTTATAACCAGGACCACCAGAACCATCTCCGTTTGGATCGCCACCTTGAATCATGAAGTCAGCAATAACTCGATGAAATTTCAATCCGTCGTAAAAAGGTTTGCCTTTAAATTCTTCGCTAACAAATGGATTTTTACCTTCGGCTAATGTTACGAAATTGGCAACGGTATTGGGAACTTTTTCAAATTCTAATTTTACGACTATACTTCCTTTTGAAGTTTCGATATTAGCATATAATCCTTCTTGCAGGTTGTCGTATGATTTAGTGCATGAAGCAAATAGTGTAACAAAACTTAGTAGTAAAAGGGCTTTAATTTTCATTTGGGATTATTTTTTAGTTTGTGGATCTAATTTAATATCGTTTAAACTTACTGTACAAATTAAGGGTTCGTTAGAACCAATTTTTTTGTCATCTCCATGATAACCGTATGCCATGTGTGATGGAAATAAGAATGTAACAGTTTCTCCTTTTTTCATTAATTTAATTCCATCACGTAGTCCCATCATAATGTTTTCTTTGTCTACATAATAAACTTGAGGTTTTGTATCGGCAATTGTGTAAATGATTCTGCTTTTTAAATCTTTGATTTCATAATCAAAAAAAGCAATATCACCTCTTTTTGGAGTAGGCGAAATTTCTTCAATTTTAGTTTCGTATTTGTACCAGTAACCTTTATTTGAAGCAATATATGATTTTAGTGAATCATTTTTAATTATTTCAGCTATTAAATCTTCTTCGTCTGCAATTAAAATTTTATTACGCTCTATAGATTCTTTTATAAAAGTTCCAGAAGAGTGCGTTATTGGTTTTCTAGCTTGTTGTTGTTGCGAACAACTAGCTATTAAAATGATTGCACCAAAAAGGAATAAATTTTGAATTTTCATTTTCGTTAATTTTTTTCTTTTGCTAAAATAGCAATAAATTGTTGTACCGTATCTTCAAGGGACGAAAAAGATTTTCCTCCAGCCGCATTAATATGCCCTCCACCATTAAAGTGATTTCGTGCAAATTGATTCACATCGAAATCACCTTGAGAACGGAATGAAATTTTAATAATTCCTTCTTCTTTATGTTCAATAAAAATGGCTGTAAAATCAATTCCTTTTATGCTTAAACCGTAATTTACAATTCCTTCTGTATCTCCTTTTTGATGACCAAATTCATTTAGTTCATCTTGAGTTAAGGTAATGTATGTTGTTTTGAATTCAGGAAGTATTTTTAAGTTCTGAAGTGCCTTTCCTAATAATAATAAACGATTGTAAGAAGAGTTATCAAAAAGTAGATTGTGAATTTCACTATTGTTAATACCTTTATCAATTAAATCTGCGACACATTTGTGTGTTTTACTGGTTGTTTTAGGAAATCTAAAACTTCCAGAATCGGTAACAATTCCAGTATATAAACATGTCGCAACTGTTTTGTTTATTAGGTTTTCAAGTCCTAATTGGTGAATAAAATCATACACCATTTCACAAGTTGAGCCATAAGTAGTATCTGAAAAAGTATAAGTAGCATATCCATCTGGAGCTTGATGATGGTCTATCATCACACTTGGAACTGTTAGCGTTTTTAGTGCATTTTCCATTTGGTCACCTACACGATGTAATGCGTTAAAATCTAATGTAAAAAGTAATTCTGTTTTTTCTAAAATAGCTTTGCAAGTATCAAAACTGCGTTCAAAAATTATGACTTTTTCGCTTTCGGGAAGCCAAGCTAAGAATTCTGGAAATTCATTTGGAGCCATTACAATTACTTCATGTTGTAATTGTTTAAGGGTATGATAAAGTCCTAATGTTGAACCCATAGCGTCTCCATCTGGATTTCTATGAGGTACAATTGTAATTTTTTTTGGCGAAGCTAAAAGTAATTTAATGGCTTCAATTTCGTGTATTTGCATCATACTGCGAATATATTATTTTGTAAGCTATTCTGCAATTATTATGCCTAACGTTTTAGTGTAAAGTGACCTTTTATAATTTTTCCATTTGTTAATTCCAATGTGAACCAATAATCGTTTGAGGGTAAATTACTTCCATTAAATGTGCCATCCCAAGCTTCAGTATTAGCATTATACTGTTTTATTAATTTTCCATATCGATCAAAAATACTAATTGTACTATTTTGTAAATTTCTTTTTCTTAAATTTTTGATATACCAAGTATCATTATAATTATCGCCATTAGGAGTAAAGTATTTGGGATAATCTAAAATGTAAAATGTTCTTTTAGTAACACCACATTTTTTTTTATCGTTAACATAAACGGTGTATTCGCCCTCTAATAAATTGGTGAATATATTAGAATCTTGATAATTAATGTCGTCTAGTGAAAATTCATAATTACCTAAACTAGAGGCTGAAATTTGAATAGTAGCTGAGTTGTTTTCTTGAAAATCGTTAATGATTATATCTTCAATCGTTGCAATTCCAGAAGCTTCAACTGTAAATGTTTTTGTTTTGGAGCAATTAAATGAGTTTGTTACCGTAACTTCATAACTTCCGCCAGAATTTACGGTTATTTGTTGGGTAAATTGAGGTGGATCTGTATTCCACTCATAAGAGGTAAAACCGCTTCCCGCATCTAAAGTTAATATAGAATTTTCACAAAGGCCAATAGTCTCATCCGCTAGAATAGTATCAAATGTATTTACTACTAAATTCACAGGATAATCCGAATAACAACCTTGAATATTCATGATTCTAGCATAAATGGTTTGATTGTTTGGAATTGTATTGGTATAATTTGTTGGTAAAGCTGTTGTGCTTGTAGCTATTTCAAAAAATGAAATGTCATAATCTGTAGGAAGGTTTGTGAATAATTGATTTTTGATAACATCTAAATCAAAAACTGTTTTTCCATCTTGATTAGTATCAGCATCACATTCTGTAAATAAATCTTGATTGATTACTAATGATTCTGCGTATTCGATTTTAAGTGTATTGGAAGGAGGAGAACACGTGGTGCCATAAAAAATGTTTACCGTATAATCTCCTGCAGATGTAATAGTGTAAGTCGGATTGGTTGCACCAGGTATTGGGTTTGTGTTTCTAAACCATTGGTATTCAGTTGCTCCAGCCTGAGTAGCATCAACAGTTAATGTTTCGCTAGGACAAAGTGGATTACCTGTTGCAATTAAGCGATCGTCACCTAAATCGATACCGAAATTAAAACTTCCACCACCAAGAAAAATAGCCGAATCAAAACGATAATTTCCTTCGTCGGCAATAACTAATTTAATGTGATAGGTTTCTCCTGGAATAACATCAGACTCTGCTTTTAAAATTTTGGTTTGACCATTAAAATTAGTGGGATGGTTCGTGTCATTGAAAGCATCAAAATAGGCTTGATTGGCTGGTGGACAAATCGTTCCAGATCCTCTCACAGTATTCACTTTTACAGGAATATTGGTACCTGGAACCACTGCTAAATTTTGATAATTTGTCTCTCCGTTTCTTTTTAATAAAAATGCAAATCCATCAGTATAGTTACATTGATTAGAGGATGGATTTGTTAGGTATTGTTCGGATGAAAAAATATAATCAAAACTAATTCTGTTTCCTAAAGGAATAAAATCAAATTCTAAAATAGTAGCATTAAAAGTATTGCTTAATCCTAAAGCATCATTTAAATCAGAGTCACCATTCCAACCTATGCCACCACCGTCATCAGAAAGATAAATATTAGGTCCGGGAGCATTATTGATTTTTCCTGTGGAAAGAATAATACCATTTTGAAAAGGAAATGTAGTTCCTGTACCGTCAAAATAACCATAGCTTTTTTCGCCTGAAGCAAAATTTCCACCTGAAACACTAACATTAAAAACGTTAGCACAAGTGCTGTTTATTAATATATCTTCAACTAAATCTTGTGGGGTATAACTTTCATCAACCGAAATATTTTGAGCATTTCCAAATTGGAATGCAAATCCAATAACTAAACTAAAAATTGTAAATTTTAATGTACTCATAGTAACTGCAAAGATACTACAAATCCCGTTTTTTAAGTATGTAATAGGATGTTAAAATAAATATAATTGTCCACACTAAAACAATGTTTATTTGCGATAAATGAATGCTATAATCTTTTGCGGTTTGAGCACCTCCAACGGCATTTTCAATTGTTTTAATAGCGCTTAATCGAGTAATAGGTTCTTTGATTAAATTACTCATTGATTCTATTGGAAAATATTGAATAATTGTATCTCCAAAGTTTTTATGTTTATCATCACCACCTAAAATTACAAATTTTAATAACCAATAAAAGATGTTTTCACCTACGAACCAAACGAACAAGAACCCCAGAGCAAAAGCACTTCGCTTTACTAAAATTCCTAAGAACAAACAGAAAGAGAAAAAGGCAAAAAGTTTGATAAAAAAAGCTAACAAATATTCTAAATCACTAAAAACTATAGCTAATTCATTATATGATGAGAAAGAATAGCCTAAAATTAAAGACATTATGAATACAAAAATTGTTGAAGCAGCAGCGAAAGAGCCAACAACTAGAAATTTAGAAAGTATAAATTCCTTTTTGCTTAATCCATCAATAAGATTTTGTTTTAGTGTGCCGTAAGTGTATTCATTTGCCATCATAGAAACAATAACAATGGCTAAGAATATTTTGAAAAATGCTGCAATATAAGTATTAAAATGCCAAATGTATGGGAAGTTAAAAATCCCTTGGTCAGCAATTCTGATTTCGAAAGTTCCAATGCTAAATTTAATAGATGCAATTAAGGCAATGAAACTTAATAAGACAAAATAGGTTAATAGTAAAACGCGACTGGCTTTGTTTTTCCAAATTTTTTGAAATTCTATAGAAAGTAATCTTTTCATCGGTGTCTTAGTTTTTTGTTAATTCAAGGAATTGTTCTTCAAGGCTATTTTTTCTTTTTACTAAATGTTCTAAAACAATGTTTTGCTCAAATAAATACGAATTCAAATCTTGTGCAGCAATGTCTTGTTTTAAGTATACCAAAAGTTTTCCGTCTTCTTCAATAGTGTTTTCTACAAATGATTGTTCGTCTAAAACGGTTTTCAATTGAAGCATATCGTTTGATTTTAGTTCGAAGAAACTATTGTTTTCAATCATGTTGTGCACGGTTCCTTGATACAACATTTCGCCTTTTCGTAAAACTACCACATGACTACACACTTTTTCTACTTCGTCTAACAAATGCGAAGCTAACAAAATGGTTGTTCCTTGTGATGCAATTACTTTAATAATATCTCGAATTTGACGAATTCCTTGCGGATCTAAACCGTTGGTAGGTTCGTCTAAAATTAAGATTTCTGGGTCGTTTAATAGGGCAGAAGCAATGGCTAAACGTTGTTTCATTCCTAAAGAATAGGTTCTGAATTTGTCGTTTTTACGTTCTAAAAGCCCAACTAATTCTAACTTTTCATCCACTTTTAAAAAAGGTGTTCCTTTGATTTTACACACTAATTCCAAATTTTCTTTGGCAGTCATGTACGGATAAAAGTTGGGTCTTTCGATGATGGCACCTACTTTTTTCAAGGCGTCATGCGTTGCGACTTTTCCTCCAAACCATTCAAAATCGCCTGAAGTTTTGTTGACAACATTTAATACAATTCCCAATGTAGTTGATTTTCCTGAGCCGTTTGGACCCAAAATACCGTATACATTTCCTTTTTTGATTTCGAAAGAAACATTTTTAACGGCGTGTAAGTGTTTATTGAAAATCTTGTTGAGATTCGAGATTTTTAAAATGGTTTCCAAGTTTGTTCGTTTTTTGATTTATAAGTAAGACGAACGAATTTTAGATTTGTTACGAATGAAATTTTTTGACACCAAATTTTCAATAGAATTATGGTTTGCTTTAGGGATAGCAGCGGCATCCTTTTATGGAGCCAAAAGCGGAATAAAAGATATAGCGTATAGCCCGACCTTTATGGTAACGCCCAAAAAAAAATCCCTAACATTATGGCTTAGTTAGGGATTTTAAGGTATTGCTTGGGGCAAAAATTAATATTGAATAAAGTTGTTGATTTTAACTTTAGTTGCTTTTAAATCGTGCATTAAATTGTACAATCCAAAGAAAGTTCGGTTGATGTAAATAAAATGCTTCGAACCGCGATTTCCGTTCATATTGCGTAATTCGGTACTTTTAGAATAACGTTCGCCTAAATCAGCAATTTGACCGAAAAATTCTTCATCTGAAAAGTCAAATTCTTCTACATGAAAAGGTCGCGCGAATAGACTTAATAATTCATGGAACATTTCTGTGAAGAATTCCACTTCTTCTTTTGTGTCTTCTTTTCTTAAGATTTCTAATTCGTATAATTTTGATTGGAAGAATTCTGGATTGTTTAAGTTTTCTTTTTTAGCCAATTCAAAATATGGGATATAAAAATCATTCGGAACTTCTTTTATACAACCAAAATCTAGAGCTACTAACTTTGTATCTTTAGTAATTAAGAAATTCCCAGGATGTGGATCAGCATGCACTTTTCTTAAATTGTGCATTTGGAACATATAAAAATCCCAAAGGGTTTGTCCTAAAATATTCGATTTCTCAGCATCGGTATTGTGAGCGGTAAATTCTGATAAATGTTCGCCCGTCATCCAATCCATCGTAATGATTTTCTCTGACGACCAATCTGGGTAATACTTTGGAAAAACTAAGTTTGGAATGTTTTGACAAGCTTCGGCCATTTCCATACTTTGTTTGACTTCGTTGATATAATTGGTTTCTTCAATCAATTTGTCTTCAACTTCTTTGAAATATTTATCCGAATCTTTTCCTTTAATGTTGAACATTTTGATAGCAATAGGTTTTACTAAAGCCAAATCAGAACTAATACTTTCTGCCACTCCTGGATATTGAATTTTCACAGCAAGTTTTTTCCCATCCTTGGTAGCTTGGTGCACTTGACCAATGCTAGCCGCGTTTATAGAAGTGGCATTGAAGGTATCGTATATTTCGTTTGGTTGTTTGCCAAAATAATTCTTAAAGGTTTTGTTCACCAAAGGAGCAGACAACGGCGGAACCGAAAACTGTGCCAATGAGAATTTCTCCACGTAAGCTCTTGGTAAAATATTTTTATCCATACTCAACATTTGCGCGACTTTCAAAGCACTTCCTTTCAGTTGCTTTAAACTGTCGTAAATGTCGGCAGCGTTGTTTTTGTTCAGCGATTCTTTGGCTTCTTCTTCGGTTTTGGTGATTTTATCTCCGTAATATTTGAGATAATTCACACCCACTTTTGCTCCGGTTTGAATTAACTTAGAAGCACGTTGAATTTTTGAGGTAGGGATACTATCGATTGTTTTCATATGGTTTTTACTTACATTTTAAATGCGCCTTTTTCATGCCACATGAATTTTCCAAAATCGATTAGACTTTTGAATGGAGTAGTATCCATCAAATCAAAACTCGTATTGACAGATTTTTCAATGAAAATATCGGTTTTTTCAAATGAAATCGATGTGTCTTCAATCCAAAACTTCAAAGTGAATAAGAACTGGAACCAAGCCATTTCACTCATTGTTTTTTCTTGGAATTCGATTAATTTTTCTTGTTTTAAATCGATTTTTTCAATGTCTAAATTGTCGTAAAACTGCTTAAAATTTTTTCTTAATTCGCTCAATTTTGACAAACTTTTTAATTTGTTTTTGTCTTCTTTTAATAACGCAACAACAAAACTTCTGTTTGCCGTTAACATTTCGAAATAAGTGAAATAGAAACTCAACAATTGCGTGCGAGCATCGTAGGAAGCGAATTCTTCACTATTTCCTAATAATTCTAATGTATTATCGAATAGCGAAGTGAAAAAGTTTTGCTCAATTTGGTTAAAAGAAGCATAGTGTTTGTAAAATAAACCTTCCTCAAAACCAGCATGTTTGGCAAACAAATAAACCGATTGCGGTTGCTTGTTGTGTTCTAAGAAATAATCGATATATAAACTTAAAACGCCTTCTTTGTTTATTTCTTTCTTTTTTGCCATGATTCTAAATATTTTTCTCTAAGGTACAGAATATTTAATTTAAAATCAAAAAAGTTAAACAAAATATTTTGTTAAAGTTCTTTCAAAAAAAAACTCAATTACGAATTGTAATTGAGTTTTGTCTGTTTTGATATGAATTCCTTACGATTTCTGCTCTTTGTTAAAGTAAACCAAGTAATAATACATTTGTTTTTCTTCGTCCCAACCTTTCTCCACAAACTTCTCAGCACTTTCTGGGTTAATGAAATCTAATTTGATTTGGATATTCGTATCCAATTGAATCGTGTTTTTTAATGAACGACGTACATCTGTTACCGCAGCATTTGCAATTGGAAAACTTGAAACGTCTTCGATGCTATATTTCGCACCTTTATCTACTTTATAATTTTTGAATTCTGGAATGAATTCTGGATTTTGCATTACTTCGTTTAAGAAAGCCGTTTCTTCAAACTCATCATTTTTCGCAAAGTGATTGATAGCACGGTTCATGAACAACACTTCTTGTTGCTTGTCTTCGGCGGGTAAAACCACTTCTTTAGCAAACTCTTGACAGAATTTTAAGTATTTCTTCGTCATGAAGTTTTCATCTTGAAATGCATCAACCGACAAGAAATGTTCTAACCAATAACGCGCATCATAACGGTTGCTATCTACGGTTAAAATTTTGTAGCCTTCTTCTTTTTTGTAATTGAAAATGATACAACCTTTGTCTAACTTATTTAAGTTGATTCCTTGTTGTAAAATCATTTCTAAGTTGCTTCCGTTTTCTTCGAATTGTAGGAAATCGGTTTGAACTTCACTTTTGAAAACCCCGATAGCATCTACTACATTATTATCGATAGAAACGTGCGTAAAATAAGCTACATAAACTTCTCCGTTTTTAATGTGCGGATGATTCGATTGCTCGAAAAGGTGTTTCGTGATTTTTTTTGAAACGTTGTGAATTTCGCTTGGGTTATTAAAAACTTCGGTAGCAAAATTGTACATTTCGTTGTATTCTAAATCTACTTCATGAGCAAATTGAAAGTAGTTTTCTTCTTTTTCTCTGAAAGGTTTAAAGAAAAATTCCTTCAACAAAGGCATGATTTCATCATTCAATCCGTATGGATTTTCAGATAAGAAAATAGCTTCGTTTCTACTTTTATTTCCTACTCTATGAATAGATAGGTTTTCGATATGTGCGTTAAATAAGTTGATCATTTTTTTTTAATGTGTCAATTCGTCAATTGGTTTATGTGCCAATTAACAATGTTAGTAATTAAGTTTTATAATTGGCACATTGCCACATTAGCACATTGGCTAATTAATTCCAATTTTCTTCAAATCCCATGTCTTCGAAGCTGTCATCGCCATCAAACATGTCGAAATCATCATCATCGAAATCGTCTTCAAAGTCACTATAAATATCGTCATTAGAAATATCACCTCTTAATCCGCTTTGACCTGCTTCTGCTGGTAATTCGCCATGAGAAAATAATAAAGCAGGATAGCTTTCACCTGCTTCTTTTTCTTCTTCAATAGCTGCTAATTCTAAGAAGAATGTCCACATGTTAAAGAAATCATACACATATACCATTTTGGTATTATCTTGGTGCATTAAATCCTCAATTTTGAAGTCTACCATAGTTTTCATTTCACCTGGAACTTCTCCAGTGTCAAACATTGGGATTTCGTCCTCTTCGTTCCAAGTCCAGTCGTCTTCACATGTAAAGAACGAACCTGTTTCAGTTCCATCAAAGCCAAAAGCGTTTACGATAGCATTGTGTAAATCTTCTAAGGTGTTGTCGCTTTCAATGGCAATATCTCTAAAAATATCTTCTTCGGCATCGAGAATTACTCGGAATTTGTAAATCATAATCTTTGAAATTTTAAGAACAGCAAAAGTAATTATTATTTATGAGAAACTTTTTTGCTTTTGCGATTTGTTGATAAGATTTTATTTTAGGTCGTTGATTTTTTTTCTAGCCATTTCCTTAGCTTGTTCATCACCAACCTTTTCAATTTTTTGATAATATTTTATAGCATTTTTTTTATCAGAAAGACGTTCGTAAATCAATCCGATATTACTCAGTACAATGGTATCATTTGGATTTATTTTCTCTGCTTTTAAATAAAGTTCTAACGCTTCATTATTTTTATTTTCAATTAAAAATGTCACGCCATAATTGGAAATTACATATAAATCATTAGGAAAAGTATCATACATTTTTTTGGCTACTTTTTTTAAATTTTCATCTGATTCGGCTTGGAAAAGCGTGTTTTGGTACCCTTGAATAGCATCAATAAAGAAATTTTCAGGATCATCTAAAATTTTATCGTTTGACCACAACCATTTGTGTTTGATTTTATTAGAGTGATCAATTGCATTCAGTATTTGGTTACTGAATAAATCAAATTTTTCAAATTCACCCAAGGTATGAATCTTACCAAAACGTAAATCCAATCGATTCGGATATAGTGCAATAGCTTTATCGATAATACTTTGTGAAATGGCGAATAAAGAATCATTTTTAGAAACATAAGAATGCAGGTATCCTGATTTATTTCCTAAAGAATCAGTCAAAACCAATGCGTCCTGATTTTTTGTAGGCTCTTCTTTTGACAATTGAAGTAATTCTTGTTGTGATTCTCTGAAATAAAAATTAAAGGCTGCTATGAAATACTCCACATCATTTTTATTGCTTTTTTCCCATTTTTCAAGAATTTCTTTGACTTCTTTCGCATTATAATCCTCATTGTTGAATTTAGATTGAAATTGGTTTTTAAAATTTTGTCCAACTAATGTAATTGGTAAGATTAAAAGGAGTAAAATTACTTTGTTCATTTTTTTTAGTTTAAAATATGGATAATGAGGTTTCAGTCGTCAATCGCTCTAAGGTTTCTAAGCCATAAAAAGAATTTCCTTTTTTGTTTAATTTGGGACTCCAAACGGCTACCGTGTAATGATTTGGAAAAACCGCCACAACGCCACCGCCAACACCACTTTTTCCGGGAAGCCCAACTTTAAATGTAAATTCTCCCGCTTGGTCATAAAAACCACACATTTGCATTAAGGCGTTCATGCGTTTGCATTTGCTGGTAGAAAGGAATTTTTTATCGCTTTTTGGGATTACACCATTGTTCGCAAATACTTGAAAACACTTGGCTAAATCAACACAAGTCATTTCAATAGAACATTGATGGTAATAAAAATCTAAAACTGCTTCGGGTTCGTTTTTGATGTTGCCAAAGGATTTGATAAAGTTTACTAAAGCTGCATTTCGGTAACCAAAAGCTTTTTCGGATTGGGCTACATTTTCGTTGTAATTGATATTTGGATTTTCGGTTAGTTCTCTTACGAAATCAAGAAGGAATGCTTTTGGATTTTCAAAATGATCTAACATCAAATCGGCAACAACCAAAGCACCAGCATTGATAAATGGATTTCTTGGAATACCATTTTCATTTTCTAATTGCACCAAAGAATTAAACGAATTTCCTGAAGGTTCATACCCTACGCGTTCCCATAAATCGTTTCCAATTTTAGAAAATATAAGCGAAGTAGTTATGACTTTTGAAATACTCTGAATCGAAAATTTCTCCAAAGCATCGCCTTTTGTAAACACGTTTTGATGTTTATCAACTAATGCAATTCCGAATTTATTCGCATCAACTTTTGCTAATTCTGGAATGTAATCGGCTACTTTTCCAGTGTTTTCGATTTGGATGACTTCGTTATAAATTCTCTCTAAAATATATTGGTATCCCATGAATCTAATTTTGGTAAAAGTAATTAAAATCGGGAAAGTTACAATTCATCCTCAAAAAATGACAGTTCGGTTAGTTTCAATTTTATGGGTGCGATTTCTGTTGCAACTTTGCTTCATCAAAATAAAACGAACAGTTTAACTATTAAACAAAATTTATCATGACAAAATTAATCACTATCATCGCTATGTTTGTCGCTTCGGTTGTGTCAGCGCAAACACAGTTTGATCAAGGAATGCAAAAAGCCTTACAAACTTGGAAAGACGGAAATTCAAAAGAAGCATTAGTTCAATTCGAAAAAATTGCTTCGGTTGAAAAAACAAATTGGTTACCAAATTATTACATTGCTTTCATCAATACAACACAAGCTTTTGGTGAAAAAGACAAAACTAAAATGGAATCTTTACTGAAAGCGGCTCAAAAAGCACAAGATGTTTGTAACGAGTTAGCACAAGACAATCCAGAAGTTTTAGTACTACAAGCAATGATTCACACCGCTTGGATTGTTTATGATCCAATGACTTACGGACAACAATTATCGGGAGATGTGATGTATATTTTAAACAAAGCATATAAAATTGCTCCTGAAAACCCGAGAGTTGTGTTTCAAAAGGCTTCGTTTGAAAAAGGTATGGCACAGTATTTTGGACAAGATACCCAACCAATGTGTGCCCAAATTGAAAAAGCAATCGAACTTTTTGCTACTTTTAAACCTGAATCGGCTTTGCATCCAAGTTGGGGGTTAGATAGAGCGCAAGAGGAAGTTAAGGCTTGTAAATAAAATTTTTATAATGAAATATTCAAGAGAAATAGTTAAAGCAGTAGTAATTGGAATTGTAATTTTCGCAATACTTCAAGGCGTAAATATTGTAATCACTAGAAGTTTACCAAGTCTTCTTTCATTAAAATGGAATTTCATTTACACGATGTTGTATAGTGTGGTGCTTTATTTTGCTAATGCTTTAATTTTTATCCAATTAGATAAGTATTTTGAAAAGAACAGATTTCATTTAAAACGATTAGTAATCGGATTTTTAGCTTCGTTTTTTGTGTCTGGATTTGCGATATTTCTTTTGAGAATGTTGGAAGATGTTGGGTTTGAAAACAAAACAATTCAAGAATTTATCCAAAATGAAATGCCTGCTAATTATGTTGTAGCAATGGTGATTACGATTATCGTTTCATTGGTAGTTCATTTGATTTATTTCTACAAAGCATATCAAGAAAACAAGTTAAAAGAGCAAAAAATCATTGCAGGTACGGCTTCGGCACAGTTTGAAAGTTTAAAAAATCAAATCGATCCGCATTTTCTTTTTAATAGTTTGAATGTATTGAGTTCGTTAATCGAGGAAAATCCCGAAAGTGCTCAAAAATTCACGACTTCGCTTTCAAAGATTTATCGCTATGTTTTAGAACAAAAAGATAAAGAATTAGTTTCGGTAGCAGAAGAATTACAATTTGCCAAAACGTACATGAATTTACTAAAAATGCGATTTGAAAATAGTATCACATTTGAAATTCTTGAAGGATTTGATAATGAAGAAGCTAAAGTGGTTCCGCTATCATTACAACTATTATTAGAAAATTGCATCAAGCACAATGTAGTTAGTGAAGCAAAACCGCTACATGTAAAGATTAGTATTGAAAATGGTCAGTTAGTCATCACTAACAATCTTCAAAAGAAAGAAGTTTTACAAGACCGAAAAGGCGTAGGATTACAAAATATTGTGAATCGCTACGGAATTTTAACCAAAAGAAAAGTATTGGTAGAAGAAAACGAAAAAGAGTTCAAAGTATTGCTGCCAATTTTAACCAAACAAATAAGTATTATGGAAACAACATACAATTATAATGAACAAACGGCTTATGACAGAGCGTCAAGAAGAGTCAAAGAAATTAAAGAGTTTTATGGAAGTTTAATTTCTTATTGCATCGTAATTCCGGTTTTAGTGTTTATCAATTTTAGAACTTTTTCTGAATTTCAATGGTTTTGGTTTCCGATGTTAGGTTGGGGATTAGGATTGTTTTTTCACGGATTAAAAGTCTTTGGTTACGGAAGTTCTTGGGAAGAACGAAAAATTCAAGAGATTTTGAAAAAAGATCAAGAAAAAAGCAATAAGTGGGAATAATTAAGTTTTAAAAAACAAGAAATCATGAGTTTACAAGATAGAATCAATAGTAGAATGGATAAAGAAGCGTTTAAAAACTTTATTCCATCCAATGCCGAAGAAGCAAGATATTATCAAGCAGTTAAAAGAGTAAAGAAAATTAAAGGATTTTACACGCACGCAGTTGTTTATTTGGTTATCAATATTATGATTGTGATTATCAATATTCAAAACTTGAAAGATGGTGAAAGTTATTTTCAAGCACACAATTTCTTCACTGCTTTCTTTTGGGGATTAGGATTATTTGCACATGGATTATCAGTATTTTTACCTGATTTTATAATGGGTCAAAACTGGGAAGAACGCAAGATTAAAGAATTCATGGAGAAAGAGAAAGCGAATAAGTGGGAATAATCAAATGCTGAATATTGAACAAGGAATGTTGAATTTTGAAGTTTTTTAAACAATGAACATATTAATTATCGAAGACGAAAAACCAGCAGCACGATTGTTGCAACGCAAGGTTGAAAAATTAGGATTGCAAGTAAATATGATGTTGCATTCTGTGGAAGAAGCTATTGCATGGTTTCAAAACCATCCGCATCCTGATTTGATTTTTTTGGACATTCAATTGTCTGATGGTTTATCGTTTGAGATATTTGAGCAAATTGATATTAAAAGCGCTATAATTTTTACAACCGCTTATGATGAATACGCTTTGCGAGCTTTCAAATTGAATAGTATTGATTATTTATTGAAACCTATAGATGAAGAAGAACTTTCAATTGCAATTTCAAAATTCAAAAATCAATTTCAAAAAAACACAATTTCAAGTTTAGATTTTGAAGCGATAAAGCGCATGTTAGTCAATCCAGTGGAAAAGGAATACAAAAAGCGTTTTTCAGTTAAAATTGGGCAACAATTAAAAGTGATTTCCATTGACGAAGTCGAATGTTTTTACAGCGAAAACAAAGGAACTTATATTCACACTTTAGACAATCGCGATTATTTAATCGATTCTACTTTAGAAGTTGTAGAAGCCGAAATCAATCCAAAAGACTTCTATCGCGTAAGCCGAAAATTCATTGTTCCATTGAAAGCGGTAAAGGAAATTCAAGTGTATTCGAATTCAAGATTAAAAATTATTCTTCCCACTTACAAAGACGATGAGGTAATTGTAGCTAGAGAACGAGTTAGTGATTTTAAAGAGTGGATTGGGTAATTAAAAATTAAAATAAAAGCGCCAATACACAAAGAAACCAATTAAAATTAGGTACAATAAACTGTTTAAACTCAATGTAATTAGAGCAAGTGTATTCCAAAGTTTTTCTTTGATCAGTTTTAAATTGAATCGAATTAACGGAATTATGACTATTAAAAGCACATAAGGTAAATAAGAAGTCAAGTTTACTAAAATATTTGAGTAGCTTTTATAAGGTGAATCAAAATAGAAAATATTCATATTTGTACTTAAAACAAACATGTAGTAGAATAAAATGAGTCCAAATGGAATTAAAAGCAATTTGATACTATTGAACTTATTGGTTTTTCTATTTTTTATATAATTTACAAAAAAGTAAACCGAACTCATAAAAAAGAATAATCCACAAAACACTAAAAATAGACGTAAAATATCATTGTTATGAGGTATTTGGTATGAAGCTAATTTTTCAAATTCATCATTTTTTGGGAATAAAGAATCTACTTTTAGGATGTGATTCCCTTTAGCTAATTCCTCTTTAATATTGAATTGAATAGTTTTATCATATTTATGATAGAAATATAAATTCACGGTTCCATTAGTGTTATCCCAAATTGAAGTTAATAGTGTTCCATCACCAATTTTTTCTCTGCAAACATGCATGGTATCGGATAATTTTCGGCAAAATTCCAAATCAGTTTCTAATTTGTTATTCAAGAATATTACACCATTTTGATAGCGTTCTAATTTAAAAGCTTCTTCTTTTGAAGTTATTGACGGACAAAAATTAGATAAAACATAACTTGCCTCATTGCCCGAAATGATTTTGTAAGGTTCCACCACAATGTATTTTCCAGATTTATCAACGTAAATGAAAACGTCTTCTATAAAATAACTATGATCATATTTTCCAATATATTTTTTTACATCTTCAACAGTTTTGCAAGTATGAAGAATGTCTTTTAGATATTGCGTTGGATTCGTTATTTTAAGTCGGTTTTTGAAATTAGAATTATAGTTTTCAGGATGATACGATGCTAATCTTGAAAATACTAATCCATGCTCATTCATTCCGGATTGTGGTGCATAACCATATGTTCCATCAAAACGCGAACCCGTAAAAGCGGCACCAAAAGGAGCTTTTTTATTCCCAATTTCAAACCAAATATGAGGTGTTGTTCTCCAAGCATCTTCGTTACAACCTACCATTGTTTTACCATTTTTGGTCACTTTGTACATGCTACAAGGCTTACCAAAATTCACTGATAAAATAAATAGTAAGGTAAGAAGAATTTTGACGTTTTTCATACAAATGACATTTGGGTCAATTATAAAACGATTGAACAATAAAAATGTTACATCTTGTTGTATGATTTAATTAGAAAACAATTTATTTGTTCGTTTATTTTCTATTTTAAACCCAAAAGATTGATTTTATTTCCAATAGTAATTTTTTTCATTTCAGTTTCAAGTTGGTTAAATTCTGATTTTACAACTCTTTTAGAAATGACATTGTTTTCTAGAATTAGAATTTCATCACAAGTATCATTTAACGTTGAAAATATGTGTGAAGAAATTAGTACAGTTTTTCCAAGTTCTTTTAATTTATGAATAATCTCTGTAATGATGATATTGCTTTGAATATCCACACCATTAAAAGGTTCGTCTAAAATGAAAAAGTTGTTTTCTTGAAGTAAAATAGCAGTTAGTGCTAATTTCTTTTTCATTCCAGTAGAATATTTTGAAGCGTATTCATTTAATGGTAAATCAAAAACATTGCTTTTTTCGAAGTCAATTGTATCAATATTTCTGGCATTACATAAAAGTTGAATGTATTCTTTTCCAGTTATTTTTGAAAAAAAATAAGGTTCGGTTACCAATAATCCTAAATGATTTTTTAACAATGGTAAGTCTGATTTTATTTCGCCTTCATATGTTTCTAAACCTGCTATACAATTAAATAAAGTGGTTTTCCCAGCTCCATTTTCTCCAACTAAACCATATACTTTTCCGCTTTCAAAAAATAAGTTTATTGAATTTAGTACTACTTTGTTACCATATTTTTTGGATACATTTTCAATTTGAATCATTTTAGTAGAGGTTTGAGTTGTTTTAAAGATTGAAAATAAAAATAAGGAATAACAATAACTAACATCGGTGGAAAATAAATACTAAACGCGATAAGCACACCTTGAATAATATTCATTTTATCTGGATATGCGGCATATTTCGCTAAGATAATTGTTATTAGGAACACATAACCGACGAAAACAAAACTTAAAATCGTAATGAAATTATCATAAAAGTAGATTCCTAATACAATTGTAATTGGAAGTGTTAGGTATGAACTATAGATTATAGAAGTTTTAATTTTTTGAATCAAAAACATTTTTGGGTTCAAATTGTAGTTCCATACAAAAAAAGAGGGTTCGGGTATGGAATAATAGCTAAAAACAAACAGAAAAACGGATATTATTGATGCAATTCCAAGATTAAGATTGTTGACTTCAATAGCTTTAAATGTTATGAATAGCGAAATAAGGAAAATATAAAAAGTATTTCTAAACCCAATTGTGAATTCAAATGGCTGTTTTGAGAAAGGTGTTGGAATAGTTACATTATATCCCGATTTCAGATTAATAAATCCTAAAATAATTCCAATGATTAAAAAAACAGGAATGAATTGAAAATCTTTTAGATAGATTAAAAAACCATTAAAAGGCAAAGCAATTAAAATGTTTTCAATGACTCTTATTGATTTGTAATCTGAAGCTTTAAAGCAATATTTTAAAAATTTATTTCGAGATACATCACTTAGTTTTAAAACTAATGTCAAATACAATAGTAAGTAGGCATATGACGCATAATCTACTTTTTCAAAAAGGGTTTTAGATCCAAAAATGAAAGCGCAAATTAGAATTAAATAACCTAAAATTACAGACATTCCATATTCAATAAATGAGCGATTTATCATTTTATATTGAAGATGGAAATAGTATTTCATTATTTACTAAATCTATGCAACGTAAAGGTCATCGCTGTTAATAAAAAGAACGCCATAATTTGATGTGCCAATCCTAACCAAAGCGGCACGTGGAACAATAAGGTGAAAACTCCTAATAGGAATTGGATAAATACAAAAACCAACAACGTTTTAACTCCGTTATCTTGTGTTTTGTCCAATACAAATTTTCTGCTTTTTATGAATAAGAAAATTATCATTCCAACCACAACATAAGCGAATGTTCTATGTATGAATTGCACACCGCTTTTGCCTTCTGTAAATGCTAAAAGTAAGTTTGATTGTTCTAACTGAATACTATCATGGAAGAATTGTCCGTCGCTCATTAAAGGCCAATGATTGTGAATTAAACCAGCATTTAAACCAGCAACAAATCCACCATAAATAATTTGAATGATTAGGATTACTAAAGCAATTCTGGCAATTTTTCGCAATTCTAAAACAGGTAATTTTCTTTCTGGATAGATTAAATCTAAAGCAACCCAAAGCGTGTAAGCAAACGTAATAAAAGCAAATGTTAAGTGAATGGCTAATCTGAAATGACTCACATCGGGCATATCTTTTAAACCACTGGCTACCATGAACCAACCTAAAAATCCTTGAAAAGCGCCCATTCCCAATAGAATGAAACATTTTTTAATGGTTTCGTTATCTAATTTCTTTTTGATTAAAAAGTATACAAAAGGAATAATGAAAACCACACCAATAATACGGCCAATAAAACGGTGGAACCATTCCCAAAAGAAAATGAATTTATAATCGTCTAATTGAAAATCTTTATGTTTATTGATTAATTGATATTCAGGAAATTTCTTGTATTCTTCAAATGCTTCCACCCATTTTTCTTCTGACATAGGAGGGAAGGTATCGTTGATTAAATGCCAATCGGTCATCGATAAACCGGAGTTGGTTAAACGCGTAATTCCACCAACCGTTACCATGATAAATAACAAAACACATCCCGAAAGTAGCCAATAAATGACTGATTTATTTGTTTTCATTTTTCTTGATATTCAAAAAGCACCTCAAATTTACATAATGTGTATTTGAAAAGTGCTTTAACAGATTATAATTTTTATACTTTTTTCAATCCCATTTTTGAAGCTTTGTTCAAGACAAAATCCTTAGCAGCTTCGTATTCGTTTGGAATTTCGCCTTCTAAAATAGCTTCTTTAACCGCTTCTTTTAGAACTCCAATTTCTCTACAAGGTTTTAAACCAAATAATTCCATAATTTCTTCCCCAGAAATAGGTGGTTGGAAAACACGAACTCTATCTTTTTCTTCTACTTCTACAATTTTTTCTTTTACGATGTCGAAATTCTTGTGGTATTTCTGAAATTTCTTTGGATTTTTAGTCGTGATGTCGGCTTTACACAAGGTCATCAAACTATCAATGTCTTCACCTGCATCAAAAACCAAACGACGAACTGCACTATCGGTAACGATGTCCTCAGCAATTACAATTGGTCGCGAACTCATCGTAACCATTTTTTGCACGAATTTCATCTTATGATTCAACGGCATGTGCAAACGTTCAAATATTTTTTTGACCATTTTTCCGCCTAAAAATTCATGTCCGTGAAACGTCCAACCTTGTTTTTTGTTGAATCTTTTGGTTGGTGCTTTTCCAATATCGTGTAACAATGCCGACCAACGCAACCAAACATCATCCGTATTCGGACAAATATTATCTACAACTTCTAGCGTGTGATAAAAATTGTTTTTGTGTGTGTGACCCTCAACTTCTTCGACATTATTTAAGGCCGTAAGTTCTGGTAAAATAATATCTAATAAACCTGTTTGGTACAAATGTAAAAATCCAATGGAAGGTTTTTCAGAAGCTAAAATTTTATGCAATTCATCCACAATTCGTTCACCTGAAATGATGTTGATTCTATCTTTATTTTTGGAAATCGCCTCTAAAGATTCCGATTCGATTTCGAAATTCAATTGCGTAGCAAAACGAATCGCACGCATCATTCGCAATGGATCATCGGAATACGTAATATCTGGATTTAAAGGTGTTTTGATGATTTTGTTTTTCAAATCTTCTACACCATTAAAAGGATCAACTAAATCACCAAAGTTTTCAGAATTCAATGAAAAAGCTAAGGCATTTATCGTGAAATCACGTCTTTCTTGGTCGTCTTTTAAGGTTCCGTTTTCCACTAATGGATTTCGGCTATCGTGTGTATACGATTCTTTTCGAGCACCCACAAATTCCACATCAATATCATCGTAGCGTAACATGGCAGTTCCGTAGTTTTTGAAAACTTGTACTTTTGGATGAAACGGAATTAACTCGGAAACCTTCAAAGCCAATTCAATTCCGCTACCAACGGCAACGATATCGATGTCTTTTTTGTGGTTTCTGTTGAGTACTATATCGCGAACAAAACCACCAATCACATAGCATTCCAAGTTGAGTTCTTGTGCTGCTTGCGAAATGATTTTGAAGATGTTATGTTCTAAATGTTGTTTGTAATTCATGTTATTACCGCAGATTCGCAGATTTTTATTTTTTTGAAAGTGCAACTCTTTTGTGTTCAAGCGATACAGAATTAAAATTAACTAAAAGTGCTAATTCATTTCCTGAAACTTTCAAATAATTTAAACATTGATTGTAATGTGCATTGTTAAAACAATCGACAGTTTTTATTTCTAATATTATTTCGTTAAAAACTACAAAATCAGCATAAAACTTGTGTTTCAATACGGTGTTTTTATAGTTTACTACATATTCTTTTTCTCTTTCGTAGGGAATATTTGCTTGTTGGAGCTCAAATTCAATAGCATCTTTATAAACAATTTCAGAAAATCCTTTTCCTAAATTTTTATGGACTTCAAATAGAATTCCAATGATTTGGTAGGTTTTGTCTTTGTATAAAAAATCATCCATAATACTATTTTAATCTGCGAATCAGCGGTTTTTTTATTTGCGAATCACTTTTACTTGGCTGTCTAAACCTAATTTAATTATAGTAGAAGGATTTTTGCAAACTTTATCGTGGTGCAAATTTACTACATAGTCCACACCTTTTATAATTTCGGGACTAATTTCTTTGAAAGTTTTTGGTGTAGGTTCTCCCGAAATATTTGCTGAGGTAGAAACCAATGGTTTTTTCATGCGTTCCATTAACTTAAAACAAAAAGGTTCGGTAACTATTCGAACTCCTAACGTATTATCTTCAGCCACAATATTTTTGGCTACATTTCGAGGATTGTCTAAAATTAAAGTGGTTGGTTTTTCAGATAAATCTAGAATTTGCCAAGCCACATCAGGAATTTCTTTGAAAACGTTATACATCATACGTTCGCCATTCATTAAAACAATCATACTTTTGGTTTCTTCACGTTGTTTTAAAGCATATATTTTTTTTACAGCTTCTTCATTAGTGGCATCGCAACCAATTCCCCAAACGGTGTCAGTTGGATATAAGATAATACCGCCATTTTTTATAACTTCGAATGCGTTGTGAACTTCAGTGTTGATATCCATCTTAAAGATTTAAATAATTGAATGCTTTTTCTGCAAATTTAATATTAGTTGCTCTACATTCTTCCAAAAGGCCATCGTATGTTGTTCCTTTATTCAAATGATGTAAAGATTCATCAAAAGTCGAAATGATAGGTTGGTGTTTAAAATCGTAAAATTTTGAAGAATTTGGTATTGCAATAACTTTCTTTTCCATTAACATAGCCCAATACATGGTGTGATAACTATCAGTAATAATATTATCTGAACTCCCAATGAATGCAATTAAGTCTTCTAAATTAGTAGTGTTTGAAGAAGTAGCAAAATTTTGATATTTTTTAGTAATGCTTTCTTTTTTTAATGTGTCTTTGTGAAAAACAACGCCAACTTCATTTTTAACTTCAAATTTTTGGTCAAAAATAGGGTGCATGCAACTTACACAAGGTACATATTCGCCTGGCATGTTGTAATCTCTAGTTCCAACTAATCCAAATTTATTGATGTCAATATTGTATTTTGAAACTTTACCATAAGTTTTTGGTGATTTTTCGTTATGACCAACTCCCCAAAGCACTATTTTCTTTCCTTTAGTAGTTAACTTTTCAAACATTTTCATTTGCATCACAAAACCATCACGATTTAATAAACCGCCACCACCTACAATTAAAGAACGTTCAGAAATTTCATTAATAAAATGATTTCTAACTTCTTTATCTTCACTTT
This sequence comes from Flavobacteriaceae bacterium, assembly GCA_003963025.1. Taxonomy (GTDB): domain Bacteria; phylum Bacteroidota; class Bacteroidia; order Flavobacteriales; family Flavobacteriaceae; genus Flavobacterium. Next base: position 46,296 of record RXJZ01000039.1, read on the forward strand.
TGTAATCAAAAATATCCAGACTCTTTCCTTTTAAAACATCAAAATAATGATGTGGAGCACAATAAAAATCTCCAATATTTTTTTTATCGATTCTATGAATATTAATCACATCATTGTTGTGTTGTTCCTTTTCTAAAATAGATTGGATAACACTTCTTTTGATTAAATTTCGTTTTATGGATTTGAAGATATTCATGAAGGATTTTTTTTTGATACCACAAAACTATAAATTATTTTATATTTGAAGGTAAATCGCCAACATTGTTTTATTTTCGCATTATGAAAAGTACTTTTAATCCCGAATTTTTAGATAAAAAAGAAGTCATCCAAAATTGTGTTACTAACTATTACAATTTTGGCACTTTTATTTATGAAGGAAATAGAAATAGCATCAAGATTTTTGATTTAGAAGACAGTACAATTTGTATTAAAGCATTCAAAAAACCACATCTTTTCAATAAAATAATGTATACTTATTTTAGAAAAAGTAAAGCAAAGCGTTCGTTTGAATATGCAAAATTATTGTTGGAAAAGGGAATTGGAACGCCAAAACCAATTGCTTATTATGAGAATTTTGATAGTCTAGGATTAAACGACAGCTATTATGTCAGCGAGTTTCTAAAGAGCGATTTTAGATATCGAGAACTATTAAAAATGGAAGATGAGGTGAAAAAAGAAGCTGTTTTAAGACAATTTGTTGCTTTTACCTATAAGTTACACCAAGCTAATATTGAATTTATTGACCATTCCACAGGAAATACTTTGATTAAAGATTTAGGAAATGGACAATATGCTTTTTATTTAGTAGATTTAAATAGAACCAATTTCGATAAAAAATTGACTTTTGAAGAGCGTATGAAAAACTTTTCGAAATTAACATCAAGCGAAGCTATTATTGCTATTATGAGCGATGAATATGCAAAATTATCAGGAGAAAATAAAGAAATGGTTTTCAATGCCATGTGGAAAGCTACACAGGAATTTCAGCATCAGTTTTACAGAAAAAAAAGATTGAAAAAGAAATTAAAGTTCTGGAAAAAGTAGTATTTTCACTTTTTAATTCATTTAGATGAAATTATCTGTTATCATTACTACTTACAATTCGGAAGAATGGCTTGCAAAAGTTCTCGAAGGTTATTGTAATCAAACCGAGAAGGATTTTGAAGTAGTAATTGCAGACGATGGTTCCACTGAAAAAACGAAAGAAGTTATTGCTTCTTTTTCATCTAAATTTAAGTATCCCATTATACATGTTTGGCAACCCGATGAAGGATTTCAAAAATGTAAAATACTGAATAAAGCAGTTTTAAAAACGACTACAGATTATCTGCTTTTTACTGATGGTGATTGTATTCCAAGGAAAGATTTTATCGCACAACATTTAAAGTATAAAGAAGAAGGCTATTTTCTTTCGGGTGGCTATTTTAAATTACCGCTGTCTATTTCTAAGTTAATTTCGTTTGAAAATATTAGAAAGCAGGATTGTTTTTCAATTCGTTGGTTAACGAAAAACGGATTAAAGTATAGTTTTAAACTCTCAAAGCTGACTAAAATCAATCTTTTTGCTCAATTTATGAATTGGATTACGCCTACCAAAAAAACATTTAATGGTCATAATACGTCTTGTTTTAAAAAGGATTTGTTAGCCGTGAATGGTTTTAATGAAGACATGAAATATGGTGGATTAGACAGAGAATTAGGTGAACGTTTATTCAATTTAGGAATTTTGTCAAAACAAATTCGATATAGTGCAATTTGTATTCATTTAGACCACGAAAGAGGCTATTTTAGTCAGGAAGAATGGAATAAAAATCTTGAAATTAGAAATTACAACAGCAAGCACAATATCATCAAAATTAAAAACGGAATCGAAAAACTATAGTTTAAACATTTTATTGATTTTGTATCTTCTAAATAAAGATAATTTTCGTCTCTCAGGAACACCATTTCTTTTAATATACTCTTCAACCGCTTTAACCATGCGTTCTGCCGATTTTCCATCGCTATAAGGATGATAATTGTTGTAGATTTCTTTTCTTGTTTTTGAAAAAGGATCTTCGGTTAAATTAGAAGCTACTAAATTCTCTAACTGATTATAATCAAAACTGTTTTCCCAAACAATATTTTCTGAAATATTTTTAAACGTAATAACAGGTTTATCTAATAATAAAAACTCATAAATCACAGAAGAAGTATCGCTAATCATTATATCTGCCATTAAAAGAAACTTAATAATGTTTTTTTCGGTTTCAAAAATAATATTTGGAGTTTCTTGTGCTAATTTTCGATATACTTCTAACCAGTTTTCAGCCATCAGAGGATGAAATTTCAGTAGAATAAGGTAATCAGGATGATTTGTTGCTAATGATTTAATTTGTTCCACCAAATGCGGAGCTGAAGTCAATTTTGGTGAAAAGGTTGGAGCATATAGTAAAACTTTAGAAGCATTATTTTGCTTTAAAAGTAGCTGTTTTTTAGCTTCATATTTAGTTTTTTCAGTTCCGTAAATGTCAAGTTTTGGCCAACCGGTTTCAATGACTTCAAAATCTTTGTATTTGTTTTTGAATTCAATAAATCTTTTGGTGAAAAACGGACCTTGTGTTAAATACAAATCGAAATAATGACGAATTCTAAAATGCCCTTTTTTCTCACCTGCTAAACCATGAAAAACCTGAACTTTTACTCCGCGTAAATAATGAGGCACTTCATTTCCAGGTACAAAAATAGCATCACTTTGATACGTGATTAATTCACCAATTGAAGTGGTATAAGGTTCGTTTTTATAAGGATAATCATGGATTATTTTTGGATTTACATACCAAATATACTCGTGTCCGTTATCAACTAAATACGTTTTTATGGGTTCTAAAATCCCAAAAGCATAATTATTTTGACAAAACAAGACACACTTCATAATTAGAACAATTTGTTTACGTTTTCTAAATCTTCCACAAAGTCAATTTCCATACAATTGTATTTAGAAATATCAACAGCTTGAATTTTAATATTGTCTTTTTCTATGGCTAATTCTAATCCTCTTTCAAAATAATCATTCACATCGCATTCCTCTAAACGATTAATAAATGCCTGGATGTCATTTGAAGAAATAAAGTTGATTCCAACCGCTTCTCCTAAGCCATTTTTTACGGTTTTAGAAAGCTCATTAATAAAGCCATCTTTTAAAGTATATTTCACTTCTTCATCTGCAACTTTACTAGTATTTACAGCAACAAATGAAGTGTTTGATTCGATATACGGATTTAAAATATCTAATAATTTACCATCAAAAACCACATCACCATTGAACCATAAAACACTATTTGTTCTATATTTTTTTAGCGCTCTAACTAAACTTTTTGATGTATTGGTTTGATCAAAAAAAGGATTATAAATATACGTTAATTCTGGAAAACGTTCCATGATTAAGTCTTTTTTAAAACCAATAACAACATTAATGTCATCAATATCATATTTTGACGAAATGTTGTCAATTTGAGTTTCCATAATGCTCTTTCCATTTTTCAATGGAGTTAATGGTTTTGGAAATGGATTTCCTAATCTTGAGCCAATTCCAGCCGCGAGAATTACTATTTTCATATTTTTTTTGGGTTTAAAAAACGAATTTCAAAGGTAACTTTATTTTTTATTTACAAAAACTATTTTTTTTTTTGATTTTGATAAACCAAATCTTTGTATAAATTTGCTTTGTTAAAAAAATGTGAAATTTTAATTCATTTATGGAAGCAGTATTTGTAGAAAAGTTTATTTCAAAATATCCAAATTGGTCTGTAAAATCAGATTCTACAGTAACTTTCGATTTTTTATTAGTTAGTAAAATTGAGGGTAATGATGATGAACTAATTGCTATTCTATCCGAATTAAACGAAGCATTTAAAAGCGCGAACTATACTATTGAAATTAGTAATTTCAAAACCTACGAAATCAAAGTTAAAGAAGTTCAAACTCCAAAAAAATATAGAAGAATGTATACTTCTGGTTGTTTTGATATTTTTCATTATGGTCATTTGAATATTTTGAAAAAAACAAAAGAACTATGTGATTATCTTATCGTTGGCGTTTCAACAGATGAATTAATTGAGAAAGAGAAAGGAAGATTACCTGTTATTCCATTTCATGAACGAATCAATGTAGTTAAAGCCATTAAATATGTTGATGAAGTTATTCCTCAAGTGGATAAAAACAAACAAAAAGTGATTGATGAATACCAAATCGATGCTATTTCAGTAGGTGATGATTGGAAAGGAAGATTTCCAGCAACTTCTTGTCCTGTAGAATATTTTGCTTATACCGAAAATGTGAGCAGTACAATTTTAAAACAAACGCTAAGATTAGATAATAAATCTTAAGCTAAAGCTTTGTCATCTGTAGCTGTATTCCAATCTTTTACCGGTGTTTGCCAATTGCCGTAACGATACGTTAAATATTCGTCTGTTAATTCTGGGGTGCTGTAATCAAATCCTCTGAAAGAAAGAGTATTAAAGTTTTCGTAAAATTTAGTTGGAACAAACTTTGTTTTATTTGCAATTTCCCAATAGTGTTTGTCTTCAATAGGATATTTAATAAAAATATCAGCACAAACCTTACCTTTTAATAAACCAAAAAAGCGTTTTTCGCGAATTTTTATCATGCGTAAAGTTCCTGCTTTAAAAAAATCATTAGACACTTCAAAATGTCTTGTTTTTACACGATAACCTGCTTTTTTAAGTGCAATAATAAAACTTTCTAATTTATCATTTTGAGTCGATTTTACTGAAAAATCAATATCGTTATCCCAAGGCAATAAACGATTTTCTCTTCTTATTCCTAAAAGTGTTCCGCCTTCAATCCAATATTCTATGTTGCAAGAATTAAATATCTTCGCGATGTTTTCAAGCATTCGTTCCGCAACAAGCATGTTTTTTCCTTCAAGCGTAATATCGTACATAATTAGGTTTTATAAGTTTGAATTTAGAAAGATAGTTAGATTATCTAAATTTTCTAGTTTGTTGTAATGAAAAGTTGTAATTCCTACAGATTTTGCCGAAGCAACGGCATCTGCATTATGCTCAAAATAAATAACATCAGCAGCTTTTAAATTGAAATGTTGTAGCATTTTTACAAAGTAATCCGAATCGGTTTTATTAGGATTATGAGCCAAAGAGAAAACTGGATAAGGCATATTTACAATACCAAATTTAATTAATTCTTCCTCATTAGCATTGGTTAGAATAATTTTGTTATTTGGATAAAAATCAAGTAGCTTTTGCAAGTCATTATTAATTCCTTCCTCAGTCACAAAAGTATTCCAAGCGTCAACTAAAATGGTTTTCATTAGAGATTGTTTTTTAAGAATATGTCCAATTCCTGCATGAAAAATTCGGGTTGAAAAGCTTTGTAATAAAAAGCATAATTTTCATGAAATTCTTTTCTTTTCTTTTCTTTAAAAAGTTCGGGTTGATAATCATTTAAATGAACAGCTTTGTTAATGATTCCATCATCAAAAATGCTCCAACTTTCTTTTTTAATCCAAGGAGAAAAAATAGTAAAAGATGGTTTTTGCAATGCTTTCGCAATATTTACAGCGCCACCATCATTTCCAATAATCAACGAGCAATGGTGCATAATCTTGATAAACGAACGCAAATCGCTACCAATTAAATCCAAAATAATATGTTGTTTGGTTTTTTCATTGCATTTGTTGTAGATAGAAAGCGCTTCTTTTTGTTGTTTTGGTGTGTAATTAAAAAGAATTTTTACGGCATCATGTTCTGCTACAAAATCAATCAATTTTACCATGTAATCTTCAGGATATGTTTTGCTAACTTCACTTCCTAAAATGCTTATCATGATAACTTTTTCAGAAGCTAAATCAATTCCGTGTTGTTTGAAAACGGGAATCATTTCAGCTTTTTCACTTTCTAACAAATGCAATTTTGGAAAAGGGTCAATAGTATTCTTTTTAATTAATTTTTCAAACAAATTAATTCTTCTTTCAATAGCCAAACCATAATATGATTTAGGTTTGTTATGATGTTTTTCTTTTTGATTGTAGGCAATTCCTAAGCCTTTATTTAGGTACCCAATTCTTTTTTGTGCACCCGAAAAAAGAGTTATCAAACTACTTTCTAATTTGGCATACGGGTCAATTACGATATCATATTTTTTACGTCTAATTTGAAGCAAAAACTTAAAAAAAGAAATATAATTCGCTCTGAATTTATCTTCAAAGAGAATTACATTATCGATATACGGATTTTTTTCTATAACCGGAGTTGTGAAGGAATTTACTAAGTAATCCACTTGGGCATCAGGGTATTCTTTCTTTAGATTTTCGCAAATCATAGAACTAATCAACACATCACCAATCATTTTTTGTTGGACTACAAGTATTTTCATCTACACTTAAATTAATTAAACCGCTACGTTATATTCTCTCAATGCATCATTTAAAGAAGTCTTCAAATCGGTTGAAGGTTTTCTTTGACCAATGATAATCGCACAAGGAACTTGATAATCTCCCGCAGGGAATTTCTTCGTATAACTTCCAGGAATTACTACTGAACGAGCAGGAACAACTCCTTTATATTCAATTGGTTCATCACCAGTAACATCAATAATTTTCGTAGAACCAGTTAAGCATACGTTCGCACCTAAAACTGCTTCTTTTCCTACATGAACACCTTCTACCACAATACATCTTGAACCGATGAAAGCACCATCTTCAATAATTACGGGAGCGGCTTGTAAAGGTTCTAAAACACCACCAATTCCAACACCACCCGAAAGGTGAACATGTTTTCCAATTTGCGCACAACTTCCTACGGTTGCCCAAGTATCTACCATCGTACCTTCATCTACATAAGCGCCAATATTGACATAACTTGGCATCAAAATTACTCCACTTGAAATATAAGCACCATATCGCGCCACAGCATTTGGAACTACACGAATTCCTTTTTCAGCATAATTGCGTTTCAATAACATTTTATCGTGATATTCAAAAATACCCGATTCCCAAGTTTCCATTTTTTGAATAGGAAAGTACATTACCACTGCTTTTTTAACCCATTCGTTTACTTGCCAACCGTTTTCAACTGGTTCAGCTACACGAAGTTTTCCGCTATCTAATAATTCGATAACTTCTCTAATGGCTTTTTGCGTAGTTTCTTCTTGTAATAAAGCACGATTTTCCCACGCTTGTTCTATTGTAGATCGTAAATTGGTCATAATTTTCAAAATTTGTGTAGCAAAGATAAATCATTTGTTTGAAAGCAAAAATCAATAGTTTAAACTTTAGAGTCTATTTTATGAATCAAAATGCCTTATTTTTGTAAAAAAAATAAAATGCCACGAATTTTAGCCATAGATTACGGAATCAAAAGAACAGGAATTGCCATTACTGATGAAATGCAGATGATAGCTTTTGGGCTAACTACAATTCCATCAGACACAGCAATTACGTTTTTAAAAGACTATTTTTCGAAAGAAAGAGTAGAACGAGTAATCGTTGGTGAACCCAAGCAAATGGACGGAACGCCTTCGCAAAGTGCCGAAATCATTAATGCTTTTGTGGTGAAATTTCAAACCGCTTTCCCTGAAATGCCGGTGGATAGAGTAGATGAACGATTTACTTCTAAAATGGCATTTCAAACGATGATCGATAGCGGTTTGAAAAAGAAACAACGCCAAAATAAAGCTTTGGTTGACGAAATTGCCGCAACAATTATGCTTCAAGATTATTTACATTATAAAAAATAGTACTTTTGCACGGAATTTGATGTAACAAATCCGATTTTAAGTTTACAAATAATAAAATTTACAAAATGATTTTACCAATATACGGATATGGTGAACCAGTTTTACGCAAAGTAGGAGAGGACATTACACCAGAATATCCGAATCTTAAAGAAACAATTGCGAACATGTATGACACCATGTATCATGCACACGGCGTTGGTTTGGCGGCTCCACAAGTTGGGTTACCCATTCGTTTGTTTATTGTAGATACCGAACCTTTTAGCGATAGCGATGATGTTTCTAAAGAAGAAGCAGCTTTAATGAAAGATTTCAAAAAGACATTCATCAATGCAAAAATCATTAAAGAAGAAGGTGATATTTGGGGATTCAACGAAGGGTGTTTGAGTATTCCAGATGTGCGTGAAGATGTTTTTCGTCATGATACCATTACAATTGAATATTTTGACGAAGATTTCAATAAGAAGACTGAAGTGTATGATGGTTTAATCGCACGTGTTATCCAACATGAGTACGATCACATCGAAGGAATTTTATTTACCGATCATTTGTCGATGTTGAAAAAGAAGTTAATTGGGAAAAAATTGCAAAACATTATGGATGGTAAAGCAAGACCCGATTATAAAATGAAATACGTAAACAAAAAAGGACGTTAATTACAGTATTCAGTGTTCTCCCGATAGCTATCGGGATTAGTATTCAGTTTAACTTGTTTAGTTTCTTTAAACTTTTTACTTTTTACGTTTCACTTTTTACTTTAAAATAATATATTTGCCAACCTTAATAAGTAAGAAACATGAGCATTCAAAAAATATTAGCCATTTCTGGGAAACCAGGTTTATATGAATTAAAAATTCAAACACGTACAGGATTTGTTGCCGAATCTTTATTAGACGGAAAAAAGATAACTGTTGGAATGAGAGCTAACGTAAGTTTGTTGTCAGAAATTGCAGTATATACGTATTCTGAAGAAGTGCGTTTAGCAGAAGTTTTCAAAGCAATCGCTACAAAAGAAAACGACGGTATAGCAATGTCTCACAAAGAAGATGATGCAAAATTAAAAGCCTACTTCAGAGAAATTTTACCAGAATTTGACGAAGACAGAGTATATACTTCTGACATCAAGAAAATCTTAAACTGGTACAATTTGTTACAACCTAAAGGTTTCGTTTCTGTAGAAGCGTTATCTAAAGAAATCAAACAAGAAGAAGAAACTCCAGCTGCTGAATAAGCATTGGAAAAATTATACTTTAAAATCCTGCGTTTTCCACGTGGGATTTTTTATTTTTACAACTACTTTGTCATGCTGAACTCGTTTCAGCATCTCTAAACCGATAACAAACAACAGACAACCGAATATGAACACACGCCAACAACAACTACAAGCATTCAATCGACTTTTAGATATTATGGACGATTTACGCGAAAAATGTCCGTGGGATAAAAAGCAAACGCTCGAAAGTCTTCGTCATTTAACGATTGAAGAAACCTACGAATTAGGTGATGCGATTTTAGATAATGATTTGGAAGAAATCAAGAAAGAGTTGGGTGACGTGTTGTTACATATTGTGTTTTATGCGAAAATTGGTAGCGAAACCAATGCATTTGATATTGCAGATGTAGCGAATTCGATTTGTGATAAATTAATCGATCGTCATCCTCATATTTATGGAGATGTTGTTGTGGCTGACGAAGAAGAAGTAAAGCAAAATTGGGAAAAACTAAAACTAAAAGAAGGCAAAAAATCGGTTTTGGAAGGCGTGCCAAAAAGTTTGCCAGCATTAGTAAAAGCAAGTCGTATTCAAGATAAGGTAAAAGGTGTTGGATTTGATTGGGAAGAACCACATCAAGTGTGGGATAAAGTACAAGAAGAACTAAACGAACTCCAAGTTGAGGTACAAGCCGGCAATCAAGACAAAATAGAAGCCGAATTTGGCGATGTTTTGTTCTCCATGATAAATTACGCAAGATTCTTAAAAGTAAACCCAGAAGACGCTTTAGAACGCACCAACAAAAAATTCATCAAACGTTTCCAATATTTAGAAAGCAAAGCCACCGAATTAGGCAAACCTTTAATGAATATGACTTTGGCGGAAATGGATGTTTTTTGGGAAGAAGCGAAGAAGTTGTAGTGCTCAGTGTTCAGTTTTCAGTTTAGCTTTGTCATACTGTTAAGCATCTCTTTTATATCATCTCTACGGGATTTTTATCAATACTATTACACTAAGTTACCCATATTTCATGCCTAAAGGCATTTTCAAATAGTTTTATTTACTTTTTTTAGTTCCGTAGGAACGTAATATGGGTAAAAAAATAACGAAACGATTAGGAAGGCTTGTAGGGACAATATTTTTTAATGTTTTGTGTTCACGAGCGAGACGCTCGCGCTAGCTTGGGGTCAAATTTACCAAAACTTTTGATTAGTCACGAACCATTCCAATTACAATAGCGACTTTCAGTTTATTCCGAAAGCCACTATAGCTACAAACTGTGGTTGTAGGCTGTATTTTTATTAATAAATTTTATAATTTTCTAAAATATTAGATTCTACCTTTTTGTGTTGATTTTATAATATTTCTTGATGTACCCTCATACATTATTTCCCAGCCATAATATTTATTATCTTTTTTATATACTAAAAAGATATTGTTATTTTCTGAAAAATAATTATGTATTTCGCATGAATTCATTTTTGAATATTCATTTTTATCTAATATGATATATTCTTTATTTTCTAATAGAATCTGACTTTCATTAAAATCTTTAAAATAGGTGTTGATTAAAAAATAATAAGCGTCAAAACCATTATCATTTTTTATAAATAAATAGGATTGAAGTATAGTCTTTCCATCATTTGATAATTCTATTTTAAAATCATTTGAGTTTTCAATGTAAATAGCTTTTTCTTGTGAAAAAGTAATTCCAAATACATTTAATAGGAAAAATGTTATATATATATATGTTTTTTTCATTGTTTAATTACATGTATTATTAAATTTGTTATTAGAAGCCGTTTCAATATAATTTTTTTTATTTAAAGATGTAGTGTTGCTTTGTATTAAATTAATATAATTTTGTGTATTTTCTAAACCTCTCCAAGATAAGAAATAAAATGCTTCATTCAACGTAAATGCTCCATTTGTGTTATTAATGTCATTATTAATATTATTTAAAAAATCGAATGAAGGGTTATTTAATAAAGGGTACGCTTCTAATAAATTTTGAGAGATTATATTGTTATAATTTAAGCCTGTCATTAAATTATGATTCCATTCACTTTGATTTGAATAATTTCTATACTCTTGAATTAACAAATTTAAAAATGATAATCCATAATTATCCATTGGTGAAATTTGTTGACCACTCGAATTGAAACTAAAAAGACCATTATAAGTTGTTGAATTAAATCCCATATTCGAAATAATTCCTAATCTTAAACATCTTTCTAATAATTCTGCATGAATTAATTCATGTATAAGTGTTAAAGCAATTTCAATTGTTGAAGCGTTATTAACAAAGTTTTGGTCCAAAGTAATTTTATATAAACTATGGGAAGTTATACCTCCTCTAGCTTGTGGACTTGTTACTGCATCATATCCAGATGGTAAATTTGCAATTGAAAAAATAACGTTTGCTTTATCATTACTATCAAATAAATCAACAATAATTTTTTTGAAATGAGAATTATTACTTAAAGATAATAGTTTTTGAAAGACACAATATGTTTTTTGATTATTAGAAAAACTTTCCTCTACAATTATTTCATTGTTTATATTTATTTCACCACCATTCATTAATGCAATTATTGCTTCCTTAATAAAATCTACACTTTCAGCAGAATATTCAGTAGCTAAAAGGTCAGTCACTTGACTTTCAAGATATTCAAAAATATTGTTTTCAGCTTCTTGATTATTGTTTAACCAAGCATTTTGATTCCAACTTAAATTAGTGGTAAAGTTCTTTTGACGTTTTATTAATGCTTGTGCTTCCTGTTCGCTTTCTAGTGATGTTGTAGGAGTAGTTATAATTTGATTTGATGAAGATCCACTGCTCCCTGATCCAGTAGATCCACCACCACCAGTAGGAGATCCATTTCCATTTGTTCCGAAATCTGAATCAAAACCAAAACCTTCTCCACCGCCACTCCCGCCTTCCCAGCAAGTATGTCCAATTATAACCCAGCCGCCACATGTTCCTTGAGGATTATCAGCTCCATACAAATCACCTTCATCGCAATTTAAAGTTGAATCCCAAAACATTATTGTTTCGCAAATATATCTTCCGTTTGAATTGTTTTGAAAAACTGGTATTAATTCGTTTGTGTTGAAATTGATTTCATAATATTCAATCTGATTGTTTTGCATTTGTTCTAACGACATGCTATTTAACTCGTTAAAAGTTTTGTTATAGTCAACTAAAAATGTTTTTACTTCATTGTTTGGATAAACAATAATTACTAAATTTTCTAAATCGGTTGAATTTTCTCTAAAAACAAAAAAAGTATAAGATTTTGTTCCATCTGTTTTTTCAATATACATACCTTCATCAGAATTTATGTAAAAATTATTTAAAGTGTCTTTGATAATTTTATTTGAAGCAGAAGCAGTTCTTTTTGTTAACGTTTTTGTTTTATTTATTTTATCAACAACAATAGAGTTGTTAATTTCATTAAAAGATATTTTTTTAATGAGTAAATCATTTTGATTTTTGATGTTTTCGGTTTCAACTATAGTTTCTTCTACCTGACAACTTATAGTTGTTAAAAGAAATACAATCAATAAAGAGATTGAGAGAGATTTGAATTTGTTCTTCATAATTTACGTTGTTTTTGTTTTACTAATTATTTTACAAGCTTACAAAGTATTATTTTATTTCAGTTACAGATTTTCTGTACATTTTCAATTTTATTTTCTAGTGTTTACTGGATTTGTAATATTGAAAGTCCATTTTCTGTAATAAAAAATCTAATTCTTTGTTTTTCTACTTACTTAGTGCAAAGCAAATCTCTTACAACTACTAAGTAGCATATAATTTATGTTATTTTTGAACGCAATTTAAAACAACTTATGAAATCCATTGCTGTAGTTTTTCTGCATATTTTTACTAAATTTTAAACAATCAAAAAAAAAATCCCGAGCCTAAACTCGGGATTCTATCTTACATATTTTTAATTTGCTGTAGCTTTTCTTTCCACAATTTCAAGTCGTCTTTGTGGCGTTCAATATTTTTCTGAACTTCTTTAATAAAAGGATTTTCACCTTTCGAACTACTGCTAATAAACTGAATGTTGTTTTCTAACTGGAAAATTTCGCTTTGTACTTCGTCGATTTTCTTTCTGATGAAGAATTGCTCTTGTTCTAAAGCTCTGCGGTCGTCGCCTTCCGATAATTGCTCTAAACGGTTGCTAAAACGCATCATTTCCGTGTCTTTTTTAGACATGCTTAGTTTTTCAAACAATGCATCTAAAATCTTATTGAATTTTCCTTCAATGTGTCTTCTGTTAAAAGGCACTTTTCCAAAAGTTTTCCAAGTCGCAATGTGTGCTTTTATCGCGTCTAAATCCGCTTTATGCTCACCAGTTAAAGTGAATGATTTTAACTCTTCTAAGAATGCTTTTTTCTTTTCAAAAGCTTCTACTTCTTCACTGGTTTCTGCATTTCTAGCTTCGTGCATTCTATCAAAATACGCATTACACGCATCTTTAAAGTCTTTCCAAACGCTGTCGGAATATTTACGAGGCACATGTCCAATTTTCTTCCAATCTTCCTGAATTTTCTTCATAATTGGAGTAGTCGCAGCGAAATCGGTGCTTTCTTTTAACGATTTTGCTTTTTCAACTAAGGCTAACTTTTTATTTAAGTTTTCGTGTTGCTCGTGTTTGATGTCTTTATAAAAAACGTTTTTGTTAGCATTAAAAGAACGAACCGCATTTTTAAAGTTCGCCCAAGTTTCCTCAGTTACTTCCGCTGGCACTTTTCCTGCTTTAAAGAACGCATCACGCAACGCTTCCATTTTCTGAATTTGTGCTTGCCATCCACTATGCGAATCGATTTTCTCGTTTCCTAAAGCGATGATTTGCGAAATGATTTCGTTTTTAATCGCTAAGTTTTCAGTTTCTTTTCCTCTTGCTAAAGCGTATAAAGCTTCGCGTTTATCGTGCATTTGTTTGGTAATTTCGCTGAATTCGTTCCAAATCGCTTCTCTGTGTTCACGATCTACTGGACCAATTTCTTCTTTCCAAACGCGGTGTAACAATTGCAATTCACGGAAGGCTTTCATTACGTCAGCTTCGTTCAACAATTCTTTGGCTTTAGCAATGATTAATTGTTTTTGCTCTAAATTGTTTTTCAAATCTAAATCACGCGCTTCTTTGTCTAAGTGCATGATATCGTAAAAACGCTCCATGTGAAAATGGTAGTTGTTCCACAAGATGTTGTATTTATCTCTTGGAATCGCACCTGCATTTTTCCAACGCTCACGAATTTCGTTTACTTTTTTGAACATATCGCTAATGCTCGAATCACCTGAATCGATTAAGTTTTTCAACTCGTCGATTAAGCTTTCACGAACCGCGAAATTCTGTTCTAAATTGTTTTGTAATTGTTTGAAGTGTTTGGCTTTACTTGCTTTGTACGCATTGTAAATGCCATCAAACTTATTTTTTAAAGGAAAGTGATACTCAAAATCTAAACCTTCTTCGTTGTTTTGAGCTAAGAATTCCTCTTTTTTCTCGTCTATAAAATGATTGTATTTGTCCGAAAAAGCTTTTCTAATGCCTTCTACATGGTCTTTAATCGCCATTACTTTTTCGTTCTCAACTAATTTTTCAAGTTCCTCGGTTAAGGCTTCCATCGACATTGCATCGTAATCCAAAACTGGAATTTCGTGCTTTTCTTTTATCGAATCATCTTCGCTTTCTTCTGCATTAGAATTGTCTATTTCCTCTAATACCGATTGACTAATAATGGTAACACCATCTAATTGTTCCATTTGGTCTTGTCCATCTGCGTTGTGCAGGTTATCATGTGTTGCTTCTGACATTGTGTAAATGCTTAAGGTTACTAAATAAGGTGTGAAGATACTAAAGCACCTTGAAAATTCAAAAAAAATCGACTAATTAATCACTTATTTTCTTTGAAACGAGTGTTTTGGGCTTCCTTGCCATCCATTTTCCCGCTATCCACTATACAAGGTGTCGCTCCTATCGGGGTTAGATAGCCATCAAAAGGCTTTCTTGGGATTGATTTTTTGTAGAAGTTTTGGTTTTGTGTGTTTCAGAGTAAACGCACAATTAAATGTTTTCTATGCAAAGTGAACGCCTAAAATCAACGCATAGTTTTCTAATGTGTCTATGTGTTTAAAAGAAAATCAGCTATAATCCGCGCTTGAAAATCCGTGTCATCCGCGTGCTTACTTACTCATTCCAAATCTTCCAAGCCTTTTCCGCCTGTAAAACCAACATTTCGTAACCGTTTTTCGTCACGGCGCCTTGTGCTTTAGCCTTTTTTAAAAATGCAGTTTCTTCTGGATTGTAAATTAAGTCGTAAGCAATGTGTTTTTTGGTAAACAAACTGTAATCTAAATTCGGACAATCGTCTACATTCGGATGTGTTCCTACTGGAGTAGTGTTGATGATAATAGTGTACTCTTCAAAAATAGAAGCATCTAATTCTTCGTATTTGTATTGAAATTCATCAGCTGTTCTAGAAACAAAATCATATTCAATTTTCAAGCTTCTTAAAGCGTAAGCAATGGCTTTACTAGCGCCACCCGTTCCTAAAATTAATGCTTTTTTATGATGCTCTTTCAATAAGGGTTGTATCGATTTTTTGAATCCGTGATAATCGGTGTTGTAACCTTTTAGTTTTTTCTTTTTGGAAATCGTAATACAGTTTACAGCACCAATTTTCTTAGCTGTTTTTGATAATTTATCCAAATATGGAATAATCTCTTCTTTGTACGGAATAGTAACATTTAAACCACGTAAACCTTTAATTTCTGTGATTACTTTTGGAAACTCTTTGATATTTTCAATGTCGTAATTTTTGTATTCGCAATTGTCGAAATGACCAATTTCAAACTTCTCATTGAAATATTTTTTTGAAAAAGAATAGCTTATGTTTCGACCAATTAAGCCAAATTTCAACTGTTTTTTTGTTTTCTTTTTCATTTGGTATTAAGTTAAAATTACAATCTATCAAATATAATCAGAGTCTTGTTTTAAATTGTTACTTGAACGTTATTTTTTTACAAATTTAGTTTTTACCTAATTTACTTGCCATTTTTTCCATTCCAAAAATCAATACAAATCCTAAAATAGCTAATACGATTGCCATGGCAATTTGGGGTTCACCATTAAAATTTTGTGGTAAAATACTCTTGTCAATATAAGGTACTACTTCGCCATGGCTGTTGATTCTAGTTTCTAATACCTCTTTCCAAGGCCAAACTTTATTTAACGAACCAACCATAAAACCTACTAACAAAGTTAATGTAGTGTTTTTATGATGTTCAAACATCCAGTGTAATACTTTAGAAAATGATTTTAATCCGATAATGCAGCCAAGCGCAAAAATACCTAATTTTAATAAAGCTTGTGTTAAGATTTCTGAATTGGCTGAAGTTAATCCTTCTCTGAAAGTATTGATTGTTCCAATTACGGTTTCATACGAACCCATTAAAAGCAAAATGAATGCGCCAGAAATTCCCGGTAAAATCATGGCAATAATGGCAATAAATCCGGATAAAAATAAATACCAATAACTATCAGGAGAACTCACTGGTCTTGCAATGGTAATGTAATAAGAAATGGTAATTCCAATCAATAAAAAGAGAATATCCACTAATTTCCAACTCGTAATTTCTTTCCAAATTAGAGTTATACTAGCAATAATTAAACCAAAGAAAAAGGACCAAACTAAAATGGGTTGGGTTTCTAATAAATGGGTTATCACTTTAGAAAAAGTCAAAATGCTGATTCCGATTCCAGATAATAAAGCCAATAAAAAACTGCCGTTTACTTGTTCCCAAGCTGCTTTTAATCCGTCTTTTTTTAATGTTTTTAATACCGAAAGATTCACATTATTAATGCTATCAATCAATTCTTGATAAATACCAGAAATAAAAGCAATAGTTCCACCAGAAACACCAGGAACAACATCGGCAGCACCCATGGCTAGGCCTTTAAGCGTAATAATTAGATAATCGGGAAATAGTTTTCTCATTGCAATAAAAATTCCAAAGCATCGCTACTTTGGAATGGATTAAGGGTTGTTAATTCTCTATTTTTTAAATTTAGAAATCGTTTTTTGAACTTCCGTTCTTTCCCAAACTACTGGGAATAATTCTTGGAACAAAGTTAGATGTTTTGGTTGTAATTTCATTCCATTAATTAAATGAAGATTTCCTTTTGTAACATCGTCCATAAGAAAATACAATCCAGCCAAACGGTATTCGATTTCATATTCATCTGGTAAAACACTACTTGCCTCTAAAAGAATTTCGATAGCGGTTTCAAATTCACCTAAATATTGTAAAACATCCGTCCAAAGTGTGAAAGTATCTAGATTAATGTCACCACATCCAAACGCTTTTCGGTAGCCGTATTCTGCTTCTTCAAAGAAATGTAAAGCACTATTTACCGCAGCAAAACGTTTCCAGTATAAAGAGTTGTCTCCATCAATTCCAATCGCTTTGTTAACATAGTACAGCGCTTTTTGGAAGTTTTTTTGACGAATATAAAAATCAGTAATTGCAATCCAACCTTTGTCTAACAATGGATCTTCATGAACTGTTTTTAAGTAGTAATTTAGAGCAAATTCGGTATTGCCTAAACGTTCGTAACATTTTGCTACACGAAGCAATACAAAAGAAGAAGGATCGTCCAATTCTAATGTAATATTGTAACAATCAATTGCTTCTTGATATTTTTTTAGCTTTTCGTACGATTTAGCTTTCTCCATGTATGCCCCTAAGAAAGTTTCGTCAATTAAAGTAGCATAATCGAAAGCCCAAACTGCTTTTTCATAGTTTTTCAACGCATAATATTGGCGTCCTAATTGGTGCCAAGCGACTTCGCTATAGGGATTTCTGTCAATGAATCGGTTTAGATAAACGATAGCTTCTTCATTTTGATCTAAGAAATCAAAACAATACACCACGTTATAAAGTGCAGAGTAATCTTCTGTGTCTTCATCTAAACATTTGATGAAATTTTCTTTCGCCATTTCTAAATTGTCCATGAAAAGATATTCCATCCCAATCATAGAATACACATCAGCATAATCATCCGTATACTTCAAAGCAATTTTCAAATATGAAATAGCCTTTTCGTGTTCGTCTCTTTTAGAATGTATGTTGGCTTTTTGAATGTAGATTTCTTCGTTAGTTGGTTCTATGGCGTACAACTCGTTCAGTAACTTTTCCGCAATATCGAGTTTGTCTTCATAAACCAACATTTCTACTTGAACTAATTTTAATCCAGTAGATTTTGGATGTTGTTCTAAACCTAATTTAAGCGCTTTTTTGGCCAAATTCAATCGACCTGTATCCATGTAATGAAGAATAATATCTTCAAACTCTTCTGAATCAAAGAAAAAAACTTTGTTGGTTTTTAACATCGATTCAAATTTAGATAAGGACAAGCTGTTTTCTTCTTCTTCGTGACTCAAATTCATAGCGCTTCGTTTTATGATTTTATCCTTATTAAAAGTAAGGAATTATATTGGGGTAGTGGTTTGGGGTTTGAATTGTTTTAAACAATTTAATTAACAATTTACAAGTACAAGAGCAAGGTCAAAAATCAATTTCCAAATTTAATAAGTGAAACGCTCTGTGTATCTCTTATCTACATAATCAAAATCAAAAAAAACTCTGCGAATCTCTGTGTAAAGCAAATTCAAGTTTAATCTAAAATGAAAAATAATGATAAAACTTCTAACTCCCATCTTCCTACTTCATTTCTTTTTCTATCTCATTTAATACCTCAATAATAATGCCACAACCTTTTGTAATTTCTTCATTACTAATGGTTAATGGCGGTGTAATTCGAACAGCGCAACCTTCGAAAAGGAGCCAGAATAAAATAACACCTCTTTTATGACAACGAAGAATTACTTCATTTGTTATTTCAGGAGAATCGGTCATCGCAGCTAGCATAAGTCCTCGACCGCGAATTTCCTTGATTAATGGATGCACTAATAGCTTCTTGAACAGTTGTTCTTTTTCTAAAGCTTCTTCCATTAAATTGGTTTCCGTTATTTCTTGTAACGTTGCTAAACTCGCTGCTGATATGACAGGATGTCCGCCAAAAGTGGTAATATGTCCAAGTTTTGGATCGTGACTTAGTAAATCCATCATTTCTGCTGAAGCGGTGAAAGCTCCAACAGGCATTCCACCACCCATTCCTTTTCCCATAACCACCACATCGGGAATAACATCGTAGTTTTGAAATCCGAAAAGTTTTCCTGTACGACCAAATCCGGGTTGGATTTCGTCTAATATCATGATAGCGCCCACTTCGTTACAACGTTGTCGAACTTTTTTAAGAAAATCGTTTTGCGGTTCAATAAAACCAGCACCACCTTGAATCGTTTCTAATAAAACTCCTGCTGTTTTGGTAGTGATTTTTTCTAAATCCGCTTCATTATTGAACGTGATAAAATCCACATCAGGAATTAACGGACGAAAAATTTGCTTGCGTTCTTCAAATCCCATCACACTCATACTCCCCATGGTGTTACCATGATATGCATTGTGGCATGAGATTAATTGACTTCTTCCTGTAACTCTTCGAGCTAATTTTAAAGCGCCTTCAATAGCTTCTGTTCCTGAGTTAACCAAATAGGTTTTCGTAAGTGGATAGGGCAAATGTTCTGCTAACAACTTACATAATTCTGTTGCTGGATGTTGGGCATATTCGCCATACACCATCACATGAGAGTAAGTATCTAATTGTTTTTTAATAGCATCATTTACGCGCTGTGGCTGATGCCCTAAAGTGTTTGCTGAAACTCCGGCAACCATATCTAAATAAGGATTGCCATCAGTGTCGTAAATATAAGAACCCTTAGCATGGGAAATTTCCATTGCTAATGGGTGAGGTGAGGTTTGTGCTTGGTATTTAAAAAAATCTTCAATCATATTTTTAGTGATTAGTAAAAAGTGATTAGTGATAAGTTAAATTTAACTAATTACTTTTTACTCATTACTTTTTTTACTTCTAGTTTTTTATCTGATTTCTTTTCTTCTTTTTTGTTTTTAGAATCATATTCCAATGTTTCTTTTTGAATTTCCATTGGCTTTTCCGATTCAATAGCTTTCTTTTTAGCTTCGATTTGAATTTTATCGTCTAAAGCAATTTCTTCTTCAGGGAAAATATCGTCTTTACTTAAAATTCGCTCATCACCACGCCATAAGAAGCCTCTGAGTTTTCGAGCATTTTCTGGAAATTCACTTTCGGGATATATGTGACTATCGGTTTTGGTAAAGAAAGTAATTGAATTGATTTTATTTGCTTCTAATTCCAAATTAATTTTACTGCAAACCGTTTTGTTGATTCCGATAAACTCATTGGCATCGTTGTACATGTAATAAATAACTTCGGCATTCTTTACAACATCAACTTCTTTTAGCTTATTGTCAAAAAATTTACCATACAAATTTTGTCCTTTAATTTGATTGTATCCATTTTTACTAAGACTGTCTTTTTGGATGATGAAAGCGTTATTGAGTACTTTTAACGAATCTAATTGTTCGGTTTTATTGTTGCCAATTAAATGCATAACATCACCTGTCATTTGGTTGTCGTTGTTCCAAAGTATCGGTTTACCAATTAGTTTTGTTAATTCTGATTTGTTGTTAGACCATAATGAATCACATTTTCCACTCATGTCGGTTTTGTAGAATCGAACATTGTTAAAAGCTCGAATTACGCGATCTTCTTGCGGACCTGAAACAATGATTTTTTTGCCATGCATATACATCGTATCTTTTTCAACCAATGTTTTTACTAAAGCTCTTTTGGTTAAAATCATTGAGTCTTTTTTGGTTGCAGCGTTTCTATATAATTCTGCGTAATGACCTGTTGCGATTACGTTGTTGATAGTATCAGTAATTTTTACATTGTTGATACCTCTCGAATAATTTTTCTTTCTGTCGTAATACAAATCATCACCTTCTATTATCTTATTGTCGAGGGTAATTTTGGAATTTTTGGAAAGTTTTCCAACATCGTTTGTAGTGTCGTAAAATCCGTTTTCGGTGTAAATTACATTTTCTTTACTTGTAATGGTGGAAGGACCAAAAACATAGGCATGACCTGAATTTTCGTAATAATCTAGATTGTTGGTTTTAATGGTGCTTTCAGGATTCGTTACGGTAACGGCAGTAGTAAATTTGTATTTCTTTTGGTCTACATAATAACGACCCGATTTACTTTTTAAGGTGTTTTCTTTATTACGAATGGTTCCGTAAGTATTGTAAAATGCTTGTTGGTTTTTCTTGTCGAAATAAACCGTGTCAGTAGTTAAAGTTGATTCTGGTGAACGCATTACAACATCTCCAGTAGCAAAAGCAAATTCTTTATCTCCATTGTATTCCGCATAACGGCTGTTCATGGTGATGCTGTCGCCTTGATTCATTTGAACATTTCCAAACGCTTTTACGTAATTTTCGTCTTTAAAGTGATAGGCTTTGTTGCAAAACATTCTAACTCCATTGTGAACAATTCGTACATTCCCAGTAAATACAATAGCACCAGGAATTTCGGTCTGATTCATATCTACGAAATCGGAATTTTCAATAATGATTTTTTTCTTCTCCTGCGCTACCGAAAAGGTAACCGTAAGAAGTAAAAAGGCGATATAAAAAAATGTGTTTTTCAAGTCGGATTTATTTTGAGCCAAATTTAAGTAAAAACTCTAAAAACGACTGATAATTAAGAATATTTTATCATTTAAGAGCATAAAAAAAACGCTTTCAATTGAAAGCGTTTTTAAGTGATTATTTTGTTATCGTTTGTTTTCTGTCTGGTCCAACTGAGATTACTTTAATTGGAACTTCAACTTCTTTCTCAATAAATTCGATGTAAGTTTTTAATTCTTGTGGCAATTCATCATATGTTGTCATTCCTGTTAAATCTGCTTTCCAACCTTTCATTTCGGTGAAAATTGGTGTTACATTTTCAGGTTCGATGTTGTATGGTAAATGTTGAATCTTTTGTCCTTTGTAGTTGTAACCTGTACAAACTTGTAACGTGTCAAATCCAGAAAGCACATCGCCTTTCATCATGTATAATTGTGTTACACCATTTACTTGTACGGCATATTTTAAAGCCACTAAATCCAACCAACCACAACGACGCGCACGTCCAGTAACAGAACCAAATTCGTTTCCTACTTTTGCCATTGTTTGTCCAGCTTCTTCGAAATCTTCTGTTGGGAAAGGTCCGCTACCAACACGAGTTGTGTACGCTTTGAAAATTCCGAAAACGTCTTTTACTTTATTAGGAGCAATTCCTAAACCAGTACAAGCTCCAGCAGCTGTTGTGTTTGAAGAAGTTACAAAAGGATAAGTCCCAAAATCAACATCCAATAAAGAACCTTGCGCTCCTTCAGCTAAGATTGATTTTCCTTCTTTTAAGGCTTTGTTTAAATATTCTTCGCTATCAATGAAAGTTAATTTTTTCAAGTCTTCTAC
>RXJZ01000029.1 GCA_003963025.1 Flavobacteriaceae bacterium
GAATTTCAGAGTCTCTAAAGGTGAGCTAGGTAATATATTTAGAAGTGAAGACCATCCGAATTACATGGAATGTGGCGATCAATTATTACGCAATTTTCTAAACGGTTTAGTGATTTACTTACGTGGCACAAAAGAAGACCCGAAAAACCCAAAGGACGTTTTGGACCAAATCGCCAAAAACAAAACCGCAATCCAAAAAGAAGCCAAAAAAATCGACACAAAAAAGCCGTTCAAACCGAAAACGGCAACCGATAAAAAACCTTTTGGACAGGGTAAACCTTCTACTAAAAAACAAAAACCAGAAAGTCCTGTAGAACGTTTTAAGTTTAACTCTGGTAAAAATAAAAAGTAAACGAAATCCTCAAGTAATTGAGGATTTTTTGTTTAAGAAGTTTGAGATTATTTTTTTATTTTTGAGAGACAAAATTAATGCTCTTGAATATGCTTTAAATTGAATTTATTAATTTAGACTACTCTAAAAACTTACAAAAAATGAAAAACTTCTTAACTTTAATTTTCATATTTATTTTTATAAATTCATTTTCACAAACAAAATCAAAGACCGTATATTTTGAAGTTTACTATGAAAAAGATTACCCATTAGCTGGAGGAAATATAGTTGAAAAAAAAGAAGGAAATTTAAACGAAACAACCACTGATTTTAATGGCAATGCTCAACTAATAGTTACTAATTTTAATTCAGAATTCGAACTAAGTTATACTGGTCCACATGTGATATTTAAAATTCCTGAGAATACAGACAAAATAAAAATCAATATTGATAGAAGAAGAATTGAGTATTATTTCGAGGGTAAAATTATTAAGCGAAAAAAAATTAAGTTAATAGGATTTTAAATAATCCATCTCAATAATATAAATTCATCTCAAACATAAAAAAACAAAACATGGCACAAATCAATCCACACATCAATTTCAACGGCAATGCCGAGGAAGCGTTTCGTTTTTATCAATCGGTATTTGGTGGTGAGTTTGCTCAAATTATGCGTTTCAAAGATTTGGCAAGTGAAGAATTTCAGGTTCCAGAAAACGAAGCCAACAAAATCATGCACATTGCATTGCCAATTGGCAACAACGTTTTAATGGGAAATGATGTGCCTGAAAGTATGGGACGCGTAAATGAAAATGAAAATCGTTCCAAGATTTCCGTTAGTGCAGTAAATAAAGAAGAAGCAGACCATTTATTCAACGGACTTTCAGCTGGTGGCACTGTCGAATATCCAATGAGTGATAGTCCTTGGGGTTCTTATTTTGGCATGTTTAGAGACAAATACGGTATCGAATGGATGATTGATTTTAATCCAAATAAAAAGGAATAGAATAAACCCAAAACACTATTTCAAACTTCTAAAAAATTCTAACAAAATTACATTATTCTCTTTTTCTGGTGTGAAAATTTCTAGAATACTTGGTTTTTCATTTTGGTTTAAGAATACTTTATATTGTTCTTCTAATGAAGGTTGATCATTCGCTTCAAAATACTCTAAATTATACATTTTGGCTAAATGAGAAGCATTTAATTGATGAGACGTTTCAAAATACGTATTGAACGTTACCGTTTCTTGATGTCCAGGTAGAATTCTGAAAATACCACCACCGCTATTGTTTAATAAAATGATTTTGAAGTTTTTTGGAATATAATTGTTCCACAAAGCGTTGCTATCGTATAAAAAACTGATATCTCCAGTAATCAAGATTGTTGATAAATTTGTCGCAGATGCAGCTCCAATAGCTGTTGAAGTACTACCATCAATTCCACTCGTACCACGATTACAAAATACTTGTATACTTTTTTCTAAATCAAACAATTGCAAATAACGTATGGCCGAACTATTACTAACTTGCAACTGAATATTCTTTGGCAGATTTTGGCAAATAAAATCGAACACTTTAAAATCTGAAAACGGAATTTTTGCAGTATATTCTTTATGTTTCGCTACTCTATCTTTCCAAATTGAAGCAATACTTGATTTATAAGAACTTTGAATAGTATTCTCCATCAATAACTTACTCAAAAAAATATTAATTTTAGTTTCAAAATGATTGGTAAGCGCTCCAAAAGTATCATAAGCTCTTAACTCATCCACATGCCAATGATGTGCTGGTTTGTACTTTCGTAAAAACACTTTAATACGTTTCGAAACTACCATTCCACCAAAAGTCAAAAGAATTTCAGGTTGAAAATATTTAAAATCTTCATCCGTGAAAGGTGTAATCAAAGTATCAATCTGATCAATGAATGTTAGGTGATGTAAATTAGATGTTTTTTCGGTTAACACCACCACACTTGGGTCATTCGCTAAAACATCCAAATATTTTTGCTCTACTGAATTTGGAAACAACTCTCCTACTAAAATCAATTTCTTAGTCGCTTTGTTCCAAGTTTCTATAATTGAATTTCCTAATGAAAAAGACTTAATTTTGGTATTAAAATCTATAATTTCTGGTTGTACTTGCAATTCATAAACGGTTTCGTACAAAGGTTCTTCAAAAGGCGCATTGATGTGAACTGGTCCTTTTTGGGTAACCGCAACATGCAAAGCCATTTGAATGTGATTGTTGTTTTCAACCGAAATCGCTTCTCTTAAATTGGCATTGTATAAACTGTGATTCGCAAAAACATTTTCCTGACGAATGGTTTGTCCATCACCAATATCAATTTTGTTTTGTGGTCTATCGGCTGAAATAACTATCAACGGAATTTGGCTGTAAAAAGCCTCAGCTATTGCAGGATAATAATTCAGTAAAGCCGAACCCGAAGTACAAACCACAACAACGGGTTTTTGAATTTGTTGGGCAATTCCCAAAGCAAAAAATGCAGCACAACGCTCGTCAGCAATACTGTAACATTTGAAAAACGGATTATTAGTAAATCCAATCGTCAAAGGAGCATTGCGCGAACCTGGTGAAATTACGATATGTTGGACTCCTTCTTGTTGGCAAATCTCTATAATGCTTTGCGCTAAAGGAATTTTTGGATACATCATTTTAAAAAATAACTGAACTACAAAGTTACGAAGTTGAAAAGGTTTTTAGTACTTTTACTTCGTAATTTCTTTGCCAAATGGAGATAAAAATTAGAGACTATCAAAAACAAGATTGCCCAGCCATTTTAGACATCATTAACGATGCTATTTTGAATTCGACTGCTTTGTACGATTACAACGTTCGAACTTTAACCACACAAGAAGCTATTTTTGAAGAAAAACTTCAGAAAGGTTTTCCTGTAATTGTAGCCAAAATGAATAATGAAGTTGTAGGCTTCGGCTATTATAGCGAATTTCGTTTTAGAGAAGCGTATAAATTCACGGTAGAACATTCCGTTTATGCGAATAAAAATGTTATTGGAAAAGGTATCGGGAAATTACTATTGACCGAATTAATAGAAAGAGCTAAACAACAAAACCTGCACACAATGATTGGAGTTATCGATTCTGAAAACACCAACAGCATCGATTTTCATAAGAAATTTGGCTTTGAAGAAGTTGGTTTTATTAAAGAATCAGGCTTTAAATTTAACCGATGGTTGCATTCTGTTTTTGTTCAGAAGATATTATAAAAAAAGTGTTCAGTATTCTAAAAAAGAATAAACTGAACACTATATATTGAACGCTAATTATTAACTATTTCCCTTCAATCCAATTTACGATTTCAGCATCTGTAGGTAATGTTCTTGGTGACACTACTTTTGCTAATTCACCGTTTTCATTGATTAAGTATTTTTGGAAGTTCCATTCTACTTCACTGTCCTGTAATCCATTTTTAGCTTTCTGTGTTAGGAATTGATACACAGGATGCATATCGCCA
>RXJZ01000127.1 GCA_003963025.1 Flavobacteriaceae bacterium
TTTTTCATAGCGGATAAATCCTTTTATAATAACTGATTCTTTATAAATGAAGTATAAACTTCTTTAATTGTTTCTTTTGAGGCGAAAGGTAAAAAAGGTTTGTTGGAACTTTCTATATATTTTGTTAAAGTTGGAGCCAATTCCTCAGAGCCAGCAACAACAGCATCTGAATGTGCAATTGCAACTTTCATCAAATTTTCATAAGTAGGATTTTCTAAATCAGAAACAGCCTCTTTACTAATATTATCAAATAAAATTTTATTAATAAACTCTTTATCTAATTGCCCCTCAAATCCTTGTTCGTATACCGAAGTAACAATTTTTGTTTCAGCAAAAATACCCTCATCTTTATAGTAATGTTTAAGATAGATAGGCAACATGGCTGCCATCCAACCATGAACATGAATCACATCTGGTACCCAGTTTAATTTCTTAACTGTCTCTACAACACCTTTTGCAAAGAAAATAGCTCTTTCATCATTATCTGGATATAAAACTCCTTCTTCGTCAGTAAAGGTTGCTTTTCTTTTGAAATATTCGTCGTTATCAATAAAATAAACTTGTATTCTTTCTTTTGGAATTGAAGCTACTTTAATAATAAGAGGCATATCCATATCATTCACCACCAAATTCATTCCTGATAAACGAATAACTTCATGCAATTGGTGTCTTCTTTCATTAATATTACCATATCTAGGCATAAAAATTCGTATTTGACCACCTAAATCATTAATCATTTTCGGCATTTCATACGATTGTAACGACACTTCGTTTTCAGCTAAATAAGGCACCACTTCAGATGATACATACAATATCCTCTTGTCTTCCATAATGTATTCTAGTTAATTATTGTTTTAAAAAACCTTGCAAAATTACAAAATTTTATGGATTTATCCACTAAAATAGTAAGTTTGCACCTGATTTAATCAATATATAAATGCTCATTTTTAACAAAAAGTCCGATTTAAGTGCTTTTTTAAGCCCATTAATCAAACAAAATAAATCTATTGGATTTGTTCCTACAATGGGAGCATTACATCAAGGACACCTATCGTTACTTAAAAAATCGCTTTCTGAAAACGATGTAACAGTGATGAGTATTTTTGTAAATCCAACGCAATTTAACAACGCTGAAGATTTAGATAAATATCCAAGAACTCTGGAACGCGATGTGCAAATCATGCAAGATTTAAGCAACAACATCATCGTTTATGCTCCAGAAGTAGCCGATATTTATGAAGGAAACACCGTTTCTGAAAGTTTCAATTACGATGGTTTAGAAAATCAAATGGAAGGCAAACACCGACCAGGACATTTTGATGGCGTAGGTACAATCGTAAAAAGATTGTTTGAAATTGTTCAACCGAACAAAGCTTATTTTGGTGAGAAAGATTTTCAGCAACTACAAATTGTGAAAAAATTAGTTTCCAAACACAACATTCCAGTTGAAGTTATTGGTTGCCCAATTCATCGTGAAGCAAATGGTTTGGCTATGAGTTCTCGCAACGAAAGACTATCAGATGCTGCTAGAGAAAAAGCTGCTGTAATTTATCAAATTTTAAACAGTGCTAAAGATTTTTTCCAAACTCATTCTGCTGAAGAAACAACAAAATACGTAGAAGACGAATTGAAAAAACATGCTGAATTTGAATTAGAATATTTTGAAATAGCAGAAGAAACTACTCTTTTACCCGTTTCTGAAAAAGAATCCAATAAAAAATACCGTGGTTTTATTGCTATTTTTATCGAGAATATTCGATTAATTGATAATATTTCACTAAATTAATTACCTTTGCAACATGCAAATTCAAGTAGTAAAATCGAAAATTCATAGAGTAACCGTAACAGGTGCCGATTTGAATTACATAGGAAGTATCACCATCGATGAAGCACTAATGGAAGCTTCTAATATTATTGAAGGTGAAAAAGTACAAATCGTTAACATCAATAATGGAGAACGATTAGAAACGTATGCTATCAAAGGGCCTAGAAACACAGGTGAAATTACTTTAAACGGACCTGCAGCTCGTAAAGTTCACCGTGGTGATATAGTTATTATCATTTCATACGGAATTATGGACTTTGAAGAAGCTAAAAAATTCAAACCTACATTAGTTTTTCCTAACGAGAAAGATAATTCTTTAACATAGTTTGAAAGCTAGTATCCGAAAATTTTTAAGTCTAACTATCCCTTTATTGATTGGGTTAGGAATTATTTATTATCAGTATACTACACTTTCACCAGATGAATTAGAAAAAATTAAAATCAGCTTCATAAAAGCAGATTATTTTTATATTTATTTATCACTTTTTATAGCACTTTTCGGATTTTGGTCTCGTGCTTATCGTTGGAAATTTGCTTTACAACACTTAGGTTATCATACTAAATTTCACAACGATTTTTTTACGGTTTGTGTCTCTTATTTGGTCAATTTAACCATTCCTCGCTCTGGTGAAGTATCAAGAGCCGCTTTGTTAAAAAAATATGAAGATGTCCCTTTTGATAAAGCATTTGGAACTATAGTAGCGGAACGAATTGTAGACATGTTGATTTTTTTACTTTTTGTAGCAATTGGTTTTGTTTTGCAATTTGACACCATTTACCAATATCTAGTTAATAATGGGGTAAAATTTGAGACTTTAATTTGGGCAGGAATTTTTGGATTTGTTGTATTTATTATTTTTGTTTTGGTCTGGATTTATGCCGAATGGAAAATCATTTTAAAACTAAAACAAAAACTTTCAGGATTAATCGAAGGAATGCAAAGCATCTTAAAAATGAAAGACAAATGGAAGTATATTTTTCATTCCTTCTTTATTTGGTTTTCTTACTTAGCAATGTTTTATGTAACCATTTTTGCCTTACCTGAAACGGCTGACATTAGTTTTGATGTAGTGGTTATGGGTTTTATTTTCGGAACAATAGCTGTAGGATTCACAAATGGCGGCTTAGGTGCTTACCCTTTAGCGGTAGCTTCTATTTTAAGTCTGTACGGAATTTCGGAAGGAATTGGAACTGCTTTTGGATATTTAATCTGGGTTTCTCAAACACTTTTAACCATCTTTTTAGGTTTATTATCTTATTTACTTTTACCTGTTTTAAATAAAAAATAAATTAGTAAATTGCTAATCTATTTAACCAAACTATTTAAAATGAAAATTAAACTTTTCCTTATTACTTTAATGGTAACGACAGGCTTATTTGCTCAACGTACCCCCGAAACCATCCAGTCTAAAAAATTAGGAAATCGAACTTTTACAGTGGTTACACCTGCTTCCTATGAATCAAGTCCCGAAAAAAAATACCCTACTTTATTAGTTTTAGATGGCGAATATTTATTAGATCCTTTTGAAGGCATTTTAAAATATGGTGCTTATTGGGACGATTTGCCCGAAATGATTATCATCGCTGTAAATCAAAATTATGGCGAAACACGATTTGCAGATAGTGAATTTGATGAAGCTGGATTTCCATCAGGTTCAGGCGCTAATTTTTTTGAATTTATTGGACAAGAATTATATCCCTATGTAGATAAAAAATACCGAACGCTTCCTTTTCGAATTATTGCTGGACACGACACTACTGCCGGTTTTTTAAACTTTTATTTATACAAAGACAATCCAGTTTTCAACGCCTACATTTCGTTAGCTCCAGAAATGGCTCCAGAAATGGAAAAACGCGTAGCAGAACGTTTGACTAAAATAACAAAACCTCTTTTTTACTATCAAGCAACAGGTGAAGGTGATTTAAAAGAAATCAACGAAAAAGCAGCAGAATTAGATGCCAATATCAAAGTAATTCCAAATGCTACTTTTAAATATCAAAACGATGCTTTCAAAGGAGCTTCACATTATTCGTTAGTAGCTAAAGCAGTTCCAAATGCTATTTACTTCGTTTTTGATGGATACCAACCGATTTCAATGGTAGAATTTCAAGATAAAATTTTAAAATTAGATGCAGGCTATACCGATTATTTGATTGCAAAATACGACGAATTAGAAAAACGTTTTGGTTTTAAAATTAAACCTAGGCTAAGTGATTTCAAAGCTATTGAAGCAGCCATTCTTAAAAATAAAGCATACAATGAATTGATGCCATTAAGTGATTTTGCTAACAAACATTATCCAAAAACAACATTAGGCACCTATCATGAAGCGCTATATTTTGAAAAAACAGGAAATTACAAAAAAGCAATAAAAAGCTATCAAAAAGCATTTACACAAGAGGCGGTTCGTGAAATCACAAAAGACTTCATGATGAATCGTGCAGAAGCCTTAAAAGGAAAACCTGATGAACCTACAGAAGATGCACCTGCAGAAACACCAACGAATCAACCAACAGAAAAAACAGAATAAAACAAAATGAGTAAAGTAAAAACGGCTTTCTTTTGCCAAAACTGTGGCACCCAATATTCAAAATGGCAAGGACAATGTAATGCTTGCAAAGAATGGAATACCATTGTAGAAGAATTGGTTCAAAAAGAAGAAAAAGTAGCTTGGAAAACCACAACGGCTACTTCAAAAGCAGTTACAAAACCTTTACTTGTAAAAGAAATAGACACCGCACAAGAAATCCGATTGAACACAACAGATAACGAGTTGAATCGGGTTTTGGGTGGCGGATTGGTTCCGGGTTCACTAACATTGTTAGGCGGCGAACCAGGAATTGGAAAAAGTACGTTGCTCTTGCAAATTGCTTTAAAATTACCCTACAAAACCCTTTACGTTTCGGGTGAAGAAAGCCAAAAACAGATTAAAATGCGTGCCGAACGCATTACTTCTAATGGCGATAATTGCTACATTTTAACCGAAACCAAAACCCAAAATATCTTCCGTCAAATTTTAGAAATTGAACCCGATATTGTGATTATCGATTCGATTCAAACCTTACATACGGATTATATTGAATCGTCGGCAGGAAGTATTTCTCAAATTAGAGAATGTACGGCCGAGTTGATAAAATTCGCTAAAGAAACCAATACGCCCGTACTTTTAATTGGACACATTACCAAAGACGGAACTATCGCAGGACCGAAGATTTTGGAACATATGGTCGATACCGTTTTACAATTTGAAGGCGATCGAAATCACGTGTACCGCATTTTACGTTCGTTAAAAAACCGTTTTGGTTCTACTGCCGAATTAGGGATTTACGAAATGCAAGGTTCAGGCTTACGCGAAGTAGACAATCCATCTGAAATTTTGATTTCGCACAAAGACGAACAACTTTCAGGAACTGCTATTGCCACGACTTTAGAAGGTATGCGTCCGTTGATGATTGAAATTCAAGCGTTAGTAAGCACCGCAGTTTACGGAACACCACAACGCAGCACCACAGGTTACAACGCCAAACGCTTAAACATGATTTTAGCCGTTTTAGAAAAACGCGCAGGTTTTAGATTAGGCACCAAAGACGTTTTCCTTAATGTAACAGGAGGAATTTCAGTAGAAGACACTGCGATTGATTTAGCGGTTGTAGCTGCTATTTTATCTTCCAACGAAGACATTGCCATTGCAGAAGGTTTTTGCTTTGCCGGAGAAGTAGGACTTTCAGGAGAAATTAGACCGGTTAACCGCATTGAACAACGCATTCAAGAAGCAGAAAAACTAGGATTTACCACCATTTTTGTTTCCAAACACAACAAAATTTCTTTGAAAAATACTGGAATTAAAATTGTTTTAGTGGCAAAGATTGAAGATGTGGTGAGTGAGTTGTTTGGGTAGATGTTTTATCCAAAGTTAAATTTATACACTATAGTCGATAGCGCGGAATTGCATTCCGTGCCCGCAATCCACTTCAAAACAAATCTAACAAAACGATCTCCAATTCATTCTCTAAACCAGCATAATTTCTAGCAGAACTAAAATAATAATCTTCAGGTAGCGTAACAATTTTATCTTTCACAGGATTATTGTGAATATAATCAATCTTTTGTTTTATAAATGAATTGCTGTAAATATGTTCTGCATGATAACCGTCTTGCCACACTTTATATTGTTGTTCTCGTTTTAAATGTGCACATGCTTTTTGAAAATACTCCAACAACCATTCTCTTCTACTTTCAGGTTCATCAATTATGGTTTGGATGATTTTTTTGGAAGTAAATTTTTTGAAATCTCTTATCACATCTGACAATATAAAACCATTCGTTGCTTTGCAAAACAAATGAATGTGATTGCTCATGATGCAATATGCATAAATTTCTAATCCTTTGTTTTGCTGGCAATGCTTTAGAGAATCAGTGATAATATATTTTTGATTTAATCGTGTAAAAACATCGATCCAACCTACAGTTGTTATGGTAATAAAGTAAGCGTCTTCCGTTGTGGTGGCTTTGTATTTTGTTGACATGGCGTGTAATTTATATTCAAATATAAAAAAACTTTGTCAATTACAATGTTGTATTTTATTTACTTTGTGGGCACGGAATGCAATTCCGCGCTATCGTTGCGGTGAGATATCCGAGTGGTAGGGTTTTTAAAATCGCTTTTTTATTTTGGCTGGAACATCTTCTCTTGAACTCCAAAAAGCCATAATATATACTTCGTCAGAATCAAAAAGATAATAAACACCGTAAGGAAACTTTTTTAACCAAATGACACGAATAGTTTTATAACGAATCTGAAAACTTTCTGGATTTTTAGCAATTTTTAGAAAAGAACTCCTGATTTCTTTTTCAAGTTTTGTTGCTAAAGTGATATTGATTGCGGCATAATAGGCAATCACTTCTTCTATTTCAATTGCCGCAGTAGATTTAATTACGAGTTTCTTATAACTCATATTTCGATTTTAATTCATCTAAAAATGCAAAAGCATCTGAATTACTATCGTTCTGATTTTTATGAGCATCAAGTCTTTTGTCTAACTCGTTTTTTTGTTCTTGCGTTAAATCAGATGGGCTAAGTTCTGTCAAAACAAATGCCTTCACTTTCTTTAAAAGTGAAATATCATTGATGTTTTGAAGTAAATCAATCACTAGCGATTTTTCGGTTTGAACACTCATTTTTAGTAAATTAGAACACAAATATAAGAAATATTTTAATTGATTAATTACTTTTTTTGTCTTTGAGAGTAATATCGTTGCGGTGAGATATCCGATCGGTCGGGTCAGTATTTTTTAATTAATCGGTCTTTCTTCATAAACAGGCGCAAGCAATGTTTGTTTTAAATCATATACTTCCTTTCCTTCTGAATTCAAAGACTTGAATGAAAGTTTTATTTTAGCAGAATTATCAGAATCAACATCAATAATATATTCAACAGGTACAAAACTACTAGGAACATTTAAGTCACTTTTTATTTCAGAATTACTATCAATAATTATTTTTTTTAAATGATCATTTGAAATATCTTTATAATTGAACTTATTATTATAAGTTAGTATACACTTAACTTCTTTACCATTTGCGGTTTGAAAGTAAAAAAAATCATCATTAATTGTAACATTATCAAGAGTCTTATCTTATGTACAAGAATTTGTGATAAATATTAAAAACAATAAACTAAACAAATTAAACTTCATAAATAATATTTTTTTTAATTTAAAGATAGAATTTAACGTTAATAGATTAAAGAGGATTGCATTCCCTGCCCAAAAGTAACAACAAAACAAATATACAAATTTTTATATCTCCGATATCACTGAGTTAAATGCCTATAGCGCGGAATTGCATTCCGTGCCCACAAAGTAAATAAAAACAAATCTAACAAAATCAAATCCCCTCCAACAACTACAAACTTTATTGCTATTACCAGAAGACCTGACATGTTTCAAAACCTGTCAGGTC
The DNA here is from genome assembly GCA_003963025.1 of Flavobacteriaceae bacterium. GTDB lineage: Bacteria > Bacteroidota > Bacteroidia > Flavobacteriales > Flavobacteriaceae > Flavobacterium. The sequence continues at coordinate 7,789 of RXJZ01000127.1, forward strand.
TTAAATTGCGCTATCGTTGCGGTGAGATATCCGAGCGGTCGGGGTTTTGCTTTGCAGGAGAAGTAGGGCTTTCAGGCGAAATTAGACCCGTTAACCGCATTGAACAACGCATTCAAGAAGCCGAAAAATTAGGATTTACCACCATTTTTGTTTCCAAACACAACAAAATTTCGTTGAAAAACACCGGAATCAAAATTGTTTTAGTAGCAAAGATTGAAGATGTGGTGAGTGAATTGTTTGGGTAAAATTTAAGACCTGACAGGTTTTTGAAACCTGTCAGGTCTTAAATTGCGCTATATTTGAGTATGCCAACCTCCAATATAATGCTTTGAAAAGACGTAAAATAAGACTATTCCAATTGCTATTAAAAGTGCATAAAAATTCTTTTTAAAGTTTAATAACCCGAAAACGCCTATAACCCCTAAAATCATAATAATTCCTTTTTCTAAATATGGATTAGTAGCCATTTTTACTAAATATTCAGGAATTAATGGATTTTGAAAGTTTAACTTCATCTGATAATATTGACCAAATGATGCTACAATAAAAAGTGAAATAAACGCCAAGCAAACGTAAGTTATTACTTTTATTTTTTTTGAATTATTTAGATTTTCAAACATTATATCCTTTTTAAAAACTTCTAAATCCCCTCCAACAACTCCAACGCTTTATTTACACTTTTCACATTATCAAAAGTCAGTAATAAACGTAAGCCGTTTTTGGTTTCTTTTTCTTTTATTTTACACACGTTGCCGTTGCGTTGCGCAAATTGTAGCACTTTCATAAAACGGTTACTTTGGTAAAAATCACTTTGTTGGTCGCCGATGAAATAACCAATCATTTTACCTTGTTTCATCATCAAACGTTCAATTCCCATGGCGGTAGCTTTCCATTTAATACGCACACTATTTAGTAACGCAATCGCTGGTTTTGGTAACGCACCAAATCGGTCAATTAGTTTTTGTTCAAATTGTTGTAAGGTGGCTTCGTCTTTAATTTGGCTCAACTCGTTGTATAAATTCAAACGCTCGGTAATGTTGTTGATGTATTCATCTGGGAACAACAATTCGAAATCGGTATCAATTTGAATGTCTTTGACAAATTCTTTGGTTTCGATGTCGTTTTCTTCTTGGTATAAATCTTTGAATTCGTTTTCTTTCAACTCTTCAATGGCTTCGTTCATGATTTTTTGGTAGGTATCAAAACCAATTTCGTTGATAAAACCACTTTGTTCACCACCTAATAAATCACCCGCACCACGAATTTCCAAATCTTTCATCGCAATGTTGAAACCACTTCCTAATTCACTAAATTGTTCCAAAGCAGTAATACGTTTTTGCGCTTCACCCGTCATCATCGAATAAGGTGGCGTAATGAAATAACAAAACGCTTTTTTATTACTTCTTCCCACACGACCACGCATTTGGTGCAAATCAGACAATCCGAAATTATTAGCATTATTGATGAAAATTGTATTCGCATTCGGCACATCTAAACCGCTTTCGATAATGGTAGTTGCGACCAAAACGTCAAATTCACCTTCCATGAAAGCCAACATCAATTCTTCTAATTTTTTTCCATCCATTTGACCGTGACCGATGCCGACTTTTGCTCCTGGCACCAAGCGTTGAATCATTCCAGCAACTTCTTTGATGTTTTCAATTCGGTTATTGATGAAATAGACTTGTCCACCACGCTGAATTTCATACGAAACTGCATCACGAATGACTTCTTCATTAAAACGAATAACTTGCGTTTCAATCGGATAACGATTTGGCGGAGGCGTTGTAATTACCGATAAATCGCGTGCCGCCATCAACGAAAACTGCAACGTTCTCGGAATCGGAGTAGCGGTCAATGTTAAAGTATCGACATTCGTAGCAATCGTTTTCAATTTATCTTTTACGTTGACACCGAACTTTTGTTCTTCGTCGATAATCAACAAACCTAAATCTTTAAACACGACATTTTTATTGACCAATTGATGGGTTCCAATTAAAATATCGACTTTTCCTTCTTGTAATTTTTGAAGTGTATCGGCTTTTTGTTTCGCTGTTCTAAATCGGTTCACGTAACTTACGGTAACCGGCATATCTTTCAAACGTTCAGAAAATGTTCGGTAATGCTGATACGCTAAAATGGTGGTTGGAACCAAAACGGCTACTTGTTTTCCATTATCCACCGCTTTAAAAGCAGCACGAATCGCGACTTCTGTTTTTCCGAAACCTACATCACCACAGACTAATCGGTCCATTGGGCGTTCGTTTTCCATATCCGCTTTTACGTCGGCTGTTGCGGTAATTTGGTCGGGCGTATCTTCGTAAATGAACGAACTTTCTAATTCTTTTTGCAAATAACTATCGGGTGCAAACTGAAAACCTTTGTCTAATCTTCGCTTCGCATACAACTGAATTAAGTTGAACGCAATATGTTTTACACGTGCTTTTGTTTTTTGTTTTAGGGTTTTCCAAGCGTTGCTTCCTAATTTGTAAATCTTTGGAGGCGCGCCATCTTTCCCATTATATTTTGAGATTTTATGTAGCGAATGAATGCTCACATACACAATATCGTTATCGGCATACACCAATTTTATGGCTTCTTGCGTCTTGCCTTCGACTTGAATTTTCTGCAAGCCTCCGAATTTTCCAATTCCGTGATCGATGTGCGTTACATAATCGCCCACCGACAAGGAAGTCAGTTCTTTTAACGTTATGGTTTGCTTTTTCGAATAACCATTTTTGATGGAAAACTTATGATAACGCTCAAAAATTTGATGATCGGTATAACACGCAATTTGATTTTCTTCATCGATGAAACCTTCAAACAAAGGCAACACCATCGTTTTATATTGCTTGCGAATACTTTCCGAATTGGCTTCATCAATATCTTCAAAAATATCATGAAAACGACTTGCTTGATTTTCATTGGAACAACACAAATAATTTTTGTAACCGTTGAAATGATTTTCACTCAAATTATTCAATAACAAATCGAATTGTTTGTTGAAAGACGGTTGCGGCTGAAAGTGAAATTCCACTTTTTTGTCAATTTTAAAAACCGCTTGATTGTGCAATTCAATTACCGAAAAATCCAGAGCACGTTTTAAAAACTGCTTTTGATTTAAGAATAATTCTTCGGGTTTTGCGTGTTGAATATCTTTGGATAATTTCTCGAAAGCTTCATTGGCTTTGTCGAATAATTTATCCAATTGTTGTCCTAATAATTCGGTATTTTGAATGACTAAAACCGTTTTTTCGTTGATGTAATCTAAGAAACTTTCGCGGTTTTCTTGTAGTAATTTATTTTCGACATTGGGAATGATGGAAATCTTTTTCAGCTTTTCAACTGACAATTGGGTTTCCACATCAAAACTTCGGATGCTATCAACTTCGTTGCCGAAAAATTCAATTCGGTACGGATTGTCATTGGAAAACGAAAACACGTCAATAATTCCGCCACGAACCGAAAATTCGCCCGGTTCGGTAACAAAATCAACACGTTTGAAATTGTACTCAAATAAAGTTTCGTTAATAAAATCGATAGACAAATTATCGCCAACCGACAATTTCAAGGTGTTCTTCTCTAATTCCTTTCGGGTAACCACTTTCTCGAAAATCGCTTCGGCGTAGGAAACAATAATCGCTGGTTTTTTGCGGGAATTAATTCGGTTTAAAACCTCAGCACGTAAAAGAACATTAGCGTTATCCGTTTCTTCAATTTGGTAAGGTCTTCTGTACGAACTTGGGTAAAAAAGAACGTCTTCGGTATTAATTAATTGCTCTAAATCGTTCAAATAATACGCCGCTTCTTCTTTATTGCTGAATAAAATCAGGAACGGAAGTTCCGATTTTTTAAACAACGAATTTGCCACAAAAGAGAATGACGAGCCGACCAAACCCGTCATTTGAGACTTTTGGCGTGCTGCGAATGTACTTTCTAAAAAGGCAATTTTGGGTGACTTATCGTAAATGGTTATGATGTCGGACTTGCTCAAAACTTTCTTTATTTTTTATCTGAAATTTCCATCTTCTTTCGCATTTCGTCTGGATTCGCATTTCTTGTTGTATCCAAAGCTTGCAACATCAATTCTTCTCCAATTTCTTTTGGAATTGCTTTTTTGATGATGATTTCATCCCATTGTTTGTATAAACCTTTGATTTCTTCGTTAATTTCTGGAATTAATTTGGCGATTCGTTGTTCTGGAATTACTCTTAAATTCATGAAAGTCTCAAGCGATTTTAACTTGGTATTTAAGGTTGTAATTCTACTTAAAATCTGAGGTTTTTTATATTCGTAAGGAACTGTCAAGACCAAAGTATCAGCTTTTTTTGATAAATTTTTAGTTTTCATCTGAAAAGCAGACAAAGTAGATTGTGGTTTTTGACGCATTTCGATTTCAAATTGACGCCACTCGTTCCATCTGCCTAAAGTAGCTGCTACTTCAGGTCTAGGCGTTGGAAAATTAAATTTCCACATTTTCGAAATGTTCTTAAAAACAGCTTCGTTTTTTTGAGCTACTTTTTGGGCTTCTAGTTGCTGATTTTCATTTTCACATGAAATCAAGGTTAAAACGAAAAGCGATAAACTACATAAGAAAACTTTCATTCGGATAAATTAAAAAGCAAAGGTACAAATGTTTGCCGAATGCTGCATTTTTTCTAATATTATCTTAACACCAAATTTGTTAATCAATTAAGAAAAACCATTTAAAAGATGTTAATTTATTAAATATTTAAATTTTGGTTGCAATTTGTAAAAATATCACAAAAATCCATCGACAAAATAACGGTAAAATACTATATTTGTTACCTCATTTACACAACAAAATGGATACGAAAATTTTAATAATTGGTGCTTGTGGTCAAATTGGCACCGAGCTTACAGCAAAACTTAGAGCTACCTACGGAGTTAATAACGTTATCGCATCAGATATCAGAAAATTAGAAAATGATGTAGTTAATAACGGAATTTTTGAAGTGGTAAACGCTCTTGATTATAATCAAATTGAGCATTTACTTGAGAAATATCAAATTACTGATGTGTATTTAATGGCGGCATTGCTTTCGGCTACCGCTGAGAAAAATCCGGCTTTTGCTTGGGATTTGAATATGAATTCGTTGTTTCATGTTTTAAATTTAGCCAAAGCAGGAAAAATTAAAAAGATTTTTTGGCCTTCGAGTATTGCGGTTTTTGGACCTACAACTCCTAGACACAATACACCTCAATATACCGTTATGGAACCTTCAACGGTTTATGGAATTTCGAAACAAACAGGAGAAAGATGGTGCGAATACTATCATAAACAATATGGTGTAGACGTAAGAAGCATTCGTTATCCCGGTTTAATTAGTTGGAGTACCGAAGCAGGTGGCGGAACTACAGATTACGCAGTAGATATTTATCATAAAGCAATTACCGATGGGAAATTTACGAGTTTCTTATCTGAGAATTCAGAATTACCAATGATGTATATGGATGATGCGATTAAAGCAACAATAGGAATTATGCAAGCTCCAGCGGAACAAGTAAAAATTCGTTCTGCTTACAATTTAGCAGCCATGAGTTTTACTCCGAAACAAATTGGAAAAGAAATCAAAAAACATTATCCAAATTTCGAATTGAGCTACGAACCTGATTTCCGCCAGAAAATTGCAGATAGTTGGCCAGCAAGCATTGATGATACTTCGGCAAGAGAAGATTGGGGTTGGAAAAACGATTTTGATTTAGAAAATATGACCGTAGATATGTTCAAAAACTTAAACGAACATATTTATAACAAATAAAAAAACGCCTCGATTACTCGGGGCGTTTTCCATTAAAACAAAAAACAAACTTACTCCTGAACTATAGGAGCTCTCAATGATTCCAATACAGCAACGACTTCACCTATTAAAGCAGGATCTGTAACGCCGTTTAAACCAGCTGCTGCTCCAACATATCCTATAAATTTATCATATTCAGCATCGTTAGATTTTTTCCCCATACGAGGATTTTGTGCTGGGTCATGTGCTGCCACCATATTCAATCCTGTATAAGTATTTGTAGCACCTCCCCCTGTATTTGCTGAGAAGAAATCGGTTAAATTATCACTTAAAATCGCAACATTTGTAGTATTTCCACTTAAAGCTTCTGAAATTACTGGTGCAAAATGTTGCCCTAAGTTTCCTTCTGCTCCTACCACAATGTCAGAAACAATTAAAGTAATGGTTGAATCCACCACAGAACGATAGCTTAAACGCCCCTGCTCAATCATTTGTCCAGGATTGTTTGGATCAGCTACCATAGTAGTACCACCTAATTTTGCATATAGAGATTTTGGCTTTGCTGAATCATCATCACTACATGATGTAAACAAACTTCCCGACGCAATAAACAAAGCCATTAAGGCTAATTTTGAAAAATTTTTCATAGTAATAGTATTTAGAAATTAATTAAAAATTCGTTGAATTCCTCTTGAAAACTTATAGCTAAAGCTATCTTCATTCATCACTGGACAAGCAGTTTTATTTTCTAATTCTTTTGGAAGTACAAAACGCTCTGCTTTATAATTACCCATAGCCATAAGCTTATTGTAAATAGTTTTTGAATCTGCAACCTTGATGTCGTGAAAGAATACTAAAACACCAGTTTCTTTGTTCAATCTATCGGTTTTTACTCCTGGAATGGATTTTAAATTGCGATGAATTTCTTTTGCTTTGAGTGAATCTATAGGTTCTTTGAAGTCAATTCGACTAATTTGTAAAGTAGCGTTATCTACGACTAAAGGTTTTGCAGTTGCGATGTGAACTACTAAAACCACAAATAAAATCAGGAATATTCCGAAGATGCTTCCTAAAGCAATTTTGATTTTTCTATTTATTTTCATGACGTTTGAGATTTTTGTTTAGTTGCATTTACGTAAACAATTTCTCATTGGTTTTCTCAAACAGAAAAAAATTAAATTTTTAACATTTGGACATAAAAAATCCCAAGACAAATTATCTTGGGATTAACTATTACTTATGTTTATTTTTACTTCTTTTCGGAAAGAATTTTATCTTCTATTACCGATTTTATTTTTACAACTTCATCCACATTGTCATTTGGAACCGTCATCGAAAGTACATAGTGTTTAATTTTCCACTGCCCATTTTTTTGAACCAAAACACCTGAACCGCGACAAATTTTCATTTGCGTACTTAATAATTCATCAAACCAAACCATTTTCCCATTTTCGCTAAAATAGATATTGCGTTCGATTGCTTTGAAATTCCATGCTTTTCCTTTATCGAAATAAGGTTTTGCAAACGCTTGAAATTGTTTTTTGTTCCAATTTTCCGTGGCATCTGTTCCGATGAAAATGGATTCCTCTGACATCGCTCCAAAATACGTTTCATAATTTGCTGCTGCAGCCGCTTTATGCCAATTATCTAAAATAGTAGTGATGTTATGTTTTTCTGATTGAAGCTTTTCTTCGCAAGGTTTGCAGGAGAAAGTTAGAGCTGCTAGGAGAAAGATGGTTAGTTTTTTCATAATTATTTTGTTTTTCCCCTCCTTTGGAGGGATGCCCTTGGGCGGGGTGGTTATTTATTAACTTTATATTCGGTAATAATAAATTGTTCTAAATCTTTCATGACATTTTCAGTGTCAAATAACATTTTTGTTGTTGAAATTCTGAAAACTTTTAAGCCTAATTCATTAAGATACGTTTCTCTTTTCTCATCATATTCTTCTTGAAAATTATGAATCTCACCATCAATTTCAACAACTAAACCAAGTGCTTTAACATAAAAATCAACAATATAATTGCCAATGATTCTTTGTCTGTCAAAATCGATATTCCAAAAGGATTTATTTCTTACTTCTTTCCAGAACACAAATTCGGAAAAATTTCCAGCTTTTCTGAGTGCTTTTGCTCTACTTTTTAAAGAAGCATTATAAGGTAAATTTAAAACAAAATTTCTCTTTATTGGAATATTATGAATTGATGTTAAGATTTCTTCTTGCATTTATTGCGTTTTTGATTCAACATAAAAACCACCCCGCCTTTCAGGCACCCCTCCAAAGGAGGGGAAACCTCTAAATTAAAAAGTATTAATTACAACTGTTTTTACATTCACAAATTCTTTGATGCCGTCTTCGGCTAATTCTCTTCCGTAGCCTGATTTTTTAATTCCTCCAAAAGGTAATCTTGGATCGGATTTTACCATTTCATTGATGAAAACAGCACCTTCGTTAAAGGATGAAATCTTGGTTTTAATGAAATCAATGTCTTGGGTAAAGATAGAAACCCCTAAACCAAATTTTGATTGATTGCTTAATTTGATGGCTTCTTCAATGGTTTTAAAAGTTATGATGGCAGCAACTGGTCCGAATGTTTCTTCATTGAAAACAGGCATTTCTGTGATTACATGGGTCAAAATTGTAGGTTCATAGAAAGCATCTTTTCTATTTCCACCAACGATTAGCTTAGCTCCCATTTCAATAGATTTTTGAACTTGAACTTCTAATTCCTCGGCTAAATCAACACGTGCTAGCGACCCAATTTGGGTTTCTTTATCTAACGGATTTCCAGTTTTTAAGTTTTGAATGGCAACTTTGAATTTATCGATAAACTCTTCTGCAATATTTTCGTGAACTAAAAATCGCTTAGCTGCAATACAACTTTGGCCTGCATTTTGCATTCGGGCGTTTACAGCTGTTGCAACTGCTTTTTCTAGATTAGCGTCTTCTAAAATGATGAAGGCATTGCTTCCACCTAATTCTAAAACACATTTTTTTAAATGTTTTCCAGCTTCTGTAGCAACTGCAATTCCTGCTTGTTCGCTTCCGGTTAATGAAACGGCTTTAATAATTGGATTTGCAATGATATTCGCTACTTCGCTACTTGGAATTGGCAAATCTTGATAACAACCTTTTGGAAAACTTGCTTGCTCAAAAATTGCTTGAATTAATTCGGCAGACTTTGGAACATTGCTTGCATGTTTAACTACAACGGTATTTCCGGCGATAAGTGTTGGAACCGCAAATCGGAATACTTGCCAAAACGGAAAATTCCATGGCATTACGCCTAAAATAACTCCTAAAGGTTCGTTGGTAACAAAACTTTCAGAAGCTTCGGTATGTATATTTTTTGTAGCTAAAAAGGTTTCGGCATTTTCATGATAGTAATTGCATAGAAGAGCACATTTTTCAACCTCAGAAATGGCTTGTGAAATGGGTTTGTGCATTTCAGTGGTGATACAGGTTGCATATGCTTCTTTATTTTCTAAAAGTAGTTGAGCTAATTGTGGCAGAAAAGAAATTCGATCTTGAATACTTAAATTGCGCCAAGAAAGCTGTGTGTTTTCTGAAACTTTTAAAAGATGTTGCATGCTGAAAGGTTTTTGTAAAAATACTAATTTTAATTGGAAACGAGGTTCGCGTTAGGGATGGAAGAGGAAATCCTTTATTTGTAAAATTGCTAAATTTTATAAATAAAGATTGTACCGTACAGCCCGACCCTTGTGGGAACGCCCAAATTAAAAAAGGAAATGATATCTTTGTACGATATTTTACAACGTAAATAAAATGGAAGATTGTTTTGAAACCTTAATTTCGAGTTATTTGGATTCGAAAGTAGGTATTGTAGAACATTTTGTATCGGAGGAATTGGCGCAACACTTGGTAAAAAGGTTATTTGAACTAAAAGAACAAAATTTACTAAAAGCAGCCGGAATAGGAAATGCGGCGAAATTGACACAAAATTCAGCCATACGAAATGATGCTATTTATTGGTTAGACCGAGCGAATAATAACGAACATGAAAATGCTTTTTTAGACCAAGTGGATGCTT
>RXJZ01000236.1 GCA_003963025.1 Flavobacteriaceae bacterium
TATATTTTAATTGATTGTGCTCCTTCATTAGGATTGCTAACATTGAATGCCTTAACTGCTGCTGATAGTGTAGTTATTCCAATTCAGTGTGAATATTTTGCCTTAGAAGGTTTAGGAAAATTATTAAACACGATTAAAAGTGTGCAAAAAATACACAATCCGAATTTAGATATTGAAGGATTATTGTTAACTATGTACGATTCTCGTTTACGTTTATCAAACCAAGTGGTTGAAGAAGTTCAAAAACACTTTAACGATATGGTTTTTGAAACGGTAATTCAGAGAAATATCAAATTAAGTGAAGCTCCAAGTTTTGGAGAAAGTATCATTAATTATGACGCTACGAGTAAAGGTGCTTCTAATTATTTGAACTTAGCAGAAGAAATTATTAAGAAAAATCAATAATAGAGTAAGATGACAAAAGCGGTAAAAAAACAAGCCTTAGGAAGAGGATTATCGGCTTTATTGAAAGATCCGGAAAACGACATTAAATCGGTTGAGGATAAAAACGCAGATAAAGTTGTAGGAAATATTATTGAATTAGATATCGAATCGATTGAAATTAATCCATTTCAACCAAGAACGAATTTCAACGAAGAAACCTTACAAGAATTAGCCAAATCGATTAAAGAATTAGGCGTAATTCAACCTATTACTGTTAGAAAATTAGAGTTCAATAAATACCAATTGATTTCGGGAGAACGTCGTTTGCGAGCTTCTAAATTAATCGGATTAAAAACGGTTCCGGCATACATTCGTTTGGCTAATGATAATGAATCATTGGTTATGGCTTTGGTGGAAAACATTCAACGTCATGACTTAGATCCTATTGAGGTAGCCATTTCATATCAAAGATTAATCGATGAAATCAACCTGACTCAAGAAGAATTGAGTGAGCGCGTTGGTAAAAAACGTTCTACAATTACCAATTATTTACGCTTATTGAAATTAGACCCAATCATCCAAACAGGAATGCGAGATGGTTTTATTTCGATGGGACACGGAAGAGCGTTGATTAACATTGATAATCACGATGTTCAAAGCGATATTTATCACAAAGTAGTAACGCAAAATCTTTCTGTTAGAGAGACAGAAGCTTTGGTAAAAAATTACCAAGATAGTTTAAAACCAAAAACGGCTAAACCTGCAAAAGGTAACTCATTTGACGTAAAAGAGGAAGAGAAAAAAGCGTTTTCTAACTATTTCGGAACAAAAGTTGACGTTAAAGTAGCGGGTAACGGAAAAGGTAAAATAACGATTCCATTTCACTCTGAAGAAGACTTTAATCGTATCTTGAAACTAATCAATTCTTAGTGAGAAAGCTACACTACATATTTATTTTGACTTGTCTTTTTATAAGTTTTAAAGGAAGAGCGCAAGAGGAAATGACATTAATAACACAAGATACAGTTAAAGCTGTTATTGACCCTAATCGTCCTGCTAGAGCGGCTTTTTATTCGGCTTTAGTTCCAGGACTTGGACAAGCTTATAACAAAAAATACTGGAAAATACCTTTAGCTTATATTGGACTTGGATTGGGTATATATTCCTATACTTGGAATCAAAACAAATACCATGATTATAGAGACGAATATAAAAGAAGATTAGATGGTACTTCAAACCCTAATCATCCTATTTATGGTGGATTAGACAATGATAGATTAATTCGTGCTCAAAAATTTCATCAAAGAAATAGAGATTTATCGGCTTTAATAACCGCTGGAATTTATATTTTAAACATTGTTGACGCAAATATTGATGCCCATTTAATGCAATTTAATGTTAATGATAATCTTTCGTTAAAACCTGACATGAATCAAAATCAAATGGATTATAAATTCAACTATGGTATGACATTAACGTACAGTTTTTAACAAAATATTAGGTAACATAATATCAAACCTAACAACTAACTATTATGAAAATTGCACTTTTAGGATACGGAAAAATGGGAAAAGTTATTGAAAGAATAGCTTTAGAACGAGGTCATGAAATCGTATTAAAAAAAGATCAAAATAACACATTCGAAGGATTATTAAATGCTGATGTTGCTATCGACTTTAGTGTTCCAGATAGCGCAGTTAAAAATATTTCTGAATGTTTAAATAACGCAATTCCTGTTATTTCAGGAACTACAGGTTGGTTAGTAGATTACCCGAAAATGGCACAATTGTGCGAAGCAAAAAACGGTAGTTTTATTTATGCTTCTAATTTTAGTTTAGGTGTAAATGTGTTTTTTGAATTGAATGAATATTTAGCCAAAATGATGGCTAACTTGAAGCAATACAACGTTTCAATGGAAGAAATTCATCACACTCAAAAATTAGATGCTCCAAGTGGAACTGCCATTACATTAGCAGAAGGTGTTATAAAACATTCGGATTATGCAAATTGGACATTAGAAACTCCAATAAGCAATGAAATTCATATTGAAGCAAAACGTATCGAAAATGTTCCTGGAACTCATAGTATTTTCTATGACAGTGAAGTAGACCAAATCGAAATTAAGCACACGGCACACAGCAGAGAAGGTTTTGCCTTAGGAGCTGTAGTTGCAGCCGAGTGGTTAGTTGGTAAAAAAGGGATTTTTAACATGAAAGATGTTTTGGGTTTAACCTCAAAATAAAACAATTATAAAATTTAACAAGTAAACGATATTAAAAATGGAAATATCAGGTTGGTTAATCTTTATCTTATTAGTTCAAGTAATTCACGGAATCGGAACTTGGAAATTATATGTAAAAGCAGGTAGAAAAGCATGGGAATCATTTGTTCCAGTTTACAACGGAATTGTATTAATGCAAATCATCAACCGTCCAAAATGGTGGATTTTACTACTTTTTATTCCGGTTATCAATTTATTTTTATTTCCAATCATTTGGATTGAAACCTTAAGAACTTTCGGTAAAAAATCAACTGTTGATATGGTTTTAGGAGTAGTTACCTTAGGGTTTTACATCGCTTATGTAAATTACACACAAGAAACCACTTATCACGCGAATCGTGATTTGACTGCACCTAACAAAACTATGGATACTTTAGGTTCATTATCGTTTGCTATTGTTGTTGCAACTTTAGTCCATACGTATTTTATTCAACCCTATACAATTCCAACCTCATCATTAGAAAAATCGTTATTGGTAGGCGACTTTTTATTTGTAAGTAAATTCCATTATGGAGCCAGAACACCTATGACACCTATTGCAGCGCCAATGGTTCATGATACTTTACCAATTATTAAAACAAAATCATATTTAGCAAAACCTTCATTACCTTATTTCCGTTTTCCTGCATTACAAAAAATTGAACGTAATGATATTGTGGTGTTTAACTGGCCTGCAGATACTTTGTTTCACATGTACAAAGCGGCCGATAAAAGATATGACAAGCCTATCGATAAAAAAACCAACTACGTAAAACGCTGTACGGCTATTCCTGGTGATAAAATAGAAATTAAAGAGGGTATCATTTTTATTAACGGAAAAGAATCGATTCTTCCTGAAAGAGCAAAACCGCAGTATTCATATAAAGTAGCTTGGGATGGTAAAACCCCAGTGGATTTAGATTACATAAAAAAAGAACTTAACATAACTGACGCTTTTGGTCAAATAGCAAAAGACACTTTAATTTTTAGTGCTTTACCACAAGCTTCTGTTGACAGATTGAAAAATATTCCGGGACTTACCAAAGTTGAACGTATTATTCATAAAGAAACGGATAAATCTATTTTCCCAGGAACTAAAGATTGGAACGTAGATAACTTAGGACCAATTTACATTCCTGAAGCAGGAAAAACAGTTGCCCTAAATAAAGAAAACTTACCTCTTTATAAAAAGATAATTGGTGAGTATGAAGGAAATGATTTAAAAGTAAATGGTGATGAAATCCGTATTAACGGTCAGGTTGCGACTTCTTATACCTTTAAACAAAATTATTATTGGATGATGGGAGATAACCGTCATAACTCGCTAGACTCACGTTACTGGGGATTTGTTCCTGCAGACCATATCGTTGGAAAACCAATTTTCATTTGGATGAGCATTGATGGTATTAATGATGGTATTAAAAACTGGAGCATTCGTTGGGACAGATTATTCACTACAGTTAGTGGTGATGGTCAACCAAAATCGTATTTCCAATATTTCTTAATCGCATTAGCCGCTTATTTTGCTTTTGATTATTTTAGAAAGAAAAAGAAAAACAAAGAAGAAGCTTAATTATATTAGTATCCTAAATTTCACTAATTAGCACAATTTAATATGTGATAATTAGTGAAATTCGTGTTTTTAAAACAATATTTATCATGAACAACATTCTTATACATCCTACTTATTTCCCATCGATTAGTCATTACGTTGCTATGATTCAATCAGAATCTGTTACGTTTGAAATGGAAGATAATTTCCAAAAACAAACGAATAGAAACAGGATGTACATTTATAGTCCAAACGGAGTTCAATTGTTAAATATTCCTGTAAAACACTCCAAAGACAAGCACCAGAAATATAAAGATGTTCGTATTGAAAACGATTTTGGATGGCAGAAAAATCACTTTAAATCGTTAGAAGCCGCATACAGAACTTCGCCTTTTTTTGAATATTTTGAAGATGATTTTCGTCCGTTATTCGAAAAAAGACATGAATTTTTAATGGATTTGAATTTAGAAATTTTTGAATTGGTAAACGATTCATTAGGAATTAACATTCAACCTCAAAAAACTACTGAATTTTTTCATGAAGTTCCTGATTATAAAGATTTCAGACATTTAGCAAACGGAAAAAAAGATACTACTCAAATGGAAGAATACACGCAAGTTTTTAATGAAAAACATGGATTTATCAATAATTTGAGTATTTTGGATTTACTTTTTAATGAAGGAAGATACGCTGTGGATTATTTGAAAAATCAAAAGATTTAAATTATTCTTCTGTTTTTTGAACTAAATTCAATCTTGTTAATTGTGGAAAATGATCGCTTTGAACAAAAGAATCTAGAGAAGTAAATTCTTTCACCTCGATATTATTTTCAACAAAAACATAATCAATTCTGGCTGGATAATATTTAAAATTATACGACTTTCCAAAACCTGTTCCAGCTTGTTCGAAAGCATCTTTCATATCCCCTTTCACCGTTCTATATACATAAGAGAAAGCACTATTATTCAAATCACCACAGATAATTTTTGGATAGTTACACGCATCAAAGTGTTTTTTAATAATTTCTGCTTGTTGCTGCTGAAGCTTAAACGCTTCACTAATTCGCATAAAAATAAACTTTGATTTTTCTTGATTAAGATCTTCATGTATATCGGTACTAATCTTAATAGATTGCAAGTGCATGCTGTAAATTCGTAACGTATCCCTTCCCTTTAAAATATCTGCATAAATAACATTATTGCTTGAATTAGGAAATTGAATTTCCCCTTTTTCAATCATTTTATAATTAGAATATATGGCCTGACCATACTTATTTTTACCTCCATACAACTTTACAAAACTGTGTGGATATTTTTTTACTGACACTTTATCGTTAGGCGAAAACTCTTGTAAACACAAGATATCAGGATGCTTTTCATCAATTAATTTTGAAATTTGTTCGGGAACATCACCTTGAGGAAGCCATTCATACAAATTAAAAAGTCGGACATTATAACTCATTAAAGTAAAGTCGCCATCTTCTACTTGAAGATTGGTTTCCGAAAATTTATAAAAACGATTAATAAAGGTAATTCCAAGCAACAATACTAATCCTGAAAGTAACATTTGTCGTTTTAGTTGTAACAACCAAAAAACAAAAAAGAAGAAATTCAAAATCAAAAAGAAGGGAAGAATTAGCGACAATACACTTAAAAAAGGAAAAGCTTTTGGTGCTAAGAAAGGTAATGAATAGGCAAGAAAAGTCAATACAGTAAGCACCGTATTAAAAAAAAACATAATTCTACTAAACCAAGATTGTTTTGGCATTATTTTCCTGCTTTAAAAAGAAATTCCTTTTCCTCTTTTGTTAAACTATCATAACCCGATTTACTGATTTTATCTAAAATATCATCAATCTGTTTTTGTATAATATCTTTTTCTGAAAACGAATTTACAGTTTTTTTGGTTGTATTGCGATGCACCTTTTTAAAAGGTGTTTTTTTCTTTGGTTTAGAAAGATTCGCAAAGAAATCTAAAACAAACAAAATTCCTTTACTTAAATCGGTTCCCGATTGTAATAACTTAACGTAAAGAAAACCAAAAAGTGCACCACCTAAATGCGCTATATGTCCGCCTGTATTGTCTAATGGCAATTGAATCAAATCGAGTAATAAAATAACAAATGTGACATGCCATAGCTTCACAATTCCAATCAATGGAATACGCAACAACATAAAGGGTGCATAAGTCGTAACGCTAAGCAAAATTGCCATAATAGCACCACTAGCTCCAACTAGCAAACCTGATTTCCCAATTAGAATATAAGAAAGTACAAATATAATTCCAGAGAAAACACCTCCTAAAAGATAGACTCCTAACATTTGCTTATCAGTAAAATAAGTTGAAAACAACCTTCCTGAAAAATGAAGAACTATCAAATTAAAAATCAAATGAAAAACTCCGTGATGGAAAAAATTGAAGGAAACTAATGTCCATAGTGTTCTAATGAACGTATCTAAATCAGACGACAAAGCAATCCAATTTGGAATATTAAATGTTCCAATTGAAAAACTGTAAAAAAATAACAAAGACAACAGAAAGCAACCAATGTTCCAAAAGATCAACTTTTGCACCATGCCACCTGTTTTGTATTGTAGTTTTAAATCGTCTAAAATGTTCATTTCTTTTCTCTATATTCTGATTTCTATTTTCTGAAATCTATCTGTCCCAACGATTTTGATTGAATTGATTTTTCTTCCAATACCACATCATAATAAAACCAATTAATGCACCACCTACATGGGCAAAATGGGCAATATTTCCTCCAAAAAGACTAAATCCTGTTACACCCGAGAACAAATCTAACAATACAATCACAGGTA
>RXJZ01000233.1 GCA_003963025.1 Flavobacteriaceae bacterium
TACAGCTTGAATGTTTCTTCCAGCTGCTCTGTCAGCTCTGATTTGATCAATTAGTGGAGAAAGCCAATTTTCAAATTCTAAAATGGATTCTCTTTGAGGATTTGTTGACTTTAAGAATGTTTCATTTTCTGAAGTGTAACATCTAATATGTCCACTTGGGGTTCTTTCTTGGCTAGGGACTTCAATTTGTCTCCCAAATTGTTGAGCTTTTTTTTCTTTGATATTTTGTCCAAAACAAACAGAGGTAGTTAAAGTTAGAAATAAAAAAGAAAATAAATTAAAAGTAATTTTTTTCATAATAAATTCAGTTAGAATAATAACGCAAGTTACATTTGTTTTACAAAAAAACAAAATCTATTATTTTTTTATTGTTTTTCTTTGTAAGAATTCAATATATGAAATTTATTTATTCATATGGTTTTTAAAAAAAAACAAGTGTTTTTTTTTAAAAAAATGTTTGATTGTTTGTTTTTTTTATAGATTTGCTCATTAACCTTAAATTTAACCTAAAAATGAAAAAAAATTTACTATTATTTTTTCTTGTGATTTTTTTAATGAACAATGGTTATTCACAGAATAAAACTATGTGGAGTCCCTTGTCAGAGAAAGAAATTGAAAGTTCTCCTAAAGTGAGAAGAGCTTCTTTCCCTCAAGAGTATACATTATGGAAATTAGACATTGTAGCTCTTAAAGAAAAATTGAGAAATGCCCCAATAAGAGGGCAATTTACACACAGACAATCAAACATTGTTATTCAGTTACCTAACGCAGAAGGTAAGCTAGAACAATTTAGAGTACTAGAAACTCCAATTATGGAACCTGAATTGGCTGCTAAATTTCCAACAATTAAATCTTATGTTGGTAAAGGAGTTGACGATGTTACAGCAACCGCAAGATTTTCAGTTACTGAATTTGGATTGCATAGTATGACATTATCAGCTGGTAAAAGTACAGCTTTTATTGATCCATATACTGAAGATGCACAAAATTATATTGTTTATAATAGAGCAAGTTTAGTTAGTGACGGACAAACATTTGAATGTTTAACTAATAATGATGTTCACTTCCCATCTTTAGAAAATGATCGTAGAGCTTTTTCTACATTCAGATCAGATACAGATGATAAAAAACTAAGAACCTACAGATTAGCACAATCATGTACAGCTGAATATGGGAATTTATTTCGTGGTAATTCTCTAGATCCTTTAGCAACACAAAAATCAAGAATCCAAGCTCAAATGGCGATTACTATGACACGTGTTAATGGTGTTTATGAGAACGATCTTGCAATCACAATGATTTTTGTTGCTAATAATGATGCTGTAATTTATTTGGGTGCAACAGGTTCAGATCCTTGGAGTGGTGAATATAATGTCCAAACAGGAGTTACAATTGATACCAACGTTGGATTCAATAATTATGACATAGGTCATAACTTTAACACTTCAGGTGGAGGAAATGCTGGTTGTATAGGTTGTGTTTGTAGTCCAAGTACAAATCCTAATGGAGGTTTTCATAAAGGAACTGGTATGACAGGTCGTTCAAATCCAACAGGAGATGCTTTTGATATTGATTATGTAGCTCATGAAATGGGGCATCAATTTGGAGGATATCACACCCAAAGTAGTTCGAATTGTCGTTCAGGAAGTGGTACTACAGAAGTTGAACCAGGTTCAGGATCAACTATTATGGCTTATGCTGGTATTTGTCCTGCTAACGTGCAAAGTAATAGTGACTCATATTTTGGATATGTAAACATAAGAGACATTATGGAAAACGTTAAATTTGGGATTAGTCAACCTACTTTGCCAATAACTAATTTAACAAATAATCCACCTACAGCAAATGCTGGTAGAGATTATGTAATACCTAAATCTACAGCCTTTATGTTGGTAGGTCAAGGATCCGATCCTGAAGGAGACCCTCTTACCTACACATGGGAACAAAATGACCCACAAAATCCAAGCACATCATTAGCTCCAATTGCTTCTAGAGTAGCTGGTCCAATGTTCAGATCTATTTGGGGTACATCTTCTCCAGTTCGATATTTGCCTAATATGACAACGGTATTATCAGGGGCTACCGCAAATACATGGGAGGTTTGCCCTTCTGTAGCAAGAGACTTAAATTTCTCATTAACTGTTAGAGATAATAATTCTGGAATCGGCCAAACTGCTACTGATTTAATGAAGGTTACCGTTGATGGTGTTGCAGGACCTTTTATCGTAAATGCTCCTAATAGTCTAGTGTCTTGGCAAGCAGGAACAAATCAAAATGTTACATGGAATGTTGCAGGAACTGATTCAAATGGTGTTAATGCAAAATTTGTTGATATATACTTGTCTACTAATGGAGGCACAACATTTCCAATTTTATTAGCTAGTAAAGTTCCTAATGATGGTTCGGAAATAGTTACTGTACCAAATATTCTAGGAACAACTAATAGAATAATGGTGAAAGGTTGGGATAATATATTCTTCGATGTTTCAAATACTAATTTCACAATAACAGCGCCTGCAAATACAATGGCAATATCATTTAATGGAATTGAAGGAGAGCAAAATAAATCCATTTGTCAAGGGGCAACTATTAATTATACAATTGATTATAAAGCTTTGGGCGGTTTTACCGGAACAACTATTTTTACGGCTACTGGTAATCCTGCAGGAACAACGGTATCTTTTTCACCAACATCAACAAATACAGATGGAAGTGTAACGATGTCAATTACTAATACCGCAGGAGCAGTTGCAGGGTTTTATAATATTATAGTAACTGCAACATCTGGCGCCATTGTAAAAACAGCTCCATTTTATTTAGATTTATTGAGTAATAATTTTGGAACTCAAAATTTATCAGCACCAGCTAATAATACAATTAATCAATTTACAAACTTAACTTTAAGTTGGCCAGCAAATGGTGCTGCAACATCTTATGATATTCAAGTAGCAACTGATGCAGCATTCGCGTCAATTGTTTATAGTGGTAATATTGTAGGGACTAGCTATGCTTTAAATGGTTTGTCAGATGCAACTATTTATTATTGGAGGGTTAAGCCTAAAAATGCTGGTTGCGAAGGAGTTTTTAGTGCTACTTATAATTTTAAAACAGGGCAAACAAATTGTGCTTTAACAGCAAGTACTGATGTTCCAAAAACAATTGCGGGTACTGGTGCAAATACTATAACTTCTACTTTGAACGTTGCATCAGGTGTTGTAATTACAGATTTAAATGTTAATTTAAATATTACACATACTTATATTGAAGATTTAACAATTAGATTAACTAGTCCATTGGGTACTATTGTAAATTTATTAGTTGAACCATGTGGTGATAATGATAATATGAATGTAACTATAGATGATTCTGGTTCGGCCGTTATTTGTGGTACTGGAAATCCTTCATTATCAGGAGTAGTTGTTCCTTCACAAGCTTTGTCAACTTTTAATGGGCAAAATTCTACAGGTACATGGACACTTACTGTTGTTGATGGATATTCAGGCGATGGTGGAACATTAAATAGTTGGGGTTTAAATTTTTGTACAACTCAGCCGTTAAGTATAAATACCAATCAGATTAATGATTTGGTTCTTTATCCTAACCCAAATAATGGTAGTTTTAACATTCAATTTAGTTCTAACTCAGGAAATGATATTAAAGTGAATATTCATGATGTTAGAGGAAGAGAAATCTTTAATAAATCCTACAATAATAATGGATTATTTAATGAAAATTTACAATTAAACAATGTTCAATCTGGTATTTATCTTGTAACTGTTCAAGATGGAGCAAGA
>RXJZ01000137.1 GCA_003963025.1 Flavobacteriaceae bacterium
CTAGTAAAGTGCGTTCGTCAATGAAATAGTCTTTATTGTCAATTACAACATATTTTGCTCCTTTTTCTAATGCTTCTTTTGTAAAAGTGTTGGCATCGAAATTTTCTCCTCTTAAAGCAAAGAAAATGCTATTAGGTGCTATTTTTCTAGTATCCGTAGAAACTACTGGATATTTTAGAAATAAAGAATGAAGTGTATTTATGGTTGTCATGTTCTATTATTTGTTGGAACGAAGATAAAAAAAAGCCCTTTCAATAGAAAGGGCTTTCAAAGTATTTTGTATGAAAATTATTTTTTTGGATTTCCTCTTGGAGTTTTCTTTTTAGATTTAGGTCCTACTTTAGACATCGCACATCTAAATCCGATGTAATCTGTAGCCATATCTTGAGGGAAGAATCTTCTTGAAGCTGGATCCAACCAATAAGCTCTATCTCTCCATGAACCACCTTTGTATACTCTAACATTATCATCTACTAAAGTAGTTCTTTTGTCGGACTTATCATATTTTTTATTCATTTTGCCTAAACTGTCAGCTGTAATAGAATGTTTAGGAGATTCATACATTCTTTTGCTATCAGTGTCAGAACCTTCTTCAGAATTACCAAATTTATAAAATCTAGTTGATTGTCTATCACCATCTCTATAATTTCTGTTATCTGAAGTTGAAAATTGAGTTCTTAAATAAGTTTCGTTTTCATCAACAGGAACTTGAGCGATTTGACCAGGGAAATTTCTAGCCATGATTTTACCATTACTCAAAGTGTCGTATTTGATGTTGTCAGATGTTACTAATTCAACTGCGCCATCTTCACCTATTTTATTTTTTGTGTAAACGTTACCTCTGAAGTAATTGAAATCATTTGCTTCATCATCTACTAAAGGTCTGTAAACGTCTTGAACCCATTCCGCAACGTTTCCAGCCATGTCATATAATCCAAAATCATTAGGAGCATAACTTTTTACTTTATTTGTGATATCAGCACCATCATCAGACCATCCTGCAATTCCACCGTAATCCCCTTTACCTTGTTTAAAGTTGGCTAATTGATCTCCTCTGTATTGTCTTTTTGAAGAACGTGTATATTGACCACTCCATGGATATTTCTTTTGCCCTTTGTAAATGTTGTATTCTCTATTTCCGACTAAAGCTGTAGCTGCATATTCCCATTCTGCTTCAGTTGGTAGTCTATATTCAGGTAAAATTAACCCAGAACTTCTTTGTGCATAAACGTTCTTTGCAGTATCAGATGCTTGTCTTCTTCCTTTACCCATTTCTTTTTTCAAAACAACTTCTTCATTACCACCGAAAGCTTTTGAAGGAGTATTTATATAGGTTTCAGTGCTGAATGAATTTTCCGCGGTTACATCGGAACCAAGTTTAATTTTATTGTCTTTTTTTAGATAACCTTCACGCTCTAAAATGTTTTCATTTACACGATCAGTTCTCCATTTGCTAAATTCTACAGCTTGAATCCAATTAACTCCAACAACAGGGTAATCTGCATATGCAGGGTGTCTTAAGTAGTTGTTTGTCATTGTTTCGTTGTAGCCTAAGCGATTTCTCCATACCAGAGTATCTGGAATCGCGCCGTTGTAAATGTGTTTATAGTTTTCTTCAGTTGGTGGAAAAACTGTTTTTACCCAAAATAAATATTCAGAATACATTTTGTTTGTAACCTCAGTTTCGTCCATAAAGAAAGATTGTACATGTTGCTGGTTTGGCGAATTATTCCAATCATGCATTACATCATCTTGTACTTTTCCCATTGTAAAAGTTCCACCTTCGATGGAAATCATACCTGGAGGAGTTTCTTGTTGCTTGAACTTGTCGTTAAATTGGAATCCACCTTTCTTGTCATTGATTTTCCAACCTGTAGCAGAAGATCCGCCTTTAGTGCTGCCTTTTTTGCTACAACCTGTAAAACCTAATGTAAGTGCTAAAACTGCAAGCACTTTTAAAGCCATAATTCTCTTAATTTTCATACTTTAGTAGGTAATAAATTTAGTGTCGCAAGATAATAATAATGAATTAAAATGCAACATGTTTTTGAAATTTTGTAAAAAAAAAATAAACTAACCTTAAAATTGTTTTAATACTAACGCAATAGCTTAAGATTTATTATTAAAAATTAGAATAAAATAAATATTTTTTTTCTCTTTGTAATATATACACCTTTATGACGTTTTACAGCTATATGAAAAAAACAATATTATTTATAGTGATTTTTTTAAATTCGTTTGCTTTCAGTCAGCATACGGAAAATGTTGTTGTTGATTGGAATTCAAATGTTCAATATAAAATAGGTGAAAGCATTGTAAATGTTCCTCAATTTGATTATCATTTTTTTGATTTTAATTTTTCTTTAATGAAAATTCAATACAAAAAAACATTAAATCTTGAAAATGAAATAGATGTGAATAGCTTGAAAATTAGTAATGTTGTAATGCAAACAATTTCAGATTCTGAACTTTATGATTTAAAAAAATCTGAAATACCAAATAAACTTAATGCTTCGCTTCAAGTTGTAAGAGCTAGGAATCAAAACAAAGGGTTAATCACTATTAGTCCTATAATAAAACAAGGAGAAGAGTTTAAAAAAATTGTATCATTTTCGTATAGTTATAGAAATTCAACTTCAAATAGAGTAAATAATTCGGTTCAAACTATTTCTAATTCTGTTTTAACTTCAGGGAGTTGGTATCGGTTTTACATTCAAAAATCCGGGATTTATAAAATTTCAAAGTCTTTTTTGCAAAGTTTAGGTTTTAACGTTAATGTAAATCCTAAAAACATTAAAATATTTGGAAATGGAGGACGAATGTTGCCTTTAGATAATTCTGTTTCTTTTCCTGATGATTTAGTTGAAAATGCAATACAATTTGTGGGTGAAGAAGATGGTGTCTTTGATAATAATGATTATATTTTATTTTATGCTGAAGGGGTAGATACTTGGAATTCTGAAAGTTTAACTTCGGTTAATTTGTTTTCAGATAAGTCTTATTATTATGTAACAAGTACTGGAGGTCAAGGAAAAAGAATACAAAATGCTGTTGAACCTACGGGAGTTCCTTCACTTTCTTTTTCAAAATTTGACGATGTTTTATATTATGAAAAAGATTTGGTAAATATTGGTAAGGTGGGAAGAAGGTGGTTTGGTGAGCAATTCAACATTACAAATGATCAAGAATTTGACTTTACCATTCCTAATTTAGACACAAGTTTTCCTTTAAATTTTTACATCAACACCGCATCAAAATCATTTGGTAGTTCCTCGTTTAATTTTAAAATTAACAATCAAGATGTTGGGAGTTTAAATTTTCCTGAATTAATTTCTTTTAATGGAATTGAAGCATATGAGTCTGCAATATCAGGTGATTTAGTAGTTACATCTAATGATGTAAACATCAGGTTAACTTATAATAACGGTGGGGTTCCTAATTCAAATGGTTATTTAGATTTTATTCGTATAAAATCAAAACGAAATCTTACGGGTTATGGAAAGCAATTTGTTTTTTTTAACAATGATGAATTAAGCAATATTGGTGTAGGTGAATATACAATAAGTAATGCATCAACAATTTCTCAAGTATGGGATGTGACAGATGTTTTTAATGCGGTTACTTATAGAAATACATTAGGTTCAAACTTTATTTTTAGAGTTAATCTTGGAACGCAAAGAAAATATATTGCCGTTGATTTGTCTGACACCTATTCGCCATTGAAAGAAAGTAGCAGTCTTGTTCAAAATCAAAACTTAAAGGGAACTATTTTTAATAATAATCAGGGTGTTTT
>RXJZ01000147.1 GCA_003963025.1 Flavobacteriaceae bacterium
CTAGCCCAATCTGTTTTTCTTAAGAATTTTAGACTTGAATTTACAGATGGATTTTCCTTAAAACATTTAATGTTTATTAGTTCTGCTAAAGTGTCGAAACCATAAAAATCTACTAATTGTTCAACAATAGTTTTTAAAGATTTTCCGTGAAGTGGGTCGTTACTCATAATTTTATTTTCTTGTCCAACAATCTATTACATGATCATTTACCATTCCAGTTGCTTGCATGTGAGCGTACACAACCGTAGAGCCGACAAATTTAAAGCCACGTTTTTTCAAATCTTTGCTTAAAGCATCTGAAATAGGAGTAGTAGCTGCTACATTTTTTAATGTTTTCGGTTGGTTATCGATAGGTTTTTCATCTACAAATCCCCAAATATATTTCGAAAAAGTTCCAAATTCTTTCTGCACTTTTATAAAAGCTTGTGCATTAGTAACCGTAGCTTTAATCTTTAATTTGTTTCGGATTATTCCAGTATCTTCAGCTAACTCAGCCATTTTGTCTTCTGAATAATTGGCTACTTTTATCAAATCAAAATTGTCAAATGCTTTTCTGAAGTTTTCTCTTTTTGCTAAGACCGTATACCAACTCAATCCCGCCTGAAACGTTTCTAAAACCAAAAATTCGAAAATAGTGGCATCGTCATAAACGGGTTTCCCCCATTCGTTATCATGATAATTACGGTACAAATCGTCTTTTTCGCACCAAGCGCAACGGTTTTTATTTTCCATCTTTTGCTAAGTATTTTTCAATTAAAAAATGTCCTAAATAAATTAATGGAGTCAATCCAATAGCAATTAATAGTTTTACTGTATAGCCTGTTAATGCAGATGCTATAAACATTTTAGTATCGATTTTTCCGGGTAGCCAAAAGGCTATCCCTAAGACAATGAAACTATCAAAAAGTTGTGAAATTACGGTTGAACCTGTACTTCTCAACCAAATCATTTTTTTTCCTGTTCGGTTTTTTACAAAGTGGAAAATGGTAACATCAATTAATTGAGATACCAAAAAAGCCGTGATACTTCCCACAATAATCCACATGCTTTGCCCGAACACAGCTGTGAATTGTTCATCCGTAATTAAACCATCGCCTTTAACGGCAGGAATTTGTAGTCCAATTAATAATAGGAAAAATGTATAAGCAATTAATCCGGCAGTAATAAAAGATAATTTTTTTACTCCCTTTTCACCAAAATATTCGTTAATTAAGTCGGTTGTAATGAAGACTATGGGCCAAGGTAAAATTCCTAAGCTCATTACAACATCTCCAATGTAAATCAATTTTCCACCTATTAATTCGGCAACTAGAGCATTGGTAATAAATATTCCAGCAAGAATTACATAAATAATATCTTTTCGTCTTTGAAACATAGCAATTGTTTTACCAAAAGTAGAGAATTATATTGCAAAAAAAAACTTCAACCCGAAGATTGAAGTTTTTATATAATTGGTTTTAGAAAATTATCCTAAAGCAACTCTTCTGAATCCAGTTACAGTTAAGTTAGCATCTACAGATTTAATGTAGTTAGCAACACTCATAGAACTGTCTTTGATGAAATCTTGGTTTACTAAAGTATTGTCTTTGTAGAAACGTTGGATTTTTCCTTTAGAAATGTTATCTAACATTGCTTCTGGTTTACCTTCAGCTCTTAATTGCTCTTTAGCGATTTCGATTTCTTTTTCAATGATTGCAGCATCAACACCAGCTTCGTTTAAAGCAATTGGGTTCATAGCAGCAGCTTGCATTGCAACGTTTTTAGCAGCTTCGTCAGCACCAGCAACGTTAGCAGATAACGCAACTAAAGTAGCGATTTTACCAGCGTGGATATAAGAACCAACATAAGCACCTTCTAATCTTTCGAAAGCACCGATTTCGATTTTTTCACCGATAACACCAGTTTGCTCGATTAATTTCTCAGCAACAGTGATTCCGTTGAAATCAGAAGCTAATAATTCTTCTTTAGTAGCATAGTTTAAAGCTTGGTTAGCTAAATCGTTTGCTAATTTAACGAAAGATTCGTTTTTACCTACGAAGTCAGTTTCACAGTTTAATGTGATTGCAACTCCAGCAGTGTTGTCAGCATTGATAACAGCAACAGCAGCTCCTTCAGTAGATTCTCTATCTGAACGGTTAGCAGCTACTTTTTGACCTTTTTTTCTTAAGTTTTCGATAGCTAAATCGAAATCTCCTTCTGCTTCCACTAATGCTTTTTTACAATCCATCATTCCAGCACCAGTGATAGTTCTTAATTTATTTACGTCTGCAGCAGTAATATTTGCCATTTTGTATTTTTTTTATTTGTTGTTTATAAAAGTAAAAATTCCAATTACTAAATCCCAAATTCCAATTTTACTAAATTGCTAACGAAAAGTTAGAACAAGTTTGGAATTTGGAATTTAATTCTTGGAATTAATTGATTTATGCTTCAGTTTCAGTAGCAGGAGCTTCAGTAGCTTCTACTTCTTTAGCTGGTAATTCATCTTTTTCAACTTTTCTATCAGAAAGACCTTCTACAATAGCAGAAGAAACTAATGATAAAACTTTTTCAATTGATTTAGAAGCATCGTCATTTGCAGGAATTACGAAGTCAATTGGACGTGGATCCGAATTCGTATCTACCATTGCGAACACTGGAATGTTTAATTTTTGAGCTTCTTTAACAGCGATATGCTCAGCTTTTACGTCAACTACGAATAATGCAGCTGGTAATCTAGACATATCTGCAATTGAACCTAAGTTTTTCTCTAACTTAGCTCTTAAACGATCAACTTGTAATCTTTCTTTTTTAGATAAAGTCATGAAAGTACCGTCTTTCTTCATTCTATCAATAGAAGCCATTTTCTTAACAGCTTTACGGATAGTTACGAAGTTTGTTAACATACCACCTGGCCATCTTTCAGTGATGTAAGGCATGTTACAAGCTGCTGCTTTTTCAGCAACGATATCTTTCGCTTGTTTTTTGGTAGCAACGAATAATACTTTTCTACCAGAAGCAGCAATTTTTTTCAAAGCTTCGTTAGCTTCTTCAATTTTAGCTGCAGTTTTATATAGGTTAATGATATGAATACCATTACGCTCCATATAAATGTAAGGAGCCATGTTTGGATCCCATTTACGAGTCATGTGTCCGAAGTGTACACCTGCTTCTAATAACTCTTTAACGTCAATTTTGTTTGCCATTGTGTAATAGTTTACGTTCCGTGATTAGCAATTTTCAAGTAGTCACTTGCGTTAGTCTTGAAAATTTAGATGCTAAACTAATTCCCTTTTTACAAGGAATATCGACAACTTTGTTTTTAATTCAATTTTAATTGTAAAAATAAATCTGAAAATATATTCTGATAAATATCGAATATTAACGTTTTGAGAATTGGAATCTCTTACGCGCTTTTTTCTGACCGAATTTTTTACGTTCAACCATTCTAGGATCTCTTGTTAATAATCCTTCTGGTTTAAGGATAGCTCTGTTTTCAGCCTCAACTTCACACATTGCTCTAGCAATTGCCATTCTCACAGCTTCTGCTTGTCCTGTCGAACCACCACCATATACGTTTACTTTAACGTCAAAGTTAGATGCATTTTCTGTCATAGACATTGGTTGCATAACTTTGTACTGTAAAGTTGCAGTTGGGAAGTAGTTAGTGAATTCTCTTTTGTTCACCGTGATTTTTCCTGTTCCTTCTGAAACATAAACACGTGCAACAGCGCATTTTCTTCTACCGATTTTGTGAATAACTCCCATTACTTAAGATCGTTTAGGTTAACGGTTTTAGGTGATTGAGCAGCATGTTTGTGCTCAGGACCTACATATACATTTAAATTACGGAATAATTCAGCACCTAATTTATTTTTAGGTAACATTCCTTTGATAGCTTTTTCTACTAATAATGCAGGATTTTTTTGTTGCATTACTTTAGCAGTTAAAGTTCTTTGTCCTCCTGGGTAACCTGTGTGACGAACGTAAGTTTTGTCATCTAACTTGTTACCAGTAAGGTTGATTTTTTCTGCATTGATAACAATTACGTTATCTCCACAGTCAACGTGCGGTGTATAACTTGGTTTGTATTTACCTCTTAAAAGCATCGCTACTTTTGTAGATAAACGACCTAAGTTATGACCTTCAGCGTCTACAACAATCCACTGCTTGTCTGCGGTAGCTTTGTTAGCTGATACTGTCTTGTAGCTTAATGTGTTCACAATAATTATTTTAAATTAAACATTCCATTCCCAATAAAGGGAGTGCAAAAGTACAATTATTTATTAGAATTGCAAACCCCTTTTTGAAAATATTATTTTTTCTAAATGGTTACGCATCATATCTTTATGTAAAAATCATTTCAACTTCTTTTTTTAAATACAAGAAATACACTATTTTTACGTCTTAACTTTTACGTATGAAAGCAAAAGCAACTCTAAAACAGATTGCCCTTGAATTTGGGGTCTCCATTTCTACTGTATCTAAAGCGCTTAGTGATAGTCCTGAGATTAGTGAAGCTACTAAGGTAAAAATTCAAGAGTATGCTGCTTTGCAGAATTATAAACCTAATAGTATTGCTAAGAATTTAAAAAATCAACGCACGAATACTATTGGAGT
>RXJZ01000229.1 GCA_003963025.1 Flavobacteriaceae bacterium
TTCGGTTGAAGCGTTAGAAAAATCGAATTTGGAAATCATCCCAACAGGTTATTTGCTTATCGATGGTGGAAAAGAAACCGCTGTTCAACGAGTAAGTCAAACTCAGCCTATTGAAAATAACAATATCGAATTAGCTTATAAAACAGCAAAAGCTGGTGAATTTTTAGGTAAAAAGCTGATTTATTTGGAAGCAGGAAGCGGTGCTAACCAACACGTTTCATTAGATATGATTCGTTTTGTATCACAAAATATTCAAATTCCGTTGATTGTGGGCGGTGGCATTCGTTCTATGCAAACGATTCAAGATGTGTATGAAGCAGGTGCTGATTTGGTAGTCATTGGAACGGCTTTTGAAAATGATAGTAACTTCTTTTCGATATGATAGAGTTTTTATTTTCTCAGTATAAAGAGTATCCCAACTATTTAATTGCATTGGAATTAATTGCTGTTGTATTTGGAGTTATCAGTGTTTTGTTTGCTCGAAAAAATAATATTTTAGTATACCCAACCGGTTTAGTAAGTACGATTCTATACGTTTATATTTTGTTTGAATTTCAACTGTATGGCGATTTAATCATTAATGGTTACTATTCCATAATGAGTGTTTTGGGTTGGTATTTATGGTCCAAAACAAAAGATGGTCATGAAGAATTTCCTATTTCAACTATAAATCGGAAAGAATTTCTGATTTCAACGCTAATTTTTACAATTACCTTAACGTTTGTTGTAGTAGTTTACCATTTTTTTGATAAATTTACCCATTGGACAGCTTATGTTGACGCACTCACCACAGGATTATTTTTTGTAGGGATGTGGCTAATGGCTAAAAGAAAAATCGAAAACTGGATTTTATGGATAGTTGCCGATGTAATATCGGTTCCTTTGTACTTTTATAAAGGATTGACCTTTTCGAGTTTTCAATATATACTGTTTACGATTATTGCTATTTTAGGCTATAAAGAATGGAAAAGATTTTCACAGAAGACGATTTAATATACATACAAAGTAGAGGGAACTCAATAGAAAAAATTCAACAACAGTTGGATTTTTTTATCCAAGGGCTTCCCAATGTTAATTTAGTTCGATCCGCAAAAGTGGGCGATGGTATTTGGCAATTTTCTAAAGAAGAAGTAGCCGTTTTTGTAAATTATTTTGATAAATACAAGAAAAATTATTCGATTGAAAAGTTTGTGCCTGCTTCTGGAGCTGCTACTCGTATGTTCAAATTTTTGAATGAATTTTTGAATGAGTTTGATGCTGATAATGATACTATCAATAGTTACATCAACAAACAAAACGCTAAAGATATTTCGATTTTTATTTTCGGATTGAAAAACTTTCCTTTTTACAGAGAATTGAAAGAAAAAACGATTCAATTATATCCTAATTATTATGACTTATCCAGTGATATAAAATACTACATCTTAATAAAGACGTTGTTAAGTAAAGAAGGATTAGATTATGCTAATAAACCAAAAGGCATCTTGCCTTTTCATGTTAGAGATGAGAAAATCATAACGCCAATTGAAGAAAATATTTTTGAAGCTGAATTTTTCAAGAAGGACAATCAAAAAACGAAAATCCATTTTACTATAAATAAAGAATTTCAATTTGATTTTGAGAAAATTACTGATCAATTTTCAGAATGTGAAATAAGCTATTCTTATCAAAATCAATCTACTGATACTTTGGCAGTTAATAATGATAATACGCCGTTTCGAATTGAAGACAATAAATTGTTTTTTAGACCCGGCGGACACGGTGCATTGATTGATAATTTAAATGCGTTACAATCGGATATAATTTATATAAAAAATATAGATAACGTATCTCAAAACCATAGAATTGCAATCGAAACAAATAAAAAGTTATTAGGAGGTATTTTAATTTGGATGCAGTATAAGATTTTTAATTATCTTAAGTTGCTTTCAACTGGAAATGTAACTGAAAATCAAATTAATGATATTAAGGATTTTGCAGAAAAAAAAATGGCTTTTCCATTGCAAGAGGAATTCAATTTTTTTCAAACAGAATACAAAATAGAGTATTTAATTAAAGTCTTAAATCGACCAATTCGTGTTTGTGGAATGGTAAAAAATGAAGGGGAACCAGGAGGTGGTCCATTTTGGGTACAAGATGAAAAAGGGCGTCAAACTTTACAAATTGTTGAATCTTCTCAGATAGATTTGAATAATTCATCGCAAAAAAATATTGCTAAGGAGGCTACACATTTTAATCCAGTAGATATTGTTTGTGGTGTAAAGAATTTTAAAGGGGAAAAGTTTGATTTAACTCAGTTTGTTGATCCAAGAACAGCTTTTATAACAGAAAAAACAAAACACGGAAAATCAATTAAGGCTCTAGAATTACCTGGATTATGGAATGGCGCTATGGCAAAATGGACTACTATTTTTGTTGAGGTTCCGTTAGAAACTTTCAATCCAGTTAAAACGGTAAATGATTTACTAAAATCGTCACATCAACCTGATAATGGATAAATCAATAATTGCATCTGAGTTTTTATTTAAAGCGGTAAGAAGTAGCGGTGCAGGAGGTCAAAATGTAAATAAAGTGTCTTCTAAAGTTGTTTTGTTTTTTGATTTAATCAATTCAAAAGGAATAACTGAAGAGGAAAAAATGATGTTGCAAACGAAAATCGCAACTAAATTAAATCAGGAAGGAATTCTTATTTTAACTAGCGAAGAAGACAGAAGTCAACTGAAAAACAAAGAAAAAGTCATTAAGAAATGTTTTAAGTTACTCGAAAGTGCTTTGGTTGTTCCAAAAGAGCGAAAAGAAACTAAAATTCCAAGATCAGTAAAAGAAAAACGCCTGAATGCTAAAAAAGTAATGAGCGTTTTAAAGCAAAACAGAAAAAAACCAAACTTTTAAAAGTTCAAGAGCAAGTTCAAGTTCAAGTTCAAAATCAATATAAAAAAGGTTGAAATTGTTCTTGTAATTGTCATTGATATTGCCTTATCTTTGCCCCGTCTCAAAGGGGTGCTCTAAATAACGAGCTGAGATCATACCCATAGAACCTAGAACAGATAATGCTGTTTAGGGAATTGACAAAAGTAAATGTGCACGTTTATTGGCGTCAAAGAGTATCAAAATTAATTTTTAACCAAGGAATAATTGCCCCTTTTATTCGTATTTATTTTACGAATGAAAACTTTATTCAAAAAAAATGGCTTATTGCCAAAAACAAAAAGTCGCTATTTTAGTTGTCTTTTACCCTTTATCTTTTGTTTTTTACCTTTTGCCTCTTTCTCCCAAGAAACTATGAAAGACACTACAAAAGTTACCGAACTTAAAGAAGTAACCGTTTCGTCTGTTAGAGCAAAAGACAAAAATCCAATTACGTACACGAATGTTTCTAAGGAAGAAATTGCACCACGAAATTTGGGTCAAGATGTGCCGGTTTTGTTGCAATATTTGCCTTCTGTAGTTAGTACAACCGATGCTGGAAATGGTGTGGGTTATACGTACATGAGAGTTCGTGG
This sequence comes from Flavobacteriaceae bacterium, assembly GCA_003963025.1. GTDB lineage: Bacteria > Bacteroidota > Bacteroidia > Flavobacteriales > Flavobacteriaceae > Flavobacterium. The sequence goes on from RXJZ01000229.1 coordinate 3,504, forward strand.
TTCTGATGGTTCTCGTATCAACGTAACTTTAAACGGAGTCCCTTTTAATGATAGCGAAAGTCAAGGGACGTTTTTTGTGAATTTACCTGATTTTGCTTCGTCATTAGAAAGTGTTCAGTTGCAACGAGGAGTAGGAACTTCAACGAATGGAGCCGGAGCTTTTGGTGCGAGTTTAAATATGGCAACCAAATCCTATCAAGAAAAAGCGTATGCCGAAATTTCAAATTCTTACGGAAGTTTTAATACGAGAAAACACACGCTTTCTTTTGGGACAGGTTTACACAATAATTTTGAAATGAATGGTCGAATTTCCAACATAGCTTCGGATGGATTTATCGATAGAGCTACTTCTCATATGTTTGGTTATTTTTTTAATGCTAATTATGTGAGGGAGTCTACTTTGATTAAGTTTTTAGCTTTTGGTGGAAAAGAAAAAACCTATCAAGCTTGGTACGGAACCGAGGATTTAAACGGAAGTAGAACCTTCAATCCTGCCGGAATGTATTTTGATGAAAACGGTAATATGCAATTCTATGATAATGAAACCGATAATTATTGGCAAAACCATTTTCAATTGCATTGGACAGAAAAATGGTCGGATAAATGGATTTCAAATGCAGCATTACATTA
>RXJZ01000048.1 GCA_003963025.1 Flavobacteriaceae bacterium
TTCAATCTCGATGCGATGTTTGATTAAATCCAAATGCAATTGCCCTTGACCATGTACAATGGTTTGTTTTAATTCCGAAGATTGCTCTACTTTGAAAGTTAAATCTTCTTCTTCGATTTGATGTAGCGCTTTAATCATTTTTTCCATATCGGCTAGATTGGCAGTTGTAACCGCTTTTCTGATGCGACTTTCTGGAAACTGCATTTTTCTGACTTTTCTTTCAACTCCTTTTGCATTCAACGTATTGTTGGAGTGTCCGTATTTCAATCGAACGGTAACTCCTAAATCACCAGCTACTAATTTATCAACGGAAGTTCTTTGTTTTCCTTCAGCTACAAATAGCTGCGTTAAACGTTCTGTTTCTCCGTTATCGGCATTTACTAATTCATCACCCGCATTTAATTCACCCGAAAGCACTTTGAAATAAGAAACCATTCCCACTTGCGGTTCTGAAAGTGTTTTGTAAATGAAAATAGTGGTTTTGTCAGAAGCATCGCATTTTAATTCACCACCATTTTCTAATTTTTTTGCTGGTCTATCGGCTGGAGATGGCGCAATATCATCAATGAATCCCATGATTCTTCCACTTCCCATATCTTTTAATCCCGAAGCACAGAAAACAGGAAATATTTGTTGATGAGCTAGTGCTATCGTTAATCCTTTTGCTAATTCTTCTTCATCTAAATTGCCTTTTTCGAAGTATTTTTCCATTAAACCTTCTTCGTTTTCAGCTGCCGCTTCTACTAAGGCATTATGAAGTGCATTTGCTTTTTCTAATTCGGATGCTGGAATAGGCGTTTTTTCTGGTTTTCCACCATTTTCTGGGAAAACATACATCGTCATGCGTAGCACATCAATAATACTATTGAATTTTTCTCCCGAATTGTAAGGATATTGAATCGGAATCACTTTATTTCCGAAACGATTTATGGCTTGTTCCAAAGTAGTTTCGAAATCTGCTTTTGGATGATCCATTTGGTTAATGACAAAAAAAGCAGGCGTTTGATAATTTTGAACGTATTCCCAAACAATTTCTGTTCCAACTTCTACTCCAGAAGCCGCATTTAAAAGAATGACCGCGGTATCAGAAACTTTAAGTGAAGAAATTACTTCACCAATAAAATCGTCGAAACCTGGAGTATCAATGATGTTGATTTTGTTGTTGTGCCATTTAACGTGCATTAAGTGGCTGTATAAGGTGTTTTCTCTTTCGTGTTCTAAATCGGTAAAATCTGAAGTTGTATTGTGATTTTCTACCGAACCACGGCGTGGAATTGCGCCACTTTCAAATAACATGGTCTCGATAAAGGTGGTCTTTCCTGATCCTGAATGCCCAAGAAATACCACGTTTCTAATGTCTTTTGTTGCAATGCTCATGACTTTATGTTTTTAAATGAATAGTTATTTTTAATTGCATTTTTTGCACATTAAAATTACGAAAGCTAAAACAGCTAAATCATGATATTTGTCATCTTACAAATTGAAATTGAGCACAAAAAAAGCGACTTTCGAGTCGCTTTACATTTTATTTTTTTGGAAAGATATTATCTTCTTTATTAATATCCGCCATCATGTTTTCTGGGTCAATGGTGATGGATTTGATTTTATCTTTTGGTTTTGCAATTTCAAAAGTGAATGTTGGATAAGCCCAATCCCATCCTTTTAATACATTCCCTTTGATTCCAGCATACGGATTTGGTTTTTCCCAACGCATTAACGTATTTGGAATGTAGAAGAATTCTTTGGTTCCATCGGTATATTCTACCATAACATCTAAAGGCATTGGCATTCTTCCTTTTCTTTCAAAAACTACTTTTGTATTAGCAGCATTGGCTTCAGAAACTTCTTTGATGCTGTAATCAATAGTATTTGTAGTTAGCGTCCAATCTAACAAATACCAATCTAAATTAGCACCTGAAACCTTCTCTGCCACACGTTTGATATCATTTGGAGTTGGGTGCGTGAATTTATAATCGTTGTAATAACGTTTGATGGTTTTGTTGAGGTTCTCTTGCCCAATTAAATAACCTAATTGTACTAAAAAAACTTCTCCTTTACTATAAGCTGAAATTCCATACGCCATATTGATATCGTAACGGTCAGCGTGTGTAGAAAGCGGTTGTTCTTTACCTGATTTTGCTAAATAAATGTAATTGTTATATGCATCTTCATAAGGAATTTCAGGTTTTTTTGGAGGCAATACTTTGTTCATCGCCAAGTTAGAAATGTATGAAGTAAATCCTTCATCCATCCATTCGTGTTTGGTTTCGTTGGTTGCTAATACAAATTGGAACCAAGAATGCGCCATTTCGTGAGCGGTTACACCAACTAAACTTCCAAATGCTCTGTTTCCTGTAATTAACGTACACATGCCATATTCCATTCCGCCATCACCACCTTGGATTACAGAGTATTGTTTGTATGGATAAGGACCAACATTTTCATTGAAGAAAGCCAATAATTCAGCTGTTTTAGGTTGCATTTTTTTCCAATTTTCTAAATTTTCTTTCTTGTTTTTGTATAAGAAATGCAATTCCACATTGTTTGGACCTAAAATCATGTCATGGATGAATTCGTTATCCGCACCCCAAGCAAAATCATGGACGTTTGGAGCATAAAAATGCCAAGTTAAGTTTTTGGTTTTCTTTGGATGAACAACAGTTACGCCAGGGTCTTGGTAGCCATGACCTATTTCGTTTTTGTTTTGTAAATAACCTGTTCCACCAATGGTATAATTTTTGTCAATGGTAATTTTCACATCAAAATTTCCCCAAACACCATGAAATTCTCTTGCGATGTAAGGATTTGCGTGCCATCCTTCAAAATCGTATTCGCACAATTTTGGATACCATTGGGTCATCGATAAAGCCACACCTTCTTCAGACAATCTTCCTGAACGACGAATTTGCAACGGCACTTGTCCATCAAAATCTAGAGAAAGTGTTGTTTTTTGTTTAGGTAAAATAGGTTTTACTAAAGTAACTTCTAAAATAGTTCCTACTACTTTTGTGGTTGCAGAAACTCCATCTTGTTTAAAATTAGCGATGTTTAAATACCCAATTTCATTTGGTTTCAAAGTGCTAATTCTGCTTTCTTTTACATCTTTTCCTTCTTTTTTGAATGTTTTAACCATTCGTTTGTCTGGATCAGAAATCGATTGAAGTCGAGCGTCCATTTCGCTTTCAGGTTGAAAAGCATTGTTATACAAATGATAAAAAACTTTGTGTAAGGTGTCAGGTGAATTATTTGTGTACACAATTTCCTGTTTTCCTTTGTATTGGAATTTTTTCACATCCATATTCACCTCCATTTTATAGTCAACATGTTGTTGCCAATACCCTGGATTTGGATTGTTTTGTGCAAAACTAGTACAAGAAACTAGTAAAAAAAGTAATTTTTTCATAATCAATTTTTTAAAAGAAAAACCTACAAGAATTTAACAACCTGTAGGTTTTTGGTTTTACTAAAGTAATGATACTTTTTATTTTTTCGCCATTTTAGCCGCTAAAACTAAAGCGTTGTAAGCGTTTACAATTCTTCCTGATTTAGAAGCGTCTGCAAAGTTTGATTTATGCTTATCTTCACCAATTGTAACTGTGTTTTTTAATGGCGTTCCGCTTTCCATGATGATTTGCTTTACTTGAACCGCAGTTAAACTTGGATAGTAAGAACGAATTAATGTTGCAACACCCGCTACGTTAGGAGAAGCCATTGAAGTTCCTTGTAAATATTCATACGTATTTAATGGAGTAGTAGCATAAATTTTATCTCCTGGAGCATAA
>RXJZ01000187.1 GCA_003963025.1 Flavobacteriaceae bacterium
CTGGTAGTGCAGACCCTCTAAATCAACGAGCTACTGTCGGTGCTAAAATTGCATTTGCTGCAAAGATGCTCCAACAGAACGCTCTTGTGAGACTCGAATCGAGCGCAACTAGTGTCTAGTATTAGTTACTGACTTACAGTTACTCCTTCGGGAGTGATTGTAGCTAATAACTAATCACACCGTTATGGACGCATCAGGTATTGTCTCACTCTTCCGCTCCCGTTGCCAAAACGTATCAACAAGTGCTCTCTCTGACACAAAAGCAATCGAGTTCGCTAACTACGCATATCAGAAAGTAATCGCAACAATCCGAAGTGAAGTCAATGAAGACTTTATGTCGGATATTTGGACGAGAGATACTATCATCGGACAAAGCGAATACAGCTTTGACACACGCTGAGATGATGCAAGCCTTGTAGCTCCTATCGTAAAGATTACAAAGGTAGCAATGAAGCTCAAAAGCGATAGTGACTATGTACTCCTCACTCCTATCGCTCTCTCTGAGATGGTACTCGATGACTCAATAATGGTACAAGGTAATATCTACACTCCTACGTATCGTATCAATGACTTGTCTGTAAACGTATTCCCAGCACCAACAGAGGTAATTACAGCAGGCATAAAAGTATACGGACTCTATAACCCTATCCCACTCACTATAAGCACACTAGAAGCAAATATCTGAGTGCCTCCAGAGTGGCACGAACGTATCACAGACCATATGCGATATATGTACTATGAACATATCGGACAACTCGATAAACGAACAGCATCGTACAATGATATGCTTGAGGAAGAATCAAAGATGATTGCTCGTATGTCAAACCGTACCAACGGACAGCAAGGAATGGTAATGCCAAACCTCTCTTACTTCTCTTAATACTCGTCTATGCTTTGGAATGATTTTAGTAAATGACTATCAGAAACCCGTGAAGCTATTGCAGACGGGTATTTCTACGATAGCGAGTGAGTTGAGAGTCGTCTCAATCCGTGAGTAAGGCTTGCGAAGTATAATGAGATACGAGAGTGGACTGTTTGAAGCGGACTCAACAAGAAAGTGATCTGAATCGTATCACTTGGAACTGGATGAAGCAAAGACTATTTTGTTTTTATGCAGAATGGCGATATGAGTCGCTATCAATATAGTGATCCTGGTTCATATCTTTGAGTCACTGGGTCTTTCCCACTTTGAGGGACTATTACAGATATTGTCGAAACTCCACGATGAGTATACGCTTTCTGGCAACAATCAGGTGCTACCTCAACAGCTATCGCTTGTAGGATATACTACATAGCAAAGACCGTAGTGAGTAACGCTGAGACGCTTGATTATGGACTTATGTTCACAAATCCTTCTCGGATTGATTTCACTCACAACACAACGAATATAAATAATTTCTACGGTAAGAAATACGCAACTCTTGTAGATAATCAAGCTCTCATGTGGACAAGTAGAGCGGCAGATGGGAAAGTATCAATATATATGATGGACTATGAGTCACTCATACCTCTCGTGTCACAACCTTGAACGATAGTTGATACACTCCCATGAACGTGTACAGGTATATCATCGCAAGGTGGATATGTATATGTCTATATGCAAGATAAGCTCTACTACTACGCTACAGCTGATCTACTCAATGGTGTAGCAACAAAGCTGATACCAACAGGCGTACTCAATCTCAATTTCAAAGTGTACGATGTTCTCCCGTGAGATACGAGTGATTGGGTAATGACAAGCAATGGAATCTATCAGAGAAGTGGTCTCACGTTCTCTATGATGAGTGGGCAAGTATTCGGAACGTTCAATGGTACAGTTGGCAATTCTCCACTTATTAACGCAGTAAGTCGATGAAATGAAACAACTTGAACAAAGCTCACCACATACGGAAGAAAAAATAATTTCTTCCCAGGTGGATTTGTTGGTAGTGAGTACATAGATGGCGACGAAGAGACAGTCTTTTGAAATAGTGGTCTTTACTCATACTTTGATTGATCAACCAAGTTAAAGCTTATCCAGAAAGTAACTACTATCGGTGGAACGGTTGATGCTCCAGGATGGTATCCAGCAACAGAAAATCAAGAGACAGGTATATACGCCCCAAGCGGTAAGATTAGTTCATGTCGTTTCTACGCTCCTCAATTCAGACAAGAAAAGAGACTGATGAAGCTCGATGTGTCCTTTGCTCTCAATGGTGGTACAATCGCACTCGATATGCGAACAAACGATAATGAAACATTTACACAGTTGAGAAGCTGGACAGGAAGCGATTCAAAGTATGGTGACACTATCTACGCAGAGAGTATACCAGATAAACAACTCCAATGGGTAGAGTATCGAGTAAGGATAACACGCTGAGCAGATACTACCAAATCTCCTATCTTTTACTGAATAATACCAACCTATGAAGAAGTATCAGAAGAAAGATAGTTTCACTATTCCGAAGAGTGACAAGTTGTACCCTATCGAACAAGACAGTACACAGTCCGATCCAATGTTCTGAATGAACGTACACAAGGTCGACCCAAGCGATACAACAGCATTTTCTTATCATATCGTCGAAAGTGTTGCTGATGGCAGTACAAAAGAAATCATCGTTCCATTCTCTATCAATTCGATACAGTGCCAAACCTATATGACAAACCGTTCAAGTGTTGGCTCGATGGGTACAAGCTCGCAAGGGTGTCACTACATAGACAATACATGAGTCAATCCTGTCCTCTGAGTCAGCACAACACGAATGATAAGCCTATGAGTCTGAACAGTGACCTGCACGATAAATTGACGTATACTCACTATTGTCAGTAGCTGAGTATGAGCTACAATAACAACAATACTAACTTTCTTTGCTTAATATGCCAAGACAATGAACAGCAAAAGATGCAATCCTTGCACAGCAAGCTCAAAATACTCCACCAGCTATAAATTCTCCTGCACCTGCACCTGCTCAAGCTTTGCCAGTGCAAAGTCCTACTCCATCGCCTACTCCCGCAACACCAAGAGCTGAGTGACAATGGAACTACGGTACAGCAGAAAACCCAGTGCTTGCTCCAGCTCCAACTCCTACTCCTGCAAGCCCTGCTACTCCTAAGCCTAAAACGGCAAGTGAAGCAATAGCACAAGGGTATAAGCAAGAAATCAAGCCAGTCAACCCAGCACAAAATGCTCCTCTTACAACTGAAATCGGTCGAGAGGCAAAACTTGGACAGCTTCCAAACGTTCAACAGACTCAAAACCAAATCGAGCAAGAGAAAATCAACACTCAAAACTTAAAAAGTGCTTCAGGGCAACAGCTCTGGAGTAATTTGGATACTATCTCAAAGAACAATCCGTCACTTTTGAACTCTCGAAGTGCTTATGATAAAGCATTTGGCTATCAGAATAAAGACTATGGAGAGAGAGCTCTTGTCGATGCTTATTGGAATGCTAAAAAGAATGATGCAAATGGACTCTATAGCGCACTCGCTACAGGTCAGAAGCTTCCAGATGGTGCTAGTACCACTCCAGCGTTCCACGACGCTCTCATTCGTCACCAGGACATTACACAGTTCGAGAATCTCAATCCTTATCTCTTGTCGAAGAAGCTAGGAACTGAACTTCTCCCATGAACACAAGTCTACAATGACTTGATGGCGAAAAATCCTCAACTTGTTACTGATGCAATGAAGTTGGCAAGCATTAACGCTCCAGTAACAGCTCGTCAAGAGACTCCAA
>RXJZ01000180.1 GCA_003963025.1 Flavobacteriaceae bacterium
ACATCACCACAAAAATAGCAGCATATTTCAAATACGAGTAATCTTTCTTTCTTTCAGGAGTAAAAATAATCGGAGCTTTTTCTTCCAAAGCTTCTACTTCTTGTTTTAAAATCTCTCTAGTAATTTCCGGAGAAACAAAAGGAGTTAATCCGAACGAATCGGTTAAATAATTTACTGTATTCGCTGGTTCAAAAACCCAATTCATTTCATTGTTCACCGAAATTTCGCCAATGTTTTTCAACACCACACGATTGCGGTTTTGCAACATATAGGTCCATTCGTTCACCACATCACCAATTTTGATTACCGCTAATTCATATGACATTTTTTCTTGTAATGCCACATGATTCGCCAATAAACCATCATTGTTTTTTACATTCGCATTAAACGAAACCACTTTTTTAGGTGGAAAAAACGAACTTGCGCTTCCCGTTACGTGAGCGGACACAGTTTCGGTTAAAAAAGCACCAAAGCCGGGAACAGTAACGCACTGATAACGATATAATAAGTCGGATATGTGTTTTTCTATCTGCATAACAACAAAGTTAGATAATCAATAGTAATATCAAAATTTTATCAACAAAAATTATTAACAATTGCAATTTTTACTGTAAATAATTGGAAGCGAATTCCCGAAGCGTCGGGATTGGGCTTTCTTGGTTTCCCTGTTCCTGCTGTCCGCTTTACGCGGTGCCGCTCCCATCAGTCCCGAAACTTCGGGATAGTTAGCTTTCCATTTTCTTTCTTGGTCTTTGTTTTCTATGTAAAATGGAATGTCTTGTGCGGTTAAGATAATTTTCTATGCTTCTATGTGGTAAAAACCTTTGGATTATTCTTAAAAACTACTATTTTTGTTCTTCAATTATATACGCCAAATAAATTTTATACACGCCATGACACAGTCAGAATTATACCACACGCTTGCGCTCATGCAAGTGGAAGGAGTAGGAGATGTAATCGCTAAAAAACTCCTCCAACATTGCGGAAATGCAGCAGAAGTCTTCGCTTCAAAAAAATCCCAACTTCAAAAAATTGACGGCATTGGTTCGGTTGTAATTAAAAATTTGCAAGACAAATCCGTATTCAAAAAAGCGGAAGCCGAACTCCAATTCATTGCACAAGAAAATATTTCCACTACTTATTTTCAAGACGAAAATTATCCAGAAAGGTTAAAACATTGCTACGATAGTCCCGTACTTTTATTCCAAGCTGGAAATATTGATTTACAAAACCAAAGAATCATCAGTATTGTCGGTACACGTCAAATCACAACGTATGGCATGGAATTTACGAAGAAATTGATTGAAGAAATTTCACCTTTAAATCCTATAATTGTTAGTGGTTTTGCTTATGGTGTGGACATTTATGCCCATCAAATAGCAATGGATTGTGGTTTACAAACCATTGGTGTTTTAGCACACGGATTAAATCAAATTTATCCGAAAACCCACAAAAAGTACATGGCAAAAATGGAACAAAACGGCGGCTTTTTAACCGAATTTTGGAGCAGCAGCAATCCCGATAAAGAAAATTTCATCAAACGAAATCGCATTGTGGCCGGCATTAGCGAAGCTACCATCGTAATAGAAAGTGCCGAAAGAGGTGGTTCATTAGTCACGGCTAATTTAGCTAACGATTACAATCGAGATGTTTTCGCAGTTCCAGGAAGAACAACGGACAAATACAGTCAAGGTTGCAATAATTTAATTAAAACACAACGTGCTAATTTGCTCACTTCGGCAGCAGATTTGGTCTATATTTTAAATTGGGAATTGCAGCGCGAATCTCAAAAAGTATTGCAAAAACAATTGTTCGTTACCTTAACCGATGAAGAACAAACCATTTACGATTACCTTCAAAAAACAGGAAAAGAAATGATGGACATCATCGCATTAGAATGTGATTTTCCTATTTATCGCATTTCGTCTATTTTGTTAAACATGGAATTAAAAGGAGTGATTCGTCCTTTGCCAGGTAAGATGTTTGAGGTGGTTTGATTTTTTGGCTTATTTTTTGATTGAAATTCCTAAATTTAAAACATGAAAAAAGCACTTAACATAATAACGATAGTTTTGTTTTTCTTCTCTTGTGCCGAGAAAGAAAAAACCTATGAAGAATTAGAAGCAGAAGTTTTGTGTGATGTGTTGCCGGAAGTAATACCCGAGATTGGTAGTTTATTTATTCCTCCACCTCCACCTCCGCCCGATAGTCTTCAAAATGAAAATTTTAAAATTTCTTCTGATGAAGAATTTTTAAAATTAGTAAATGAAGAAAAAGAGAAAATAAAAAAGTTAGCTAAGCAAAAAAATAAATATAGAATTGGAATAATTGACACTTTGAGAGGAATTGATTTCACTTATTACAAAAATGAGTTTCCAAAACATTTTAATGATTTTAAACCAATTTTTGATTCACTCGATTTTAGACAAATAAATAAAAATGAAGTTAAAAATTCAACATTATTAATAAACCTTTATGGTTCAGAATTTTTACCTCATTTAACGAGTAATCATAAGCATGATGAACACACGATAGTTTCTATTTCAAGAGTAGTTATTAATGATAAAAAAGATATAGCATTTTTTAATTTAACTAAAGGAGGATGTGTTCCATATGCTTTCAAAATAATTTCGATTAAAAAAAATAACAAATGGATTTTAAAAGGAATAATTAAGGATGATTATTAGATATTGAAAGCATTTCTATTTTCATTAAAAACCTCAAAATATAGACTTCTAAACTTTGAGGTTTTTCTTTATTTAAAGTTGAGTTTTCTTAATAACCCAATTTCTCTCTTACTCTTTTCAAAACACCATTTGCAACTGTACTTGCTTTTGCGGCACCTTCAAGTAATAATTTATCTACTTCTTCTAAGTTGTTGCTGTAGTAATTGTATTTTTCTCTTTCGGTTTTGAATTTTTCAACGATTAATTCAAATAAGGCTTGTTTGGCGTGACCGTAGCCGTAATTTCCTGCTTCGTATTTGGCACGTAAATCGGCAACTTCTTCTGCAGAACCTAATAATTTGTATAATGCAAACACGTTACAAGTATCTGGATTTTTTGGTTCTTCAAGCGGTGTGCTATCAGTTTCAATGGTTTTGATTTGTTTTAGTAACGCTTTATCGTCTAAAAAGATATTGATAAAATTGTTTCTCGATTTACTCATTTTTTGTCCGTCTGTTCCCGGAATAATCATGATTTGCTCATCGATTTTTGCTTCAGGTAATACAAACGTTTCACCCATTTGGTGATTAAATCTTGAAGCTACATCACGCGTAATTTCTAAATGTTGCAATTGATCTTTTCCGACAGGAACAAATTCGGCATCATATAATAAAATATCGGCTGCCATTAACATCGGATAGGAAAACAATCCCGCATTAACATCGTCTAATCTATCGGCTTTATCTTTGAAAGAATGTGCTAATGTCAAACGTTGGAATGGGAAAAAGCAACTCAAATACCAAGAAAGCTCGGTAGTTTGAGGCACATCGGATTGGCGGTAAAAAATCACACGATTTGTATCTAAACCACAAGCCAGCCAAGCCGCCGCAACACTATACGTATTTTGTCTTAATTCTGCTCCATTTTTGATTTGCGTAATCGAATGCAAATCGGCAATGAAAAGAAAAGACTCGTTATCAGGATTGTTTGCCATTTGAATAGCAGGAATAATTGCTCCTAATAAATTACCTAAGTGTGGGGTTCCTGTACTTTGAACTCCGGTTAAGATTTTTGCCATTGTTTTTGTTTAACGCAAAGACGCAAAGTGATTCGCAAAGCTTTGCAACGTTTTTTAATTATTAAATTGAATTGCAAATGTAAAGTAAAAACAGAAAAGTAAAAAGAGATGTGTTTTATTAAAATGATTACTTTTGGAAATCAAATAAACTTGCTTAATGAAATTTTTAAAATATCCGCTTACACTATTATATCGCATTTGGTTTTACATCTTGGTTTTAGTGCCAATTATTGTTTTGTTTCCGTTTATTTTGGCTACCATTTTAAGTGAAAAAACCTATCCGCTATTTTTTAGAATTGCGCGTATTTGGGCCAAATTCATTTTAATAGGGATGGGATTTAATTATACAATCGAAGGCGATGATATTTTTGAAGTAGGCAAAAGTTATATGCTAGTTGCCAATCATACTTCAATGACCGATATTATGTTGATGTTAATTGCGGTTAAAAATCACCCATTTGTTTTTGTGGGAAAGAAAGAATTGGCTAAGATTCCCATTTTTGGCTTTATTTATAAACGCGTTTGTATTTTAGTTGACAGAAGTAATAGCAAAAGCAGATATCAGGTTTTTGAACGCGCTCAAAAAAGAATTCATCAAGGATTGAGCATTTGTATTTTTCCCGAAGGTGGCGTTCCAGAAGAGCATATTGTGTTAGACGAATTTAAAGATGGTGCTTTTAGAATTGCTATTGAACACGGTTTAGCTATAGTTCCAATGGTGTTTTTTGACAATAAAAAACGTTTTTCATACACATTTTTTAGCGGAAGTCCAGGGAAAATGCGCGCTAAAATTTTTCCAATAATTGAAACCAAAGGAAAAACCTTAGAAGATAAAAATGCTTTAAAAGAACAAGTAAGACAAATTATCTTACAACCTTTATTGGAGGATTTAAAATAAAAAAGTCCAAACGCATTTGGACTTTCTCAGTTTCATTTTAACTAGAAATGAAACAACTTAACTA
>RXJZ01000142.1 GCA_003963025.1 Flavobacteriaceae bacterium
TAAAAAAGGAATTAATTATTTCGAAAAAGCTTTAGAAATCATTCGAGAAAAACATACTGATAAAGTAGAAATAGTCGTAACCGAAAACCTTCCGTACAGTGAATATATTTCCATTTATAACAAAGCGCATATTCTACTAGACCAAGTTTTTGCATACGATCAAGGCTATAATGCTTTAGAGGCTATGGCGAAAGGAAAAGTAGTTTTTACAGGTGCTGAAACCGAATTTTTAAATCAATATCAGTTGCAAGAAGATGAAGTTTGTATTAATGCCTTACCCAATGAAAACGAAATTGCAGCAAAGCTTTCCTTTTTAATTGAACATCCTGAAAAAATACTGGAGATTTCTAAAAACGCTCGAAATTTTATCGAAAAAGAGCATGATTACAAAACTATTGCAGAAAAGTATTTAGCTTGCTGGGAAGCTTAATATTCTTTTTCAAAAATAAAAGAACTATAATTATCATAATAAATTCAAACGGAAAACTAAAACGATAATTGGTTCCATAAGTTGCCAAAGCTTGCAAAACAGAAGCCGAAAACACGATGGACGACAATAAAAATTCGAGAACAAATTTTCTACTTTTCAAGAACTGAATCAGTTGAAAACCAAAAACAAATAGAAATCCAGCCTTAATTAAAACAATAAGAGCAGACTGCAAATACCAAACTCCCAAAAATAGTTTATTCGCATACTTAAAATTGAACGCTTCATAATTCCAATTGATTGTTGGTTTCCAAAAATCAAACCAAGATTTGGTGATGACTTGTTTCAAATAAGCAAATGGATTTTCTTTTATTGCTGCTTTAGCAAATTTCCCCAACTCTACTGAAAATTCTGGCAAAGTTAAATTGTACTTGTCATAAGCGCCATCTTCATAAGCATACCAAATCGCCATTGCCACATCTCGATTTTCTCCAATAGATTTTTCGCGATAGGCAACATACGGTTTTGAAATCCAATCGAATTCTTTAGGTGCATCTTCGGCAAAATAAACACAATTTTGCGCTAAATATAATCCTGAAATTCCCGAAGTAGAAAATTGTCCAATATTCACTTTATTTACATAAGACCAACTCCAAAAGGCTAACATTGGAAATAGTAAAATCAAACAACTTTTACGAAAAATAGTTTTAAAATTGGGTTGTTTTAACAATAACCAAATCAAAAGTATAAAAGGAATAAAAATATAAAACGATTTGATTAAAACTAAATAACCTAAAATAAAACTGATTAGAAAATCGAACTTCAAGCTTTGATTTTGAAAAGAAGTTTTGGAAAGTAAATAAACAAAAGCACTCATTAAAAAAAGCACTAAAGTTTCCACTAAAATACAAGTTTCAAAAAAGAAAACATTTAAAAAACAACCAATAAAAAGCGTGAATATTAAGCTATTTCGCTTTGAGAAACCTAAATGATTCAACGTTTTATATTGAAAAACAGAAGTTATAATTCCTAATCCAAATTGAATAAAAATAACCGCATATAAATTAGAATTCACAAAAGAAATCAACAATGGATAACCGGGTGAACGCAATCCATTATAATTTGAAAAATCAAAATTTGAAACTCTTTGCGCTAAGTCGATATATCCTTCAGAATCGGGAAAAATGGTTACTGAAGAATAGAATATCGAAAACAAAATCAATCGAAATATGATTTCGATTGCGATGAGTAGCTTAAGATTTTTTGACATAAATCAATTTTCTAAAAAAATATAAAACTACTAAAAAAGTAATCACATTGGCATAAAAATAAGCCATAACAGCACCTTCAACTGAAAATTGTTTCAATAAAAACAAAACGCCAAAATAAAATAACAGATTAAAAACGAGCTCAATAATTAAATACTTATTTACCATTGCTTTTACTAAAATTTGGTAACCAAATGCTAAGGTCATAATCTTAAATAAATCGCCTAATAACTGCCAAATTAAAAGTGATTTCACCATTTGAAACTTCGATGCTAATACATAATCAATTATCCAATTTTTAGCTACAAATACCGAGAATAAAACGAATATAAATAAAGGAACTAAGGTCTTAAAATAATATCCCAATTCCTTTTTAAACTCATCATCTGTATTTAATGCTGAAAGTTTTGGAAGATAATACATAGATAAACCAGCACTAAAAAACATCATGTAAAATCCTGAAATTCTGTTGACTGCTTCCCAGTTTCCGGCAGCATCAAGTGAAATATCTGTAATTAGTACATTTCGAATTAACAATGATGTCAGAGGAATTACAATAGCACTAACTAATGCCATTAATAAGAACTTTTGAATACTTTTTAAATACGTAAAATCGATATTTTTTAAAGTATTAAAATAGTGAAAAGCTTCATTTTTTCGTAAAAAATATAATGTACAAAGCAATAGTAATACATCTGAAATCACCAAAATTAAAATGGCTCCTTCTAATTGATTTCGTATAGTAAAATAGGTTGTAAAAGCAAAAATAACAATAGAACTTACCAATTGTAATGCAATTAATTTCTTGAAAAATTGTTGAGCATTTAACAACGCAGCCAAAAAAGATTGGAATGTAAAAAAAGGCAATAGCAATCCAAACAAAATTAAAAAGTGTGAATACTGATTGGATTGAAAAATCAATTGACTCCATTGTGAAGCAAAACTGATGATAATTACGGAGCAAACGATGGTTATGATTCCAAAGAAGGAAAGGAATGAAGAAAAAATCTTTTTTCGCTGTTCGGCTTCCTTGTTTTCAATAAACAACTTGATAAAACCTTCTTTAAGACCCACAATGCTTATCGACTTGAAAATACTTGTGAAGTTTCTCAAATTCCCCATAAAAGCCATACCGCTTGGACCTAAATAAACCGACACAATATTAACGGAAATCAGACCTAAAATAAATTGCACAAAAACTGCAATCGCATTAAGCGACAATACTTTTAATAAAATATGTCGTTTAAAAAATGACACTATTTGATTTCTTTTATGATTTGCGCAGGATTTCCAGCAACAATTGCATTTGAAGGAACACTTTTAGTTACAACCGAACCATTTCCTACAACCGAATGCTCACCAATTGTAACTCCTTTCAAAATGGTAACATTATCACCAATGAATACATTATTCTCAATTACGATTTCAGCTGATTTTGGTATTCCAGAAAGACGATTATCAATTACTAAGGAATGCCCGTCGTTATCTAAAATGGAACAATTTATCCCAATCAAAACATTATCATGAATTGTGATTTTTGATAAAGCTTCAATGGAACAATGGTTATTTATTGAAACATTATTTCCGATGCTAATTTCACTTTCAGAATTTCTTGCTTCAAAATAAGAATAATGTGAATAATAGTTAGACGAATTTACAACTCCAATTTGAACATTTTTACCAAATGAAATCTTCCCTTTTCCATTTAAAAGCAAAGGATGATATAATTTAGGTTGACCCAAAACTTGCTTACACGAAGACAAGCTTTTATATTTTAAAATGCGAAGCTTTACAAAAGCAAATTGTTTCAATTGATGCAAAATTCCCATTTAGTAGTTGTTTAAAGTTGTGATTATGTGCTGAATTTCGGATGCATTTAAACTAGAATTCAATGGAATACTCAACACTTCTTTGTGAATTTTTTCCGTAATTGGAAATGATAATT
>RXJZ01000022.1 GCA_003963025.1 Flavobacteriaceae bacterium
AGCAATATCAAAACTTCTGATTTATTAAACAGAGATCAAAAACTAACTTTAGATTATGATGTTGCTATTGCCAATCATGTTTCTTCGTTTGATAATGAAATATATGTGGATTTAAATTACAATAAAGAATATAACTCTTTCGATTTCAAAGAACGCAAAACCGATTTTCTATTGAGCTATAAATCATTTGATGATATTACAATTAGTTTGCAAATTCCTGAAGGGTATAAAGTTTCGAAAATGCCTGAAAATATTTCGATAATTACAGATGATTATTCAATTTTAATGAAATATGAAGTAAAGGGAAATACATTAATTTATACCAAACAATTTCAATTCAAAAACGGGATCATAAAGTCATCAAAATTTAGTGATTGGAAAAATCATTACGATAAAATTCAAAAAAATTATTCAGAGCAAGTTGTTTTAACCAAATAAAAATCCAAAATGAAATTCAAATTATTTTTACTAACCTTTATTTGGGTTAGTCTTTCACAAGCACAAACAAAAGACGAAATTAAAGATTTCTTTTGGGGCAAAAATGATAATTATAAAAACGTAAATACAATTCCAGATAAGTATAAAAATGAATCCGCAGTTGTAATTTATAAATATGAAGATTACGATTTTCATAAATTTGGTAAAAACGTTACCTACAGAGCAGCTTTTAGAAAAAGAGTAAAACTTAATGATCAAGCTGCTGTAACTAGTTTTTCAGAATTTAGTTATTCTGAAAAATCAAATCCAAGATATGGAGCACTTATAAAAACTGTCGTTGGTATAAAAGTTATAAAACCAAACGGAACTGAAAATATCATAAATACAGAAAAAGAAGCTGTGAGTGTTGATAAGGAAAAAAAAGTTGCCGTTCCTAACCTAGAAATTGGTGATATTATTGATTTCTATAATTACAGTACCGAAACCTTTAGTTCAACTTATGAGTTTGGATTTGATGCTGTAGAGCGAACACTTGGCGATAATTATCCTATATTAAACTACAAATTAACTTTTCAAACCGAAAATGATTTCTTTGTTAACTTCAATACCTACAACAACGGACCTGAATTAAAACAAATTCCGTTAGAAAAAAGTGGTGAACGTAAATATGAAATTATTGCAACTGATATCCCTAAGAACGATTTTCCAAGATGGTTTTTGCCATTAGTAGAACTTCCGTGTTATAAATTTCAAGTATATTTTGCTCGTTCGGGGAAATTCGAGCAAAGAGCCGCTGCGTTTTTACCAGAAAAAGAAAATATCATTAAAAAAACGGTTACTAAAGAAGATATTTTTAATTATTATGATTCAAAATTTTTCCCTGCAGGAAATTTAAATGATGTAGAAGACTTTTTAAAAGGAAAAAAATTCAATTCAAACGAAGAAAAAGTAAATGCGGTCTATTACTTTATGCGTCATCAATTTTACACAAGATACATTGAAGCTTTTGTAATAAATGATGCCAAAATCATGAATCCTTTTGGACTTTATGGCTACGATCCTGTTTTCTTTACGAGAGAGGAACAATTCATTAATTATTTCATGCAATTTCTTAAAAAACAAAAAATAGAATTTGACATTATAGTTGCTACTGGAAAAGAAAATGGTCCTATAAGTGATGTATTGATTCAGGAAAACATCAGAATTCTTCTTAAAGTAAACACAGAAAAACCAATCTTTTTTGGAATTTTTGATCCCTTTTCTATCCCAAATCAATTTGATAGTTCTTTAGAAAACACAAAAGCTTATGCATTAAAAGTTTCGAAAAGCAAAAAAGTAAGTGATATTGAAGAAATAACTCTTCCTGGGCTAACTTATAAAGACAATATTACAAAAGTAACTACTAATCTTTCAATAGCTTCTGATTTTTCAACTGCAAATGCTACAAAAATTTCTTCTTTATATGGTCACAATAAAGAATTTGAACACAATAGTAAAATTTTCTTCTATGATTATATTAATGAAGATTATGAAAAATATGGAACAAGCCCTGTTTTAGACATGGTTAGAAAGCAAAAAGATAAAGATAAATACAAAAAAGAATATGCTGCATTAATTGAAAAATTCAAACAAAATCAGGTTGAAAAATTCAAAAAGGAAGTTGAAGAAGAATACGACATAAAAGTTGACAAACACGAATTAAAAGTAGAAAAAACAGGAAGATTCGGCATTAACGAGCCATTAGTAATCTCAGAAAAGTTCAATATTACTTCAAATTTCATCAAAAAAGCAGGAAATAATTATATTTTAGATATTGGAAAATTCATTAGTTCACAAATAGATATTGAAGAAAAAGAACATGAAAGAACCAATAATATTTACACCAGTTTTCCTCGTTCTTTTGAATACACAATCAATTTAGATATACCAGAAGGATTTACTGTTAGTGGTTTAGAAAAATTAAATGTAAAAGTGGAAAACGAAACAGGAAGCTTTGTAAGCAAAGCCGAAGTAAAAGGCAACAAATTAACTATTGTATCAACTAAAAATTATTTCAATTCGTATGAACCTAATTCCAATTGGAAAAAAATGATTGCTTTCCTAGATGCTGCATATCAATTTTCACAAGAAAAAATATTATTAAAAAAAATATAGCATACATTTACTAATAGTAAGCATCAAAAATTTTCATAAATTAACATAGACAAATAAATATTACAAATG
Organism: Flavobacteriaceae bacterium; assembly: GCA_003963025.1. Taxonomy (GTDB): domain Bacteria; phylum Bacteroidota; class Bacteroidia; order Flavobacteriales; family Flavobacteriaceae; genus Flavobacterium. The sequence continues at coordinate 2,662 of RXJZ01000022.1, forward strand.
AAAAAATTAACACAAATCGCATTAACAGCATTATTAGTTATTACAACGATATCACATGCTCAAACACAATTGAAAAAAGGATCTGTAACTTATACCATGTCTATGCCAGGCACAACTGAAGAAATGGCGGCTATGGGAGAAACAACAATAACAATTCATTTTGATGAAACAACTCAGGCGACGGATATGAGCATGATGGGAGGAATGATGTTAATGAAAACAATTATTCCAATTGCAGATAAAAAAGAATCAAAAATGACGATGGAAGTAATGGGTATGAAGTACGAAATTACGGATATTGGAGAAGATGCATTAAAAAATGCTAATGGTTTAAATAATCTTGATGATGCCAAAGAAGTAATTTATGACAAAAAAGACACTAAAGAAATTGCTGGTTTTAAATGTTATAAAGCAACCATAACAATGAACGACGGAAGTAAAAATATTTTTTACTTAACTGATGCTATTGCTCCTCAAGAGTCAGCACCAAATAGCAAAGTAAAATTAACAGGTTACCCTTTAGAAATGAATATGCAAACCTCTCAAGGAAATATTATTATGATAGCTAACAAATTTAGCAAAGATATTCCTGTAGATGCTTTTAAAATAGGTGAAGGGTATACAAAAATCACTAAAGAAGAACTAAAAAAACAAATGGGTGGAATGTAAAATCAATCTATAAATTTAGTTGTTTAAATTAAAAATCCCAATCTGTAGATTGGGATTTTTAGTATTATTTCGTTAAGTACATTTTTCTTCTTGAGTACAAATCGTAGAATTGATCGTCTTTTAAATCTTCAATAAACAAGATGCTTTCTCCTGTAGATTTCATTTCTGGTCCTAAGGCTTTGTTTACATTTGGAAACTTACTAAAGGAGAACACCGGTTGCTTAATTGCATATCCGTTTAATTTTGGATTAAAAGTAAAATCGGTTACTTTATTGTGACCTAACATTACTTTT
>RXJZ01000163.1:0-3627 GCA_003963025.1 Flavobacteriaceae bacterium
GCGATTGGGTATGAAGGAGTGGTCAGTGTTCAGTAATGAGTTGGCAGTAACTGAACACTAAAAACTGAACACTGAACACTTATAATTCATCACTCGTGAAACTCACTTGATTTCTCTTCTTGTAAGGACGCATAATCAATCGTGCCTCTCTATCGAAACGGATGTAATTATAAACCCAGTTTAAGAAAACAACTGCTTTATTTTTAAATCCGATTAACGAAAACAAATGCACAAACATCCAAACAAACCAAGCAAAAACACCACTGAATTTGAATTTTGGTAAATCAACAACGGCTTTATTTCTTCCTATGGTTGCCATCGAACCTTTGTCTTTGTATTCAAATGGTATAGGTGTTTTTTTATTAATGATTCTAATCAAATTATCGGCTAACAATCTTCCTTGTTGCATTGCAGGTTGCGCCATCATTGGATGTCCTTGCGGATAATCTTCTGAAGCCATAACTGCAATATCACCAATTGCGAAAATGTTGTTATAACCTTCCACTTGATTGTATTGGTTTACCTTGATGCGGTTAACATTTTTGATAAAACTATCGGCTTTTAAACCATGAGGCAAAGCTCCTTGAACTCCAGCAGTCCAAATCACCGTTGCGGAATCAAAAGACAAATCGGAACTAGTGGTAACCGTTTTTCCATCGTAACCTGTTACACGAACATTTTTCCAAACACTTACACCTAAATCTAACAGAAATTTTTCTGCTTTTTCGGAAGCATTTTCACTCATCGAATCTAAAACGCGATTACTTCCTTGAATTAGATTGATTTCCATTTTTCGAACATCTAAATCGGGATAATCTTTTGGCAAAATGGCTTTTTTCATTTCGGCTAAAGCGCCTGCTAACTCTACTCCTGTTGGACCACCGCCTACCAAAACGAAATTCATCAAACTATGACGTTCGTCGATATCATTCGTAAGCAAAGCTTGTTCAAAATTCTCTAAAATTAAACTACGAATATTCAACGATTGTGGAATGGTTTTCATCGCCATACTATTGCGCTCGATTTCTTTATTCCCAAAATAATTGGTTTTCGAACCTGTAGCAATGACTAAATAATCGTATTTGATATCACCAATATCGGCATAAATGATATTGTTTTCGGGGTCAATATCACGAACTTCGGCCAATCGGAAATAAAAATCTTTATACTCTTGAACGATTTTCCTTATCGGATAAGCAATCGAATCGGGTTCTAAACCGCCCGTTGCCACTTGATACATTAAAGGTTGGAAATTATGGTAATTATGTTTGTCTAATAAAACAACTTGAACGTTTTTATTGCGAAGTCTTTTCGCTAAAGAAATTCCTGCAAAACCACCACCAATGATGACAATTCTAGGAAAACTACTACGAGGTATGTTCATCGTTTAAAATCTAATTAGTCAAAGGTAATAAATTTCAAGTTCAAGTTCAATCGGGCCAACTAAAGTCAATTCACATTTAACTAAATTTTATATTTTCAATCTAAATTTATCTTAAAAAAATAAATTTTGAGTTTGCCCTTGTGATTGAATTTGAATTTGTTCTTGAACTTGTATTTGATTTTTGAATTTGTCCTTGTACTTAAACTTGATTTTTGCTAAACTTGTAACATATTCTTTCAAATGACTACTTATTGTATATGAAATCGGAATCGGAAGCACTTTTTGTTAAGCAACTCAAAGAGAATCAGAATATAATCCACAAAATTTGTCGATTGTATACTACTGATGAGGATGCGCATAACGATTTGTTTCAGGAAATTACGATACAACTTTGGAAAGCCTTTCCCAACTTTAGAGGTGATTCCAAATTCACTACTTGGGCGTATCGCGTTGGATTGAATACTGCCATTACTTTATATCGGAAAAAGAAAAGAACCATTGATACCATTGAGTTTGATAATACTTTTCATAAAGTAACACAAGACGATTACAATTTTGAAGAAGAAGAAAAATTAAAGCTTTTATACAGCGCTATTAGCGAATTAAATGACATTGAAAAAGCCTTAGTTTTGTTGTATTTAGAAGATAAAGATTACACCGAAATTTCAGAAACCTTGGGGATAAGTGAGGTAAATGCACGAGTAAAAATGAATCGTGTAAAAGGGAAATTAAAAAAAATATTAAATCCGTAGCTATGGATGAATTAGAATTATTAAAAAAAGACTGGAAAAAACAAGAAAATTCGTTCCAACAAATAGGTGAAAATGAAATTTATGGCATGCTGCATAAACGTTCTTCTTCTATTGTAAAGTGGATTGTTATTATTAGTATTCTAGAACTTGTTTTGTGGGCTAGTATTTCTTTTTTTACAGCTGATGAAGAATATTTCAAAACATTAAAATTATACCACTTAGAAACAGCAATGCCTGTAATTTCAGCTGTTAATTATGGGGTTATTTTATATTTTATTTATCTATTCTTCAAAAATTACAGAAGCATTAATACAACAGATACAATCAAACAATTAATGCAAAGTATTATAAAAACAAGAAAGACAGTTAAATATTATGTTTGGTACAATTTAGCCATGACTGCTTTTTCATTTATTTTAGTTTTTATTTTCCAATTCATGTATGATCCAAACATTCGTAAAATGATAGATAAAATGTCGCAAAACATTGATGCCAATACCTTTTACTGTATAATGTTAGTTGTTTATGCTGCAATAATTGCGATTTTTATTGGACTTATTTGGTTATTCTATAGATTACTTTATGGAATTTTACTAAAAAGACTTCAAAAAAACTTTGACGAACTTAAAAAAATAGACTATTAATGAAACATTTCTTTATTTCCCTTTTAACATTAATTACAGGATTATCCTTTTCTCAAGAATTAGAAAAAAGTTTGCTATGGAAAATTTCGGGTAATGGATTAAAGCACGATTCGTATTTATTTGGAACAATACATGTATCATGTGATGCCTCATTAGATGATAGCACAATAAAAGCGCTTAAAACTACTGAACAGCTTTTTTTAGAAATAGATATGAATAAACCTATAGAAATGGAAATGATGAAATACATTACCATGAAAAATGAAAATAAAATATCAAAATTACTAAATTCAGAAGATTTTAATTTGGTAGATGAATTTTTAAATAAAAAAATGAAGATGTCTTTAAAATTTTTTGATAGTTACAAACCATTTATGATTGCTACTATGCTATATCCATCAATATTAGAATGTTCAATTCAAAATATTGAAAGAGAATTAATTATTATAAACAAAAACAATAATAATAAAGAAGTTTTTGGTTTAGAAACCATTAAAGAACAAATGGAAATTTTTGATCAAATCCCATATGAAATTCAAGCCGAAGAGTTAGTTAAAATGGTGAAGAGTGATTTGAAAAAAGATAAAGAAGAAATAAAAAAAATGTTTGCTATCTACAAGAATAAAGATATTGAAGCAATGCAACAAATTATGGATGAATCTGAAAATAAAATAACTTCTGAAAATAAGAAAATTTTAATCTATGACAGAAACAATAAATGGATTCCAACAATAATAAAAATTATCAACGAAAAACCAACTTTTATTGCTGTTGGAGCAGGGCATTTAGCCGGTAATGAAGGCATCATTAAACTTTTAAGACGCAATGGTTATAGAGTTGAAGCGGT
>RXJZ01000163.1:3677-3806 GCA_003963025.1 Flavobacteriaceae bacterium
CAACCGTTGCTGTTTCATAATCGATTTTTAAAGGTTCTTTAATTACCATCGATTGTAAGATTCCTTTTTTCTTAATCATCAATCCTTTTCTATCAAAAGAACGCCTAAATCCATCAATAACAATAGGTA
>RXJZ01000199.1 GCA_003963025.1 Flavobacteriaceae bacterium
GTTTTTGGAACATGATGATGCTCGACAGTTTCACAAGAAAAAATAAAAATGATAAAAATGCTGAATAAAATCGTACCTATAATTCTCATAACTCTTCAAATTAATTATTCCATTCCAATAATCGTTTTTCGCCATTAATTTGTTTGATACCGGTAATATCTTGCGACATTTCTATTACACCTTTATATCTTTTTTGAGCATCACGAACTGCGAAATAGCGAATGTAAATCAGGCGTTCTTTGTAGTTAATCCAGAAAGAAGCTTCATTTTGTTCGCCTTTTCTAAACGCTTCTAAAATTTGCAAAACGGTATCCACACTTTTAGGCGGATGACAAAAACGAACTTCCCTACCAATAATTCCGGCACTTCTTGGAAACACGCGTTCTTCACCTCGATTGTAGAAAATTACTTTATCGTTTTCATCAACATAAGTTAAATCGATGGGTAAGGTTTTGAAAAGTAGATTTACTTGTTCAATTGTCATGAAGCCTTCATCGTAATGTGCTGCATTTTCGTTGAAAACCACATCGGTTCTGCGTGCTGTATCTTGAGAAGGATGAATGTATTCGGATTCTTTTGGAAATTTTGGTGGCGCTTCTGATAACATCCAACCAATTTCGTCTTCTCCTTTTCGCATTTTAATCCAATCTTCATCGGATAGCATTTCTAAAGCATTTGGAAACAACACGTTTTCTTCTACTTCAAGTAATCGATATAAATTTTGAGAGATTAAATTGGTATTGTGTTTAGCGGAAGTGAAATCTTGGTCATCCAAATTTTTTCTAACAATGCGAAACATTTCTCTAATCGTATCGTGAAACGACCACATATTGCGAGAAGGTCCTGTCCAACCTTTTTGTTCTAAAAACGGAAATAATTGATTTTCTTTTCGCTCAAAGCGTCGTTCAACGGTGGCTAAATGATTAAAAACATTGTAAAATTTTTGAAATTCTTCTTTTGGATGAATCGAATTTAATTCTTCCAGTAATTGATGAATCAAATCGGTCTCTACGAAATAAGTATGGATGGGATGTCCTTCAATCACGTTTGTATGTGTTTCTGATGTTGGCATTTTATTGATGTTTGATTTTCTCATAAAGTTTTACCAATGATTTTAGTAAAGCTTCAGGAGAGGTTAATATTTGATAATGATTTTGACCGAACATTTGCGGTAAATAATATTTGGCTTGCGCTTCGATAGCTAAAGCATACGAATTAATTTTTCGTTCATTTAGTTCTCGTAACGCTTGTTTGATGTCTTGAATACCGTGTTGACCTTCGTATTTATCGTAATCATTTGGTTTTCCATCGGAAAGAACGATAATCCATTTATTTTTGGCATCCAATTGATCCATTCGTGCTCCTGCATGACGTAAAGCGGGACCAATTCGAGTATAACCATTAGGTTCAACGGCTCCAATTTTATGTTTGGCTTTGTTCCAACTTTCATTGAAATCTTTCAAAGTAAGATAAGTGGTGAAATTTCTGGTTTTGGAATAAAATCCATCAATAGCAAAATCGATGTCGAACTCGTGCAGCATTTCGCCAAATAGAATGGAAACTTCTTTTTCAACATCAATCACACGATTTCCTGCGGCGTAACCATCGCTTGAAAGACTAATGTCTAACAAAACTAAAATGGCTAGGTCTTTGTTTTTCTTTCTTTGCGATAAATAAATGCGTTCGTCTGGCGATTTTCCAGAATGAATGTCGGTATATAAATCGGTTAACGCGTCTAAATCGAAAGCGTCTCCTTGTAATTGTCTTCGTTGTTGTTGCATTTTATTATTTACGCTGGTAAGCATTTTTCGTAAACCATTTAAAGTGGTTTTGTACTTTGCCATCGTGTTTTTATAATAAGTTGCGTGCGTTTTGAGTTGGGTTTTTGGATACACTTTACAGAAATCCGTTAAGTAATTTCGTTTTTTGAAATCCCACTCGTTGTATTTTAAATGAAAGCCTTTTTCATCTACCTCAGCACTTTCGGCTATTGAAGTATTTTCAACAAAATCGGCTTGATAAACAGAATGTACCATATCATCCACACGCACGGTGAATCGCATGTTCATTTCTTCCAAGGCTTCTTGATGTTCTTTTAAATCGTCTTTTCCATCAAAATCGCGCCAATTTCCGTTGAATTCTTCTGCCGTTTCTATTTTCTCGAAACTGTGCATTAACACATAATCTTCTTGTTGTTTTTTGTCGATAGTAAGTGATTCTATTTCTTCAACAGCTTTCGCATGAAGCGTAGTTTCGGCTACGACATTATTTTTTATTTTCTTAGTATTGTCATCGAAATTTTGCAATACATTTTCGGCATCAATTTGGGGTGTGTTTTTCATCCATTTTCCGTACAACCAAGAGTAATCAATGGTTTGGTCTTTTTTATTAACGGGTAATTTTGGCACCGCATCATAATAAAACGCTTGCATGGATGGATAATTTTCAAACATTTTCCCAATGACTAATGGCGCTGTTTCAAAAGCTTTTTCTAAAGAAAGTTCAGGTGAATTGTCTTGGTTATCCCAATTGAAATTCAGTTGTTTCTGAATACTCAAATACACTGTTCTGAAAAAATAGAATTTCAGATTTTCTTCTTTTGTTGGGAAAAGCGAACAATTTATTGGAAGAAAAAAGTTTTTGTTTTTGTAACCGCCTTCTCGTTCGGCTGGAAAAATTTCGATTGGCGCACCACAAATCGCTCTCGCAAAAAGAGTCAATCGCGGTTTGATATCAGATAAGTTGATTTGACGGCTCAGAATTTCGGCATCATTGAGTCGTTTATTTTTAAAGTACTTGAGTACTCTTTTATAGATAATCTCGTCTAATTCTAAGCCCATAACTCCAATCTTTAAATCATTAAATCGCACAAATCGTTTAAAGCTTGAATGGTTTCTTGCTCATCTGTTAAAGGTTCAACAACGGCAACGTGAACGGCTAATCGTTTTGGTAATCCGTTATTTATAAGTTTCGCGGCGTCCACTAATAAACGGGTAGAAACGGTTTCGGTTAAACCTAATTCAGTAAGATTTCTAATTTTTGTTCCGATTGCTACTAATTTTTGAGCGATATCGGCTTGAATTCCGGTTTCATTGATTAAAATTTCGGCTTCAATTTTTGGATTTGGATAATCGAATGAAAGTGCTACGAATCGTTGACGAGTAGAGGGTTTTAATTCTTTAAATCCTTTTTGATATCCTGGATTAAACGAAGCTACCAAAAGAAAATCAGGATGTGCTTTGATGGTTTCTCCTAATTTATCAATAAAAAGTTCTCTTCTATGATCGGTTAAAGAGTGAATAGCTACGATGACATCAGGACGCGCTTCTGCAACCTCATCTAAATATAAAATGTATCCGTTTTTTACGGCTATGGATAAAGGTCCGTCAATCCAAATGGTTTCGGCTCCTTTGATGATAAAACGTCCAATTAAATCGGTTGCTGAAGTTTCTTCGTGACAACTTACGGTGACTAATGTTTTGTTTACTTCATTCGCCATATATTCGATAAAACGGGACTTTCCAGAGCCTGTTGGACCTTTCAATAATAAAGGCAATCGCAATTGGTTGATTTGATTGAAAATTTCAATTTCTGAACCTACTGTTTTATAAAATATGGTTTTTTCTGCTACTATCATGGCAATTTATTTTTGAAAAAACCGAAACCAAAAGCGGGCAGCGACAACTCTGGGCAATTGGTCTCGGTTGCTATTAATTGTGTAATTCTAACCTTAATAATTAATAACTATTCTTTTACAAGAGCTTCATCAGTGGGTTTACCGTATTTGATAAACTCTAAGATGTACAAGGTAATTCCGGTTGTAAATAATGTGGCACACAGCAACAATACCACAAAGTGAATACTGATTTCGTTTTGGACATCCATAAAATCCATTTTCATTTTACGTTCCATGTACACTTGGGCAACACCTGCTACACCGAAAGCTACTGTCATTCCTAACATTCCGATATTTGACAACCAAAATGCCATATGACCTCTTGTACTGTCGTATAATTTTCTTCCAGTAATATTTGGTAAAGCATAGCTAATAATCGCTAAAACAATCATCGCGTAAGCTCCCCAGAATGCGTAGTGACCGTGCATTGCTGTTACTAAAGTTCCGTGCGTGTAAATGTTTGTTTGTGGTAAAGTGTGCGCAAATCCTAACAATCCAGCTCCAATGAAAGATACAATAGAAGCTCCGATAGTCCAGAATAACGCAATTTTGTTTGGATGTGATTTTTCTCCTTTTCGATACATGTACACTGCGAATAATGCCATTGCTAAGAACGCTAATGGTTCTAATGCTGAGAAAATTCCACCTACGATTAACCAAATTTTATTTACTCCGATGTAATAATAATGGTGACCTGTTCCTAATAAACCCGAAAGGAATGTCAAACCAACGATTACATATAACCATTTCTCGATAACTTCTCGGTCAACACCAGTAAGTTTGATTAATAAGTAGGATAAAATACCGCCCATGATTAGTTCCCATACACCTTCAACCCATAAATGCACTACCCACCAACGGAAGAATGAATCCGTAACTTGGCTATCGAACCAAATCATACCCGGTAAGTATAATAATGCTGCGAAAACCAATCCCATTGTTAAAACTAATGAAGTTGTAGTTCTACGTTCTGCTTTGAATAAAGTGGTGAGGATTAATCCTAAAAACAGTAAGACATTGATTACTACTAAAACATCTAATTCTCTTGGAATTTCAAGGAATTTTCTTCCTTCCCAAATATTAAAGTGATAGCCAACGATAGCTAAAACTCCAACAACAGCTAATGAAATCAACTGTACATAAGCCAATTTGACATTAACTAATTCTCTTTGTGCTTCTTCAGGAATGATATAATAAGCGGCTCCCATGAAACCAGTTAATAACCAAACTACTAATAAATTCGTGTGAACAGCTCTCGCTGTATTGAACGGAATAAAATCGTGAAGACCATCCATTCCAATTCGGGCAAAGCCCATAATAAAACCATAGATAATTTGTAATGCAAATAATAACATGCATAATCCAAAGAACCAATACGCTACTTTTTGTGATTTATATTTCATATCTTCTAAATTTTGGATTATTCTTCTTTAGCTAAAGGGGAAACCACGCGCTCAAACCCATTCAAATCAATGTTTCCTATCCATTTGAAATAGGCAATTACAGCTTCGGCATCGGCATCGTTCATTTCGTATTTTACCATTTTTCTGCCTTTTGGTCCCCAAGGAACTGGCGATTGTAAAACGGCTTTTACATAGCCTTCTCCTCTTCTTTCGATTACTTTAGTAAGTTCAGGTGCGTAATAGCCTCCTTCCCCAAGTATGGTATGACAACCCATACAATTATTCGATTCCCAGATTTCCTTTCCTCGAATAACTTTTGCATCAATCTTATCATGATAAGTTTGATCATTTTTAGGCATGAACGAGTAAATGGTTAAGCCGATAAAGACTAAAAAGGTTACTACGGTTCCTCCTAAAAAAAATGCTCGTGCTTGTGATTTTGATAACATATTTTAGATATTAGTTAGAAATTATAAAGGATATTTTTATCCTTTAATTAAGTACAAAATAACTGCCAAAAAAAAACATTCGTTATGATTCAAATCATACTATGAAAATTAAATTAAGGATAAATTTGTCTTTTATTTAAACAATACATTATTATGGTAATAGATTCAAACAAAACAGTGGGAAACATAGTAGCAGATGATTATAGAACTGCAGGTGTTTTCAGTCAACTAGGTATCGATTTTTGTTGTAAAGGAAACCGAACAATCGATGAAGTATGTGCAAAAAAAGGCATTGATAAATATGCGCTTTTAGAAGAATTAGAACGTGTTACGGCAAACAACAACAATCAAGGAATCGATTTTAAATCTTGGGAATTGGATTTGTTGATTGATTATATTGAGAAAAAACACCATCGTTATGTGGAAGAAAAAATTCCACAATTGCTATCGTTTTTACTTAAATTGGAACAAGTACATGGCGCTCAACATCCAGAACTTTTTGAGATTAAAAAATTATTCAAAAGAAGTGCGGATGAATTAACGCAACACATGAAAAAAGAAGAGTTAATTCTGTTTCCTTTTATCAAAAAAATGGTAGAGGCTAGTCGAAATAATACACCAATCAACAA
>RXJZ01000090.1 GCA_003963025.1 Flavobacteriaceae bacterium
TTGTATTTTTACACAAAGCAAAACTCTTTTGAAAAAACCAAATAAAAAATCGGCACTTTCAGAAATTCACGGCGTGGAACAACCCGAAACTTTGAGTACGTTTGTCGCGCATCAAATTCAACAATTCCGAAGAAAACAACCTTCGGCTGATGAATTGATTGCTGGAATTTTAAAAGGAGACAAAACCGCATTGAGTCGCGCTATTACTTTGGTTGAAAGTACTAATCCTGAACATTTATCCAAAGCGAACGAAGTAATCAAAGGTTGTTTGCCACATGCTAATCATTCGGTTCGTATTGGAATTACTGGTGTTCCAGGCGTTGGAAAAAGTACGTTTATTGAAGCTTTTGGAAAATATTTAACTTCCATCGGAAAGAAAGTAGCTGTTTTAGCGGTTGACCCAAGTTCATCTATCAGTCACGGAAGTATTCTAGGTGATAAAACCCGTATGGAAGAATTGGTAAAAGATGAAAACGCTTATATTCGACCAAGTGCTTCGGGTGATACGTTAGGTGGTGTTGCTCGAAAAACGCGAGAAACTATCATTCTTTGTGAAGCTTCTGGGTTTGATACGATAATTATTGAAACTGTTGGAGTTGGGCAAAGTGAAACCGCTGTTCATAGTATGGTCGATTTCTTTTTGTTGTTGAAAATTTCAGGTGCTGGCGATGAATTACAAGGCATCAAACGCGGAATTATGGAAATGGCGGATACAATCGTAATCAATAAAGCCGATGGTGATAATGTTGCGAAAGCCAAATTAGCGAAAACCGAATTCAACAGAGCATTGCATTTATTCCCAGCCAAATCTTCGGGTTGGATTCCAAAAGTAACTACGTGTAGTGCTTATGAAAAAACAGGAATTGATGCGATTTGGGAAGTTATTTCAGAGTATTTTGAATTGGTAAAATCGAATCATTATTTTGAAGAAAAACGCCAAAATCAAAACCAATTTTGGATGATGGAAACGATAAATGAACAATTGAAATCGCATTTTTATAATCATCCGAATATCATGCAACTCTTGGAAGAAAACAAAAAAGCCGTGCAAAACAATGAAATTTCACCTTTTGCAGCGGCTATGCATTTGTTGGAACAGTATTTTAAAAAATAATTCTGAACACTTTTTACTGAACACTGAATACTATTCCTGCTCGTATCGTTCAATTTCTCTATCGTAGAATTCTCCTGCAATGGTAATTAAATGTTCCATCTCAGATTCCAATTCTTTTTCGTCTTCTTCTTCGATGTCTTCTAAAAATTCTACTTCGTCATCTTTTAAATTGATTACGAATCTTGGATATTCTAAATGGATTACAAAAATATCTTCTGGAAAATCGGTATTATCTCCGATAACAAATTTTGGTAAGTTCATGTTTTTTTTATTTAGTTGAGACAAGTCATTGACTTGTCTGTACGTTATTAATTTTTAATCAATTTTTTAGTCAAATAATTAAAGCGAATATACAAAAATATTGCGGCTGCTGTTAATCCAGCTAAAAGTCCAATCCAAACGCCAACGGCTTTTAATTCGGTTTCTAATCCTAAGTAAATCGATATTGGAAAACCAATTACCCAATACGCTACAAATGTAATATACATTGGAATTTTTGCGTCTTGTAAGCCACGAAGCGCACCTAAAACTACCACTTGTAATCCATCTGAAATTTGAAAAACAGCTGCTACTAAAAGTAAATTAGCCGAAATTGCAATTACTTCTAAGTTTTTAGTTAGGTTTTCCGCATCATTTATATCTACAAAAATATAAGGCAATGAAGTATGTAAAGCAACAAATAACAAAGCGAAAACTACTTCAATAATAATTGTTAGTAAAAAAATAGAAATAGCAACTCTTCGAAGCGTCACATAATCATTTAATCCTTTTTGGTTTCCAATACGAATCATGGCAGTAACACTCAATCCCATCGCAAACATAAAAGTCATGGAAGCCAAACTTAGCGCAATTTGATTTGCCGCTTGACTAGTAGTTCCAATCATTCCACACAACCAAATAGCTCCAGTAAACAAAGCTACTTCAAAGAACATTTGCATAGCGGAAGGCATACCAATTTTGATTATTTTTTGGTTGACTTCTTTTTTAATTTCTTTTAAGCTAAAACCTTTAAAATAAGGATGGAATTTCGGTTTTAAATTCATCATGTAGTGCATAAAACCTAACATTACAAAACGTGAAGCTATAGTTCCAACCGCAGCACCAACGATGCCCCATTTTGGGAAAATCCAAATTCCATAAATAAGAAAATAGTTGATGACCACATTGGTAATATTTCCAATAATGGTTGCCCACATGGAATATTTTGTTTCGCTCAAACCATCAGCAAATTGTTTGTACGCTTGGTACATAATTAACGGAATCAACGAAAAACCAACGATATCTAAATACGGTTTTGCCATATCTACCACTGCTTCTGGTTGGCCCATAAAATTAATAAGAGGTTTTGAAAAGAAAATTAAAGCAAATAAAGCCACACCTAAAATTGTACACAAATACAAGCCATGATGAAAAGCCGAACGACCTCCTGCTACATCATTTTTTCCATCTGATTCAGCAACCAAAGGTGTTATTGCAGTAGAAAATCCAATTCCTAAAGACATTGCAATGAATACAAAACTATTTCCTAATGATACAGCTGCTAATTCGGTTGGGCCTAATTTTCCCACCATGATATTATCCACAATTCCCACAACGGTATGACCTAACATTCCTAAAATAATAGGGTAGGCGAGTTTTAAGTTTTGTGAAAATTCTTTAGAGTAGTCGGAAAAAGTCATTTTGGCAATTTTGTGGCAAAGGTAATAATTTGAAAAGGATTTCATGAAAAAAACCTGTCAGGATTCAAAATCGAGACAGGTTTAAATATGGTGAATTGAAATTACTTTTTAATATTTTGATTTATCGTATCACTTTCAATAAGTCCGTCACGTAAACGGATGATTCTGTGGGCGTAAGCGGCAATGTCTTCTTCGTGAGTTACTAAGATTACGGTGTTTCCGTTGGCGTGAATTTCGTTGAATAAATTCATAATTTCCACCGAAGTTTTACTATCTAAGTTTCCAGTTGGCTCATCGGCTAAAATGATAGAAGGTTTGTTGACCAAAGCTCTAGCAACCGCCACACGCTGACGTTGACCACCTGATAACTGATTCGGTTTGTGATCCATACGGTCTTGAAGTCCTACTTGTGTCAATACTTCAGTAGCTCGTTCCACACGTTCCGATTTAGAATGACCTGCATACACCATTGGTAAAGCCACATTATCCAAAGCCGTTGTTCGTGGCATTAAGTTAAACGTTTGAAAAACGAATCCAATTTCTTTATTACGAATTCCTGCCAATTCATCGTCTTGCATTTCACTCACGTGTTTTCCGTTCAAAATGTAAGTTCCAGAGGTTGGCGTATCCAAACAACCTAAAATATTCATCAAAGTTGACTTTCCAGAACCCGAAGGTCCCATCAATGCTACATATTCCCCTTTGTTGATTTCTAAATCGATGCCTTTTAACACATACACGATTTCGTTTCCTAAAGGGAAATCTCTTTTGATATTGGTTATTTTAATTAACGGATTTGCCATAATGAAATTAGAATTTAGCCTCTCGACTTCGCTCGAGATGACAATATTATTGATGTAATACTATAATAAGTAGAAAAAGAAAGGAATTTGTTACAACTAAAAACGAATTCTTTCAAACAAGTGAGAACTAATCGTTTTATTCGGATTGATGATGAAATGTTCTTTTTCTTGCTCGGCTCTAAAAAACACAATTCCCCATTGAAAAGTATCAATCGTCACCGAAACTTTAGGATGTTTTTTGATAATTTCCCAAGCTTCTTCCATGTCAGCTGACCAATGAATATCATCGAAAATCCAAACAGAATCATTTGAAATCGTAGGAAGTAAAGCCTCAAAATAATCTAAAGTGGCTTTTTTGGAATGGTTGCCATCGAAATAGATTAGGTGATGGGTGATTGGTGAAAGGTGTAGGGTTTTAAAATAGCTTGAAAATTCAGTATTAACGAATTCAATATTTTGAAAATTTGAATTTGTCCCGAAACTTCGTGATTGCAATTGAACTTGCGCTTGCTTTTGTGTATTTGGACATCCTTCTAAAGTAATAATGTTAGATTCTTTATATCCCAACGAAAGTGCCGAAGTTGCCAATCCTAATGAAGTACCAATTTCTAGAATGCTTTTAGGTTGAAAATAGCGTACGATTCTAAAAAGTAGTTCCGCATTTTTTGAAGTAATTCCAGCGGTTTGGGCAATTTTTGAAATTTCTCTTGTATTCGATTTAAATACGCGTGAACCTGCACCAAAATCGGTAACTTCAATATTGTTTTTATTTTCTAAAAGCGATTTTCGATACGATTTTAAGGTTTCGTATTCTGGATGTTTGGTGTTGTCATAAAAACATTTTGTAACCAAATCAAATACAAATGGAGAATGCACTCCATGTTCGTTTTTGGAATGGAAAAGGAATTTTATGTAAGATTTAATTAAATGATTCATGAGTTAAACACAAATTTCACGAATTAGCACGAATTCAATTGGTGAAAATTCGTGCAACTCGTGTAAAATTTATTCCATTTTCGAACTTAATTCAAACCAGCGCTCTTCTTTTTCTTCTAAAGTCTGAATGATTTTTTGCAATTCGTTCGCTTTTGCTTCAATTTTATCATCCGTAACTTTTCCGTCGGCGAATTCTTGTTCGATTTGTTTTTTATTGTATTCTAAATCTTTGATTTCTTTTTCAATTTTATTGAATTCCTTTTGTTCGTTGAAACTCAAGCCAGTTGAAGCCGTTTGTTTTTCTTTCCAATTTGTCTTTTCAGTACTTACCGAATTCAAAACTTTTGGTTCCGCCGAATCTTCATACGCTCTAAAATCTGAATAATTTCCTGGGAAATCTTCAATTTCTCCTTCGCCTCTAAACACAAACAAGTGATCCACGATTTTATCCATGAAATATCTATCGTGACTCACCACTAATAAACAACCTGGATAATCTAAAAGGAAACTTTCCAATACATTTAAGGTAACAATATCCAAGTCATTCGTTGGTTCATCCAAAATCAAGAAATTTGGATTTTGAATTAAAACGGTACATAAATATAGTCGTTTCAATTCGCCACCACTTAATTTTTCAACAAAATCGTATTGTTTTTTTGCATCAAATAAAAAGCGTTCCAATAATTGCGAAGCCGAAATAATTTTTCCTTTCGTTAACGGAATATATTCGCCATATTCTTTGATGATATCAATAACTTTTTGTCCCGGTTTTGGGTTGATACCACTTTGCGTGTAATACCCAATTTTAATAGTATCACCAATAATTACTTTACCTGAATCAGGTTGAATGGTTTGGGTTAAAATGTTCAAAAAAGTCGATTTTCCTGTTCCGTTTTTACCAATAATTCCAATACGTTCACCACGTTGGAATGAATAGCTGAAATCTTTTAAAATGGTTCTGTCAGGGAAATTTTTGTTCAATTTTACCATTTCGATAATCTTGCTTCCCATGCGCTCCATGTTGATTTCGAGTTCTACTACATTTTCTTTTCTTCGACTTTCTGCAACAGCTTTGATTTTGTAAAAATCATCTTGGCGTGATTTCGATTTGGTCGTTCTTGCTTTTGGTTGACGGCGCATCCAAGCCAATTCTTTTACGAATAAGTTTTGTGCTTTATCAATAGTAGCATTTTCAGAAGCCAATCGTTCTTCTTTTTTGGCTAAATAATACGAATAATTCCCTTTGTATTGGTATATTTTTCCGTTATCTAATTCAATGATTTCGTTACAAACACGCTCCAAGAAGAAACGGTCGTGCGTAACCATAAACAACGTAATGTTTTCTTTTGCAAAATAATCTTCTAACCATTCAATCATCTCTAAATCCAAGTGATTGGTTGGCTCGTCTAAAATCAATAAATCAGGTTTGCTAATCAAAATAATGGCTAACGAAAGACGCTTTTTTTGTCCACCAGACATGTTTTTGACTTTTATTTTCAAGTCTTCCAACTTCAGTTTGTACAAAATTTGCTTGAATTGCGTTTCAAAATCCCAAGCATTATGGCGGTCCATGTCGTCAAAAGCTCTTTGATAGGCTTCTTCGTTGTTCGGATTTTCTAATGCTTTTTCGTAGCGCTCAATTACTTTCAGAATTTCATTATCCGAAGCAAAAATGTTTTCTTCAATGGTTAATTCGTCTTGCAAATTATTATTTTGCGACAAAAATGCCATTTTAATCTCTTTTCGAATAATAACTTGACCAGTATCGGGCTCGTCTAAACTATTAATCATGTTCATAATGGTAGTTTTTCCCGAACCGTTTTTAGCAATAAAAGCTATTTTTTGATCTTTGTTAATTCCAAACGAAACGTTGTCAAACAAAACACGTTCGCCGTAAGATTTTGATATATTTTCGACTGATAAGTAATTCATAATACAATTTAGAGCTGCAAAAATAGTTTATTGTAGCTAAAGATTATAGATTATTTCCTAACTTTGTGAAAATGCATTTTATGACTTCCAAAAAGAAAAATAAAATAGAAGAACCAATAGAAGCTTACGAAGTAACCGCA
>RXJZ01000117.1 GCA_003963025.1 Flavobacteriaceae bacterium
AAATTACGTGGCGCAATGCGTTATTAAAAAAGGACACCTTTTCTTCTTTAGAAGAACCATCTAAACTTCCTTGTGCTCTGTTGGGATTAGAAAAAGCAATATTCCACTGTTGCAAATTCTCTAATGTAACATGCCAACGAATGGGAACATTCTCCATTAATTGCGAAATACCAGCATCAATTGCTAAAGGTAATTTTTCATTCGTATCTTGATAAGGTTTTATTTGAAATCCTAAATTTCGAACAGTCAATCCATAATTGATATCGTTGTCTACATCAACATACAAAAATCCCAAATCTACAGCAGCACCCCATGAATTATAACTCTCTAATGTTGAAGAAATTAATTTAGCATTCGCTCCCACATACATATCCGTCCAAGGTAAATTATAGGCATAACCAAAAGATAAAGCCGCTTCACTTCCTGTAAAATCAGAAGTTAAATTTCCAAGTTCATCTCTTCCTTCAAAAGTACCATAATTGATATAGCTAATTCCTGCATGAAAAGTTTGCAAATGCTGATCATAAGTATAGGCATAAGCCGCTGTTCCATAGGAAACTTCACCATAATAACTACCATAATTAGCTGATAAACGATTGCTCATTTTTTCATTAATCGTAGCCGGATTATAAAAGGCTTGGTTAACATCGTAATCTACAACAGTAACCGTTTTTCCACCCAAAGCCGCTTGTCTTGGCGATTGTACTAAGTTTAAAAACTGATATACGCTCTTACCT
Source organism: Flavobacteriaceae bacterium (assembly GCA_003963025.1). GTDB lineage: Bacteria > Bacteroidota > Bacteroidia > Flavobacteriales > Flavobacteriaceae > Flavobacterium. The sequence continues at coordinate 738 of RXJZ01000117.1, forward strand.
CCTATTTGGCTAAAAGTAGTAGCCGATAGCAGCAGGGATAAAAGGAATACGAGTTTTCTTAGCATTTTTTGTTGTTAATCTTACTTATAACGCAACTGCGAAGATAAAATTATATCGGTTAGGAAACAAAAAAAGAACTCCCAATAAATGAATTATTGAGAGTTCTTAAATTAATCGTATTAAAATTGGAAGATTTAGTTTTTACTTTCCAAGTTTTTAGCATTTTTCACCTTTTGATTGGTAATAGCAATATCTAAAACTTCGCTCATTCTGTCTACGTAATGGAACGTTAAACCTTCTATGTAATCGGGTTTGATTTCCTCGATATCACGTTTGTTTTCTTTACACAAAATGATTTCTTTAATGTTTGCTCTTTTCGCAGCCAAAATCTTTTCTTTGATTCCGCCCACCGGTAATACTTTGCCTCTAAGGGTAATTTCTCCCGTCATGGCGATGTGTTTTTTCACTCGTTTTTGAGTAAAAGAAGACACCATAGAAGTTAGCATCGCAATTCCAGCACTTGGTCCGTCTTTTGGTGTTGCTCCTTCAGGAACGTGAATGTGAATGTTATAATTATTCAAAACTTCTGGATTGATTCCTAAAAATTCAGCATTAGCACGAATGTATTCCAAAGCAATCGTAACCGATTCTTTCATAACCGTTCCTAAATTTCCGGTCATCGTCATCGCTCCTTTTCCTTTCGAAATTAGAGATTCAATGAATAAAATATCACCACCAACTGATGTCCATGCTAAACCAGTAACTACTCCAGCCACATCGTTATTTTCGTATTTGTCGCGCTCCATTCGTGGCGATTTCAATACTTCTAAAATATCAGCATCGGAAACTTTTACGTTGTAAGGTTCTTCCATAGCAATTGATTTTGCAGCATGACGAACCACTTGAGCAATTTTTTTCTCTAAACCACGAACACCTGATTCACGTGTATAACCTACTACGATTTTTTCTAATTGTTTTTTACCAATTTGTAAATCTTTAGCCGTTAATCCGTGTTCTTTTAATTGTTTTGGTAACAAGTGCGTTTTAGCAATCTCGATTTTTTCTTCAATGGTATAACCCGTCATTTCGATGATTTCCATACGGTCACGAAGTGCTGGCTGAATGGTTGACAAACTATTTGAAGTAGCAATGAACATCACTTTTGATAAATCGTAACCCAATTCCAAGAAATTATCATGGAATTCTTTGTTTTGTTCCGGATCTAAAACTTCTAACAAAGCCGAAGATGGATCACCATTATGACTTGAAGATAATTTATCAATCTCATCTAAAACAAATACTGGATTTGATGTTTTCGCTTTCTTAATATTTTGAAGAATTCGTCCTGGCATTGCACCAATGTAGGTTTTTCTGTGACCGCGAATTTCTGCTTCATCACGTAAACCACCAAGTGACATTCTAATATATTCTCTTCCTAAAGCTTCTGCAATGGATTTTCCAATTGATGTTTTACCAACCCCTGGAGGTCCGTACAAACATAAAATTAGCGATTTCATATCGTTACGAAGCTTTAAAACTGCCAAATGTTCGACAATACGTTTCTTTACATCTTCTAAACCATAATGGTCTCTGTCAAGAATTTTTTGAGCACGTTTTAAATCGAAATTGTCTTTGGTGAATTCGTTCCAAGGCAATTCTAAAAACAACTCGATATAATTTCTTTGAATACCAAAATCAGGCGAATTTGGATTGGTACGTTGCAATTTAGACAATTCTTTTTCGAAATGTTGCGCTGTTTTATCGTCCCATTTTTTCTTTTTCCCTTTGGCACGCATTTCTTCAATTTCCGCTTCATAGGAAACACCACCCAATTCTTCTTGAATGGTTTTCATTTGTTGCTGCAAGAAATATTCGCGTTGTTGTTGGTCTAAATCGAAACGCACTTTCGACTGAATATCGTTGCGAACTTCTAATTTTTGAAGCTCTAAGTTCATGAAACGCAAAGTTTCAAGCGCTCTATCTTTTAAATTAGGAATCGATAATAATTCTTGTTTTTCTTCTACTGAAAGGTTCATGTTAGAAGAAACAAAATTGATTAAAAACGGATTACTTTCAATGTTTTTGATAGCAAAAGTAGCTTCAGTTGGGATGTTTGGACTTTCCTTGATAATTTGGATTGCCAATTCCTTAATTGATTCTACAATTGCTTTGAATTCTACGTTTTTTACATCAGGACGTTCCTCTGCAACCTCTTTAATTGTAGCTCTTAAATAAGGTTCTTCTTGAGTAAAATTTTCAATTTCGAAACGTTTTTTACCTTGAAGAATAACCGTTGTATTACCATCAGGCATTTTTAAAACGCGCATGATACGAGCTACTGTTCCAATATGATGTACATCGTTTGGTGTTGGTTCTTCTACGTTTTCATCAATTTGCGCCACCACACCAATGATTTTTCCTTTGGCATTGGCATCATTAATTAATTTAATCGATTTATCTCTTCCAGCGGTAATTGGAATTACTACTCCAGGGAATAAAACAGTGTTTCTTAATGGTAAAATGGCAATATCTTCAGGCAAAGCCTCGTTGTTCATTTCTTCTTCATCTTCAGGCGTCATTAACGGAATCAATTCCGCATCTGGATCCATTTCTTGAAGTGACAAATTGTCAAGCGCTAGTATTTTTTGATTCGGCATAATAATATTTATGGTCTTTTTGTCAGTAATATTCATTTGAAATACCATTCAAAGGCACGCAGAAAAGCGCTATTTTATTGATAATCAAATCATAAAATAATTTTAAATAGCAATTTCAGAAGTAATAGCTCAAGATGTATGCCAAGAACATTACTTTTTAGGAACTCGCAACAAAAGAAGCAATC
>RXJZ01000118.1 GCA_003963025.1 Flavobacteriaceae bacterium
CTATGCGTCCGTATGCAGAAAAACTTACTGAACTATTACAAAACTTAAGTGCAACTCTTGAAGGAGAAGTAGGAGGTGCTTTTACGGCTCAAAGAGAAGTTAAAAAAGTACTTATTGTTGCAATTACTTCTAATAGAGGTTTGTGTGGTGCGTTTAATACAAATGTTATCAAACAAGTAAAAGTTGTTGCTGATTCATACCAAGGAAAACAAGTGGATGTTTTTGCTATCGGTAAAAAAGGAAACGACGTTTTACGTAAAACACACAATGTAGTTGACGTTCAAAACGGTGTTTACGACCAATTGACTTTTGATAATGCAGCTGCAATTGCGCAACAGTTAATGGATAAATTCGTAGCAGGTGAGTATGATAAAATTGAAATCGTTTATAACGAATTCAAAAATGCAGCGACTCAGATTGTAAGAACGCAACAGTTTTTACCTTTAGCTCCAATTGTTGGTGGCGAAGTAGTAGCTTCTGATTATATCTTTGAACCTTCTAAAGAAGAAATTGTGTTGACATTGATTCCAAAATCATTAAAAACACAATTATACAAATCAATTAGAGATTCATTTGCAGCAGAACACGGAGCGCGTATGACCGCAATGCATAAAGCAACCGATAACGCTACAGAATTAAGAAACCAATTAAAATTAACTTATAACAAAGCACGTCAAGCAGCAATTACCGGAGAAATCCTTGAGATTGTTGGTGGAGCAGAAGCTTTGAATAACTAATTTTAATTCAGATATTAAAGAGAGTCCCGATTTATTCGGGACTTTTTTGTTTTATATTTGTGTGAATAACAACGCACCAATGAAAAAATATACATCTTTTGTTCTATTACTTTTTACTTTTTTTGCTTCGGCACAAACTCTTCGTTTAGAAGACATCATGAAAGGAAATGAATTCATCGGACACCAACCTGATAATCACCGTTGGTCTATTGATGGGCAAACCGTTTTATTTGATTGGAATCCAAATAACGAAATAGGAAACAGCACGTATTTCTGGAATGCTTCGTTAAAATCACCACAAAAAGTAACGACTTCAAATCCGATTTACGATTTGGATTTCATGGCATCACAAAAAGAGTTTGACGTGGTATATTATACCAATCAAGGTGTTTTGTATTCGTATACCAAATCCACAAAAAAGACAAAAAAAGTCATTCAATTAGCCGACAGAATTAACTCGGTAGAAAGAAGTACGAATGCTGATGTGATTTTCTTTCAGCAAAATCGCAATCTATATCAATTCAATACCAAAGATTTTTCAATTGTTCAATTGACTAATTTTAAATCGGGAAAAGAAAATAAAGCGTCAAAAGAAGAAGATACGTTCTTAAAAAACCAACAAAAAGAATTGTTTCAATTTGTTCGCGATGAAGAGGCGTCTTCCAAATGGTATGAAGAAAAATCAAAATCTAAAAAAGAGAAATTCCCAAAAGAAATCTATTACGATAAATCATCGTTAGAGCAAATTAAACCCTCACCAGATGGGAAATTTGTAACCTTTCGAATTTCTGATTATCCAACACAAGCTTCTACAAACGTTGAAAATTTCATTACCGATAATGGTTTTACACGTCAAGAAAAAGCACGAGCAAAAGTTTCAACAGAAAATTTCAGCAAGCACAAATTCGGAATTTTCAATGTTGAAAGAGATACAACGTATTATGTTTCGTTTTCCAATTTAACTGGAATTAAAGACGCACCAAAATACTATCAAGACTACGAAAATCTTAAAGACAAATCAGATTACGAAACGGCTATTGTAATGATGAGTCCAGTCTATAGCCAAGACGGAAAAAATGCCGTTTTAGAAATCAGAAGTCAAGACAACAAGCATCGTTGGATTGTGCAATTGGATTTAGTTTCAGGTACGATCACCGAATTAGACCATCAACACGATGAAGCATGGATTGGTGGACCTGGAATTCCAGGCTATAGTTTCAGTGGCGGAACTTTAGGTTTTATCGATAATTCGACTTTTTATTTTCAATCGGAAGCTACTGGTTTTTCGCATTTGTATAGCTATAATTTGAAAACCAAGAAAAAAGAAACGTTAACAAAAGGCAATTGGGAAGTTCGCGAAGTGAAATTAGCCAACGATAAAAAATCATTTTACATTACAACCACGACAACACATCCAGGTAATAGAAGTTTTTACAAATTTGACATCGCTTCTAAAAAAATGACTGGAATTTTAACCAATGACGGCAACTACGAAGTAGAAGTATCTCCCGATGAAAAAACACTTCTAGTGCGTTATTCATATAAAAACAAACCTTGGGAATTGTACGTGGGAGCTAACAAACCGAATTCGGAACTAAAACAAATTACGTTCTCCACTACGCCAGAATTCAAAAAGTACAATTGGAAAACACCAGAAGTCATCACTTTTAAAGCCAAAGACGGAACCAATGTTTACGCTCGTTTGTACCAACCAAAAGTAGAAAACAAGAACAAAGCTGCAGTTATTTTTGTTCACGGCGCAGGATATTTACAAAATGCTCATAATTATTGGAGCACCTACCACAGAGAATATATGTTTCACAACATGTTAACCGATTTAGGCTACACGGTTTTAGACATCGATTACAGAGCTAGCGATGGTTACGGTCGCGATTTCAGAACGGGAATTTACCGTCACATGGGCGGAAAAGATTTATCCGATCAATTGGATGGAAAGAAATATTTGGTTCAAAATTTAGGAATCGACGCCAACCGAGTTGGAATTTACGGTGGTTCGTATGGTGGATTTATTACGTTGATGGCATTACTAACAGAACCAGGCGAATTCAAAGCTGGAGCTGCTTTACGTTCGGTTACCGATTGGGCGCATTACAACCATGGATATACCTCAAATATTTTGAATTTCCCCGAAACCGATCCTGAAGCATACAAGAAAAGTTCACCCATTTATTTCGCCAACAACTTACAAGACAAATTGTTAATGTTACACGGAATGGTAGACGACAACGTGCAATTCCAAGACATTGTGCGATTGACGCAACGTTTTATCGAATTAGGTAAGAAAGATTGGGATTTAGCCGTGTTTCCAGTAGAAGCGCATGGTTTTACGGAAACGTATTCTTGGGTAGACGAATACCGAAGAATTTTAAATTTATTAAACGAAAATCTATTACAAAAATAAAATGCCACAGTTAATCGAATTAGGAACGAAAGTCGATATGTTAGAGCAATTGCCTATCATCCAACAATTATATCCTGATTATACGCTTGAAATTTATGGAAATTTGCTAGACAAAATGATTCCACACAATTACAAACAATTGATTGTAGTAGAAAACGGAATCACGATGGGTTTGGCAGGATTTTGGATTGGAACTAAATTGTGGAGTGGAAAATATCTAGAAATGGATAATGTTGTGGTACGTGAAGATTTTCGTTCCAAAGGAATTGGCAGCATCATGACGGAATATCTTAATCAAAAAGCTATTGATGAAGATTGTAATATGATTGCTTTAGATGCTTATACAACTAACTTTGGAGCCCAAAAATTTTACATGAATCACGGATTTGTTCCAAAAGGATTTCATTTTGTGAAATATTTAAAATAACAATTATGAGAAATTATATTGCAATACTATTCTTGATTTTAGTTACTAGTTGCTCTAGTCAAGACAAAATCATTAAAGAATCAGCAATCGTTGCAACTTATCAAAGTTGGACTGCTGGTGTTCGTGGAGGAGGAAGCGGAATTAATTTCGAATTAAAATTAAAATCTGAATTGCCAAAAGGAGTAGTATTAAAGCGAGTTGTTTTTAAAGGTTTTGAAGTACAATTTACACAACAAGATGCGTTGTCTTATAACGCGATAATAATAACAGGAGTTAATCAGGAAAGATTTGAGGGAGATAATAAAAGCACATCTTCTAGTCCAAAAAATGCTACCCAACTTAAGGATAATGAAGCAGTTTTAGTTTTCTTTAAAAACGGGAAAGAATACCAACAAAAAATTAGTAACGTAAGAGAGCAACCAACATTAGAATATCCTTCTGCTAGACCAAAGTTTTAATTATATTTGTTATCTATAAATAAATAAAATTTGAGCCTCTATAAAAGTCTTTTTAAACAAACGGCAATCTACGGCATAGCAACAGTTTTGCCTAGAATTATTAGTTTTATTCTAAATCCCATTTTTGTTTATTATCTTACAGATAAAGAAAAAATGGGTGAGGTTTCCGTTATTTTTTCCTATCTGGTTTTTTTTAATGTGATTTTATCTTATGGAATGGAAACGGCTTTTTTCCGATTCTACAATTCGGAAGAAAATAAAGGAAAAGTAATATCCACATCTATTATTTCGCTTTTTTGGTCTACAATAGGATTTTTAGCGATATTTCTTTTATTTCGAAAAAACTTGGCTAATTGGTCTGAAATAAATGTGGAATATATCGTTTTCACCATTTGGATTTTAGCTTTAGATGCGTTAGCGATAATTCCGTTTTCCAAAATTAGAGCTGAAGGTCGCCCTATAAAATATGCAGTAATTAAGATTTCAAATGTCTTAATTAACTTGCTATTAAACGTTTTCTTTTTGATTCTGCTTCCCGATTTAGCAAACGAATCTTCTAATCCTTTTATTCAAACGATTTATCACGATGATTTTCAAATTGGCTATATTTTTGTTGCGAATTTAATAGCAAG
>RXJZ01000007.1 GCA_003963025.1 Flavobacteriaceae bacterium
AATTAAAAATGAAACAATTAAAAACTTTAGCAATTGCAATCGTACTTTTTATTGGAACTCAAGTTTCAGCTCAATCAAAAGTTGCACATATAGATGTACAAACTCTAATGACGGCAATGCCAGAAATGAAGACTGCACAAGACCAAATGAAAAAAATTCAAGAATCATACGATAAAGATTATAAAAATATGGTTGCTGAATATCAAACAAAATTTCAAAAATACGAACAAGAATCTGCAACTGCTGGTGATGCTTTAAATGAAACTCGTTCAAAAGAAATGCAAGATATGGGCGCTCGTATCCAACAATTTCAACAAACTGCTCAAAAAGAATTAGGGCAAAAAGAAATGGATTTATACAAACCTATTATGGAAAAAGCTCAAAAAGCAATTCAAAAAGTAGCTAAAGCAAAAGGTGTAAACTATGTATTAGATGCAACAAATGGTTCAGGTGTTTTATTCGCTGAAGGGATTGACTTAATGGCAGACGTAAAAAAAGAACTAGGTTTCCAATAAAACCTAAAAAACATTTTAAAAACTGTGTAATCTATTTGTGATTACACAGTTTTTTTTATTTTTGTTAATATGAAAAAAGAATGTCCAATAGGTTTATTTGATTCTGGCGTTGGCGGAACTTCAATTTGGAATGAAATCCACAACTTACTTCCTAACGAAAACACTATTTATCTTGCAGATAGCAAGAATGCTCCGTACGGACAAAAATCTAAAGAAGAAATAATTGATTTGAGTTTTAAAAATACGGAATTCTTGTTAAATCAAAATTGTAAAATTATCGTTGTAGCCTGTAATACTGCCACTACAAATGCTATTAAAGAGCTTAGAACTAAATATGATGTTCCTTTTATTGGTATTGAGCCTGCTATAAAACCTGCAGCGTTGCAATCAAAAACCCAAACCATTGGCATATTAGCTACAAAAGGTACCCTTAATAGCGAATTATTTCATAAAAGTGTGGCAAATCATCCTGATGTTAAAATAATCGAACAAATAGGACATGGATTAGTACAATTGATAGAAAATGGAGATATAGATTCCGCAGAAATGGAAGAATTATTAAAGAGTTATTTAAATCCGATGGTAGAAAAAAATATTGATTATTTGGTACTAGGTTGTAGTCATTATCCTTATTTAATTCCACAAATTAAAAAAATCATTCCACCCAAAATAAAAATTATTGATTCAGGTGAAGCAGTAGCTAAACAGACACAAAAAATATTAGAGCAAAATAATTTATTAAATCTTTCAAAAAGCAAAAGCTCGCAAATATTCTATACGAATGGTGAGCCAGAGGTTTTAAAAAATATACTCGGAAATAATAAAACTGTAATTTATAAGAATTTTTAACCTATTCTTTAAACCAACCAGAATACATCACATAATTATTTGAAATACGTTCAATTTCACCAGCAAAATCACTTTGATCAATATCTTTTACTTTTTTAGCAGGAACTCCAGCATATATACAACCTGATTCTACTGTAGTATTTTGTGTAACTACTGAACCTGCTGCTATAATTGAATTACTTTCAATAGTACAATTATCCATAATTATAGCACCCATCCCAACTAAAACATTATCTTTTATCACACAACCATGAACAATAGCATTATGACCAATTGAAACGTTATTCCCTATAACTGTTGGATGCTTTTGATAAGTACAGTGAATAACAGCACCATCCTGAATATTTACTTTATTACCAATTATAATTGAATTTACATCTCCTCTAATCACTGCATTAAACCAAATACTGCAATTATTTCCTAATAGCACATCCCCAACAATAGTTGCATTTTCTGCAACATAACAGTCAGATGGAATCTGCGGGCTTTTACCATTAACCTCTTTTATCAACATAATTTATTAATTTAAAAAAAAGTCCCGTAAACGGGACAAGATTTTATGAATTTGATATTTAATTAACCGCAGGACAATTACAATCCCACTGCTTATCTTTACAAAAGATATTCATCCCTAAAGTTATCTGATGAAATCCTCCATTATCAAATTTTATATCACCCATAACATGGGAATAGGTATACGAAAACATATATTTACCAAAATTTAAACCAACAATAGGCGAAACCCATTGTAAATTTTGTTTTCCTCCCTCATAATCTGCGCTATCAAAACTCCTTCTATATGAAACAGCGCCCCAAAGCTTACCAAAATCTAATGTTTTATATACTTTTAGGTTTAAATCTATGGAAGATTCTTTTGTTTCTGAAATTCTTTGATACATAATTGATGGCTCAAAAAGTAATCTATCTTCATCCCCAAACGTAGCTCCAACACTCCATAATAATTTACTTAAATTATCGGATTCAAAACCTTCTGAGTACAATTCTCTTCTTTGATTAGCTAAGAAATTTTTAACGGTTAAATGGGTAAAGAAATCCATATAATGATAAGAAACTCCTAGGTCAACATTAAAATAAGCATCTTTTTGAATAACACCTTGAACAATAACAGGATCAAATCCTGTAAACGTAGAGCCATCTAGTGTACTTTGAACAAAGGCAGCACTTAAACCAAAAGACAACTGATTTAAATCTATAGTACCTCTTGAAAAACGAAGATGATGAGCATAAGTTAACTTAGCTCCTTTTTGAGAATGATATCCGTTTTTATCGTTAAATAAAATCATACCTACACCGGAAACCCCATCTTCATCTAAAGCAGTATTAAAACTTATTGTTTGTAATGCTGGCGCCTCATCTTGTCCAAACCACTGCTGACGACCAGTTAATCTAATTTTACCACAATTAGCAGCACCTGCCATTGAAGGATGAATTAAATAATAATTATCCGATAAATAATCAGAATAAACAGCAACTCCTTCTTGTGCAAAAGAAAATTGTGCCAATAAAAATGCTAAAATAAAATAACTTTTTTTAAAATTCATTGTAGTTATTGTTTAATGAAAACATACTTGAATGTTCAAATTCTAAATAAAAACAACTAGATCAAAAACAATATTGACTAGGTTTCTAATACGAATTTGCCAAAGATATAAATTTTTAAGTTTCTTTTACAATTCCGTCAAAATATTCTTAAGTTAAAATTACATTTTTTTAAGACACCAGAATTAAGGACATGAAAAACAAAATAAAACGTTAAATATGTAACTAAATATTTCAAACTACACACTTGTTTGATGAACTTTGTATCTTTGCAAAAAAAATATTATGCAGGTAATCGCAACTAAAATAACTCAAAATCCAGCCATTGTAAAATTTGAATTGGATGAAATTATCGTAAGAACTCAAAATTTTGAATTTAAAAACATAGATGAAACTCAAAATTCACCATTAGCTAAACAATTATTTTATTTACCATTCGTTAAAACCGTTTACATTTCTGGAAATTTTATTGCAATTGAAAAGTTTTCAATTGTAGAATGGGAAGATGTTCAAGAAGATGTGGCCAATCAAATTAATGAATTTATTACTAATGGTGGTGAAATCATTAAAATTGATGAAAGTACAACTAAAAAGCAACCGATTACGGTTTATGCAGAAA
>RXJZ01000158.1 GCA_003963025.1 Flavobacteriaceae bacterium
TTGATTACAATATTGCCGAAACCAAATGGGAAAAATTAATCACCGATTTAAGTCCTGTGCATTCTATGGCGATTTTTCATGCCGCTATTGCTGGTTTCTTCTTGTTCTTGTCGGGAATTATCTCGGGAAGTATTGCGAATCGTGATAAGCATTTTGATGTCTATTACCGAATTAAAGAACATCCGTTATTAAAATTGAATTTCGGAAAAGCGAAAGCCAGAAAAATCTCAAAATGGTACGAACGCTATTGGGCAGGAATCATTTCCAACTTTTGGTTCGGAGTTTTCTTAGGAAGTACGGCTTCGGTTGGACTATTTTTAGGACTGAATTTAGACATCCGACATATTACGTTTGCTAGCGGAAACTTAGCTTTAGCTATTTACGGTGCCGATTATATGGTTGATAATGCGATGTTGTTTTGGGGTATTTTAGGTGTCGGAATTATTGGTTTTGTGAACTTTTTAGTAAGTTTTGGTTTGTCGCTTGGATTGGCGTTTCGTTCGCGCAATATTCCGTTGGCGGAGTTACGCCCGATTATCACTTCTATAAAACAACATTTCTTTAGAAAACCGATGAGTTTCTTTTTTCCTACCGAATAAGTTATGAGCGAACACTACCGAAAAATAATTCACGTTGACATGGATGCGTTTTATGCATCGGTAGAGCAAATGGATAATCCTGAGCTGAAAGGGAAACCTTTGGCAGTTGGTGGAAGCGAAGTTCGCGGTGTAGTTTCAGCAGCAAGTTACGAAGCTAGAAAATTTGGAGTTCGAAGTGCGATTAGCGGCATTCAAGCGAAGAAATTATGTCCCGATTTAATTTTTGTACGACCAAGATTTGACCGTTACAAAGAAATTTCGAAGAAAATCAGAAAGATATTCCACGATTACACCGATTTAGTCGAACCGTTATCGCTCGATGAAGCGTATTTAGATGTTACCGAAAACAAAATAGGCAATCCCAGCGCGACATTAATTGCTCAAGAAATCAGAAAGCGCATTTTTGAAGAAGTGGGATTAACCGCTTCGGCAGGAATTTCCGTAAATAAATTCGTAGCCAAAATTGCTTCCGATTACAACAAACCAACGGACAAAAAACGGTAAATCCAGATGAGGTAGAAGCGTTTTTAGAAAAATTAGATATCAAAAAGTTTTATGGAGTAGGCAAAGTAACGGCTGAAAAAATGTATCAATTGGGCATTTTTACAGGTTATGATTTAAAACAAAAACCGTTAGAGTATTTAGAGAAACACTTTGGGAACAGCGGTTTTCATTATTACCAAATTTGTCGTGGCATTCACAACAGCGCGGTTAAACCAAATCGTAAGATAAAATCCGTTGGTGCGGAACGTACTTTTGGAGAAAATTTATCTTCCGAAATTTTCATGGAAGAACGTTTGCAAAGCATAGCCAAAGAATTAGAAAAACGCCTCCAAAAAAGCAAAATCTCAGGAAAAACCATCACCCTAAAAATAAAATACTCCGATTTCACCTTACAAACCCGAAGCAAAACCTTACCGTATTTTGTAAACGACAAAAACATCATTTTAGACGTTGCCAAAGATTTACTTTACCAAGAGCGCCTAAGAAACTCCGTAAGATTATTAGGAATTTCCATCCACAACCTAAACAACGAAGAAAAAACCAAAACCGATTTGCCTCAAAAAAGTGTTTCTGTGCAATTGAAGTTTGAGTTTTAAAAAAGTTGAAATTTTATAAAAATGTGCAGAAAAACTACAGCAATGGTTTTATTTATCCGTTTTAAATTGCGCCTTATAAATAGTGTTATTCATTAGTTGTAAGAGTTTTTTTGCTCTAAACTAGTAAATTCACAAAATTACTAGTAATAACAAACACCTTTTTAAATGGTCAAATTCAAACAAATAAAGTTCAAATAACTTGTGTTTTTCTTGCAATTTGCACATGTTCAGGAGAACCTTATTATTGCGGTTGCACAGAAGCATCATGTCCAACTATATTTGGTAACTACTGCAATACCGGAGGGGGTGGCGAAGGTGGTGGTGGAGATGGCTTTGGTGGCGGTCTTGGTGGTGACGGCGGTGGTGGTGGCTCAAACAATACTGGTGAGGGCAATGATGGCTTAATTGGTAATAATGGCGACCCTTTACATCCTGTAATTCCACTTCCTGAAATGGAAGAAGAAAATCCATTAGATTGTGTAACTAAAGAAAAGTTACATGAGATTTTCCCTTCATCATCATTAGAAAATAGAACAAAATTAGCTAATAATATTAGAATATATGGTGGTTATTTTGGAATTAACACCAAAGAAGAGGTGTGTCACTTTTTAGCACAAGTAGGCGCTGAAACAGATGGGTTAACAACTTTGAACGCAACAGAAAATCTAAACTATACTACAGCTTCAAGACTAGTACAGGTTTTTCCGAGTAAATTTTCATTGACAACTCACCCTACAAAAGTTAGTCCAATTCCATACTTAAATAATCCATCTGGCTTAGCAAACCTAGTTTATTGTTGTCAATATGGTAATGGCGATGTAACTTCTGGTGATGGTTGGAAATACAGAGGAAGAGGTGTTCTCCAATTAACTTGGAAAGGAAATTATTTAGGATATGAGAATTATTTAAACGATATTGGATTAGATTGGTTTTATTATGGTCCTGATAACTTATCAGATATTAATGGGATTCACTCAGTATTAAGTGGTATGTGGTTTTTTAAAAAAAATGTTTTAGATATAATGACAATTAATAATACTACACCTGTTAAGAAAGTTAGTAAAAAAATAAATCCTGCTCTAGAAAAACTAAATGAAAGAAAAAATTATTTTAATAAAGCTATTACTGTATTAAATTGTTAAAAATGGAAAATATGAAAACTAAAAAAATTATTATAGCATTTTTAATGCTTATTTTAGTAAGCATTATAACTTATGGTTTTGTTAGTAAAAAAGCATTCAGCTATTTTGCTAGTCCAAGTGAACCGAGTACTGAAATTTTAGGTATTTGGTATTTAGAAAGCGATTCAAATGTTAAATTAGAATTCACAATTAACAATCAAATGAAAACTTACGTTGATAATGTGATTGAAAGCATTGATTATTATAGTATTAGTAATTCATGTAATGGTCAAACAATTTCAGATGATAGATTATTTTTAAAAGTAACAGATAGTGAAGATAGTTCAACATATTGTAATATAATAAATGGTATAAATGAAGATGATAGTAATATTCTATCTATGATTTCAGAAAGTGGACAAATATTAGTTTACATTAGATAAAACCTCTTACAACCACAATTTGTAACAATAGCGGCTTTCGGGATAAACTGAAAGTCGTTATTGTAATTGTAAAGGTTTGTTATAACCAAATGTTTTGTTACATTTAATTATTACTGCAACAAGCTGCAAAACGGTATAATAATTTACTAAAAAATGTCAAGCAGTAACTCCATCTAGTTCTTAAAATGAATAGGTTGATATTTCCTTAAAGGAATCAAATAATCTTAATTAAATATATCTCCATTTTCAATTCAAAATGGAG
>RXJZ01000014.1 GCA_003963025.1 Flavobacteriaceae bacterium
GTTCTCACTTGGTAAATAATATTGATTTGCAAGCTATTTTTGTTCAACCTTCTCTTTCTGTAAGAATAGGAGAGCATTTTAGTGTAGGTGGTGGTCCGATTTTTGCTACAGGATCTGTAAATTTTAATAGAAACGTAGATAGATCAACTACAAACTCTGGTGGCGAAAGAACAGATTTAACTATTGAATCAAAAGGGATTACTGCTTGGGGATATACAGCTGGTTTTATGTTTAATCCTACAAATAAATTACGTTTAGGAATGAATTATCGTTCTGAAATAATGATGGAGGCTAGAGATGGTGATGTTGCTTTTGGAGATTATCCAGAATTTGGGACTGCACCAACTACAAAATTTAATGCAGATTTACCATTACCTGCAGAATTAACAGTTGGTATGTCATATAAGGTTACTGATAAATTCCTTGTTGCGTTTGATTATAATAGAGCAATGTGGAGTGTTTATAAAAGTTTAGATGTAGATTTTACTAATCCTGCAGTAACTGATTCTCATAATCCTAGAAATTACAAAAATGCAAGTACTTATAGAGTGGGGATGCAGTATGTTGCAAATGATAAATTTACTTTTAGAGCAGGATGGTATTTTGATGAAAGCCCTGTACAAGATGGTTATTTTGCACCAGAAACACCTAGAAATGACTCTATGGGATATACAGGAGGTTTAACTTATCAAGTAAACAGTAAATTAGGTATTGACCTTTCTTTCCTTTACTTACATTTTGATGAAGTTGATAATTCTTACGACCATGTTAGTGATGGAAGTAGCTTTGGAGGAACATATAAATCTGTTGTTTTCTCTCCAGGAATTGGTATAACATACGGGTTTTAATTTTTAATATTTGAAAGATGAAAAATAAATTTATATACTTAGCTATTTTAGCTGCTGGTTTTGCTTCTTGTGAACCAGAATTTGAAAACGAAGTAGATGCAAATTATACTTCAGGTGATGCTGATTTTACATCATATGTGGCTATTGGTAATTCATTAACTGCAGGTTATATGGATGGTACGGTTTCAAGAGTGGGTCAAACCTATTCTTTCCCGAATTTATTAGCTCAAAAATTTGCATTAGTAGGTGGTGGTGCATTCACTCAACCTTCTTATGAAGATGATGCTAGCAATTTAGGAGGATTAATGTTGTTTGGTAATCAAATTGGTTCTACAAGATTAGTGATTGACATTTCTCAAGGTCGTCCAGAAAATTTATCTGGAACTCCATCTATTGAAGTTTCAAATTTACAAGCTACTGCATATAATAATATGGGAGTTCCAGGTGCAAAATCCTTTCATTTAGTTGCTCCTGGTTATGGAAATTTAGCAGGCGTTGCTCTTGGTCAATCTAATCCTTATTTTGTTAGACATGCAACTTCTCCATCAGCTACTGTTTTAGGAGATGCGATGACTAAAAATCCTACTTTCTTCACTAACTGGATTGGAGCAAATGATGTGTTATCATATGCAACTAACGGTGGTGCTAAAGCTGACGGTGTTACACCTGCTGCTGATCATAATATTACAGGAAATATGAATCCTGCTACTTATGGATCTAATGATATTACAAATTCAAATCTTTTTGCAGGGGTTTATTCAAATATTATTAATACGTTGACTTCTAATGGCGCTAAAGGAGTTGTTGCTACAATCCCAAGTGTGACTTCTATTCCTTATTTTACAACTGTTCCTTATAATGCATTACCAGCAGAAGCTACGGCATCTAATTCTACTGCAATTGCATTATATCAATTTTTATCAGTTGCTACAGGAGGTAGAATATCTCCGTTAAATACAACACCTGGTTCAAAAAACCCAGTATTAATTAAAGATGCAGATTTAACAAATATTAGTGCAACAATTCAAGCATATGCTGCTGGTTCTGGCAATCCTTTGTTGATGGCTAATGCTGCTGCATTAGGAGCAATTTATGGTCAAGCTAGACATGCTACTGCAGAAGATTTATTTGTTTTACCATCGAGTTCTATTATTGGTCAAGAAAATCCTGCAGGAACAGCTCCTTTTAATGTTAATGGTGTAACATTACCATTAGCAAATAAATGGGTTTTAACAACAAATGAAAAAGTAAAAGTTGCAAATGCTACTTCATCTTACAATGCTGCTATCAGATCAATCGCTGCTTCAAAAGGTTTGGCAGTTGCAGATATGAATTTAATCATGAATCAATTGGTTTCTGGGTTGAGAATTGATGACGGTACCATTTATACTGCAAATTATTTCTCACCTACAACCGCAAGTTCTGTGTTGTTTTCATTAGACGGTGTGCATCCAAATCCAAGAGGTTATGCTGTAATTGCTAATGAGATTATCAAAGTGATTAATAATCATTATCATGCTAATATTCCAATTTATTCTCCAGCTAATTTCCCTGGTATAAGTATTGTACCATCAAATTAAGAGTTTAAAAATAATTAAAAAAGAGGCATCATTATTGATGCCTTTTTTTGTAACTTTAAATTTTAAATAAAATCATAATGAATTTAATTATTAAACTTCTTATTAGTACAATTGTTGTTTTTGTACTGTCTTATTTTTTGCCAGGTGTTCATGTAACTGATTTAACCGGAGCTTTATTGGTAGCGGTTGTTTTGGGACTTTTAAATACATTTTTAAAACCTGTTTTAGTTTTGCTTACGATTCCTGTTACTTTTTTTACACTTGGTTTATTTTTATTAGTAATCAATGCTATAATAATTTTAATCTGCGATTATTTTATTATAGAATTCAGTGTAGACAGCTTTGTTGATGCCCTTTTGTTTAGTGTCTTATTATCAATTACACAATCCATTCTGAATAAAATTTTTGTTAGTGAAGATTAATTTTTAGCGAATTGAATTTCAATAAATTAAAAACTTGTTTGGGTTGTAAAAATTCTATAATTTTGCAACCCAAATTTTATGGTACTTAAACAAAAGAAATAATGAACATTACAAAAACGCAAGTTGATGATTTAAATGCTATTGTAACAGTAGCAATTACAAAAGAAGACTATTCTGATAAAGTAGAAAAAGTATTAGCTGACTATAGAAAAAACGCATCAGTTCCAGGTTTTAGAAAAGGAGGAGTTCCAATGAGTTTAATTCAAAAACAATATGGTAAAGCGGTATTGTTAGATGAAGTAAACAAAATTTTACAATCGTCTTTAAATGATTATTTAGTAGCTGAGAAATTAGATATTCTTGGAAATCCACTTCCAAAAGTAACAGAAGATTTCAACTGGGATAATGATAATTTATCTTTTGATTTCGAATTAGGATTAGCACCTCAATTTTCAGTAGATTTAACTGCTAAAAATAATGTTACTAAATTCAATGTTATCGCAGATGATAAAATGTTGAATGAGCAAGTAGAAAGAATTCAAAAACAATACGGAAAGTTAATTTCTCAATCTGAAGTTAAAGCAGATTACGAAGTAAGAGGAACTTTTACTAACGAAGAAAAAGGAATCAGCGCTCCAGCTAATTTTGCATTAGATATTTTTGCTGATAAAAAAGTGGCAAAAACTTTCATCGGTAAAAAAGTTGGTGATGTAGTAACTATTGGTACCAAAGGTTTATTTGACGACGACCACAAATTAATGGATTACCTAAAAGTAGGTCATGATGATGTTCATGGTTTAGATATCAATGTTGATTTTACAATTGAGGAGATTAATTCGGTTGAAAAAGCGGAATTGAACCAAGAATTATTCGATAAATTATTCGGACCTGGAGTTATCTCTTCTGTAGAAGAATTAAAAGCGAAAATCAAAGAAGATGCTGAAGCGCAATTTGCACAGCAAGCAGATCAAAAATTCTTAAACGATGTTACAGAATTCTTAATCGAAACTACAAAATTTAATTTACCAGCTGAATTCTTAAAAAGATGGATTCAAAATGTAGGTGAAACTCCTTTAACAGCTGAACAAGCAGAAGAGGAATATGCAAGATCTGAAAAAGGTTTGCGTTTCCAATTAATCGAAGGAAAAGTAATGGCGGATAACAACTTACAAATCACATTCGAAGATTTAAAAGCACATACTGCTGATTTAATCAAGAAACAAATGGCGCAATTTGGTCAGTTAAATCCTTCAGAAGATGAAATCAACGGAATTGTAGCTCGTGTAATGTCAAACCAAGATGAGGTAAAACGTTTATCAGAGCAAGTAATGAGCGAAAAAATGTTAGGTCTTTACAAAGAAAAAGTAAAAGCTAAAACGAAAGAAGTGAATTACGAGCAATTCATCAAAGAAATGTACGGAGAATAATATCTCACAAAAAATAATTATCTTTGAGCGTCAGACTAGTTTTGGCGCT
>RXJZ01000092.1 GCA_003963025.1 Flavobacteriaceae bacterium
AGTTAAAATCATTTTATCTTTTGGAAAAAATCGTTCCAAATTTTCGTAAGCAACACAAATTTTATTCGCTTTTTTAGCTAATAATTTATTCGTGATTCCCGGATATGAATTTTGCTCTTGAATAACCGTTGGAATACCTAGCATTGATGCTACTTTCAAAACGGCTCCGCTAGCAAAACCTCCTGTCCCAATAACTACATCGGGTTTAAAACTTTTGATAATTCGGAATGAATTCCACATACTTGAAAGCAGTTTAAATGGAAACATAGCGTTATCTAAAGTTAATTTTCGTTGAATTCCTGAAATCCATAATCCTTTGATGGCATAACCCGCTTGAGGCACTTTTTGCATTTCCATTTTATCTTTGGCACCTACAAAAAGAAACTCCGCTTCTGGAAAACGAGATTTTAATTCGTTCGCAATCGCAACGGCTGGATAAATATGTCCACCTGTTCCGCCTCCGCTTATTATGAATCTTGGTTTTTTCATTACTTCTTATTTAAAACTGCGTTCATTGGATTTTGTCCGTTTACTAACACATCTCCGTTTTCATCTTCGATTAAAGATTCTCTAATAGAACTTTTAATATCGTTTATTTTTTGCTGATTTTCATCGGCATCTTTCTCTTCATTCAAAGCTACTTGCGCATCGATAATTTGTTGTAAAGCTTCATCACGTTTGCGTTTTTCTTCTAAGTCTAAAGCAACTTCTTCTTCTTTCTTGGTAACACTTAATATAATTCCGACAGCAATACATGTCATCCAAATCGAAGTTCCTCCACTACTAATCAATGGTAATGGCTGACCCGTTACTGGTAATAATTCTACTGCAACTCCCATATTTACAAAAGCTTGAAATATGATTGGAAAACCAAGACCAATAATCAATAATTTTCCGAATAAACTAGTAGCCTTTTGAGCATTGATAACAAATCGAATTAACAATAACAAATACAATCCGATGATAGTTACCGCTCCAACTAATCCCCATTCTTCTACAATAATGGCGAAAATAAAATCGGAAGAAGACTGCGGTAGGAAATTTTTCTGAACACTTTTTCCAGCTCCTAATCCAATTACTCCCCCAGAAGCGATAGCGATTTTTGCTTTTTCAATTTGGTAATCATCTTCGTTTGGCGTGTCTTTTGTAAAACGTTCGATACGCTTTTCCCAAGTGTCAACCCTATTGAAATATTTATTATCTGGAAAAGCTTTGCCTAATAAAATAAACAAAAGTAGTGCGGAGAATCCCATTGCTAAAACAATCCCTAAATACTTTAAAGGGTATTGACCAATAAAAATCAACATGCAAATCATTGCGAAAATTAAAGCTGTTGTTGAAAAATTGGCTGGTAAAATCAATGCCAAAACCACTCCAACAGGAATCCATAATTCCAAAAATGATTCTTTAAAAGAATATTCTTTATCACTTACTTTTGCTAAATATCTAGCTACATAAACCATTAATATTATAAAGGCTAAAGTAGAAGTTTGAAAACTCACCCCTACAAACGGAATTTGAATCCAACGACTAGCATTTGCACCACCAATTTCTGTTCCTTTAAACAAAGTATAAACCAATAACAAAACCACTAAAGGAATTCCAAAAATAGATAACGCTTTGAAATAGTGATAAGGCATTTTATGAATCCAATAAATGATTCCAAATCCCAATAATACATGAACCGCATGTTTAAACAAATGTCCTATCGTAGTTCCGTTACCCACAACATAAACTAAGTTGGTACTAGCACTATAAACAGGTAAAAAAGAGACTAGAGCTAATAGAAAAACTATAGCCCAAATGGTTTTATCTCCTCTTAATTTACCAATGATATCGAACATTTTATTGTTTATTGCTTATTGTTACAAATTGTGAACTGCTTGTTTAAATTGTCTACCTCTGTCTTCATAGTTTTCGAATAAATCAAAACTTGCACATGCTGGTGACAACAACACACTTTCACCTTTTTCTGCCAAACGTTGCGCTAACTGAACTGCTTCAGACATGGAAGTTGTTTCCACCATAACATCTACTACATTATTAAATGCGTTGATAATTTTTGTATTGTCAACTCCTAAACAAACGATAGCTTTTACTTTTTCTCGAACTAACGGCATTAATTCATCATAATCGTTTCCTTTATCAACACCCCCTACAATCCAAACGGTTGGCGTGGTCATACTATCCAAAGCATAAAAAACCGAATTTACATTCGTAGCTTTAGAATCGTTGATATATTGGACTCCTTGAATTTTTAATACTTTTTCTAATCGGTGCTCTACTCCTTGGAAATTAGTTAAACTTTCTCTGATAGTTTGCTTTCTAATGTTCAACAATTGCGCTACAGCCGTTGCTGCCATTGCATTTTTAATGTTGTGCTTTCCTTCTAGTGCTAGTTCGTTGATTGGCATAGTAAATAATTCGTTTTTAATAGTACTGTTGATGTTGTTATCTTCTATAAATCCTCCGTCGTTTTTAGGTTTTCCTGTTAATGAAAAAGGGACTTTATTTGCTTTAATTTTGTTATTCTTTAACCAATTTTGAATCGCTTCGTCTTCATTGTCATATATCAAATAATCGGCTTCTGTTTGATTTTTTGTAATTCTAAATTTTGAATTGATGTACAAACTATAATCGTAATTGTATCGATCCAAATGGTCTGGACTGATGTTGGTCAAAATCGCAATGTGTGGTTTGTAGTTGATGATTCCATCTAACTGAAAACTACTCAATTCTAACACATAAATATCGTGCTTGTTTTCGGCCACTTGCCAAGCGAAGCTTTTTCCAATATTTCCAGCTAAACCCACATTTAAACCACCTTGTTTTAACAAATGATAAGTCAAAAGCGTTGTGGTTGTTTTTCCGTTACTTCCTGTAATTCCAACTGTTGTTGCATCGGTAAACTGAATGGCAAATTCGATTTCAGAAATTACTGGAATTCCTTTTTCGAATAGTTTTTTTACAATTGGCGCTTTTTCGGGAATACCTGGACTTTTCATTACCACATCGGCATTCAGAATAAATTCTTCTGTGTGCTTTTCATCTTCCCAATCGATCCCATTAATGGTAAGAACTTCTTTATAATTTTCTTTTATTTTTCCAAAATCCGATACAAAAACATCGTATCCTTTTTTATTGCCTAATATGGCGGTTCCTACTCCACTTTCGCCTCCGCCTAAAACTACCAATCGCATCTTATCTTAATTTTAAAGAAACGAGTGAGAAAATTGCTAACAGAATTCCCACAATCCAAAAGCGTGTTACAATTCTACTTTCGTGATAGCCTTTTTTCTGATAGTGGTGATGTAATGGCGACATTAGGAAAATTCGTCTTCCTTCACCGTATTTCTTTTTGGTGTATTTGAAATAACTCACTTGAATCATTACCGATAAATTTTCAGCTAAAAAAATTCCGCAGATAACTGGAATTAATAATTCTTTACGGATTGATATTGCAATTACAGCGATTATTCCTCCAATTGTTAAACTTCCTGTATCACCCATGAATACTGATGCTGGATAAGCGTTGTACCAAAGAAATCCAACTAAAGCTCCAACAAATGCTGCGATATAAACCGTCATTTCACCAGCATTTGGTATGTACATAATGTTCAAATAATCGGAAAAAATTATGTTTCCTGAAACGAAAGTAAACAATCCGAGCGTTAGTACCGAAATTGCGGAAGTTCCTGCGGCTAAACCATCTATTCCATCTGTTAAATTGGCTCCGTTTGAAACTGCTGTGATGATTAAAATTACCATTGGAATGAAAATCAACCAAGCATAATCTTTGTAATCATCACCCATGAATGATAATACTTCCGCGTAATCAAATTCGTTATTTTTAAAAAATGGAATTGTTGTTGCCGTTGATTTTTCTTCTAAATCCGCTGGTTTGATATTGTTTTCAATTTTAACTCTTGATGCTAAAGTGTCTTTACGAACTGTTACATCTGGACTCAAATACAAAACGGTTCCAACGATTAAACCTAAACCAACTTGCCCAATAACTTTGAAAATTCCTTTTAAACCTTGTTTATCTTTCTTGAAAATTTTAATATAATCATCAATAAAACCGATAGTTCCCATCCAAAGCGTGGTCATTATCAATAAAATAATGTAAATATTATTCAACTTCGCCAATAACAAAACCGGAATTAAAGTCGCCAAAATGATAATAATTCCTCCCATTGTTGGCGTTCCTGCTTTAGCGGTTTGACCTTCTAAACCAAGTTCACGAACCGTTTCACCTACTTGCTGATTTCTTAAATAGTTGATGATTTTTTTTCCATAAATCGTAGCAATTAATATGGACAAAATAAAAGCTAATGCCGAGCGAAAAGTAATGTATTGAAACACTCCCGCTCCAGGAACATCAAAGGCTTTGTCTAAGTATTGAAAGATGTAGTATAACATATTGTTTGCTTAGTTTTAAAGATTAATTATTGGCTTTTATTTGTTTAATTGTTGTAATAACTCAGTTACAATTTGTAAATCGTCGAAATCATGACGGACTCCGTTAATTTCTTGATACGTTTCATGACCTTTTCCAGCGATAAGAATAATATCGTTTGGATTTGCCAATTGACAAGCGGTTTTAATAGCTTGTTTTCTATCTAAAATAGAAACCGTTTTCTTAAAATTTTGAGGCTCTACTCCTTTTTCCATTTCTTCGATAATCGTTTCTGGATTTTCGGTTCTTGGATTATCGGATGTAAAAATGGCTTTGTCGCTCATTGATGAAGCGATGTTGGCCATAATTGGTCTCTTCGTTTTATCTCGATCGCCACCACAACCTACAACTGTTATTAATTGTTCGTTTTTAGTGCGAATATCTTCTATCGTTTTTAATACATTTTCCAATGCATCAGGTGTGTGTGCATAATCTACAATCGCTGTGATTTTTGAATCGGAAACTATAAATTGAAAACGTCCAGAAACACTTTCTAATTCAGAAAGCAAGCGTAAAGCTTCTGTCTTTTCGATTCCTAATTCAACTGCAACTCCGTAAATAGCTAATAAATTATAAGCGTTGAACGAACCAATTAATTTTACCCAAACTTCATTATCATTGATTTTTAACAATAATCCTGATAATTGATTTTCTAAAATTTGCGCTTTGTAATCGGCATACGATTTTAAAGCATAGCTTAATTTTCTTGCTTTTGTATTTTGAAGCATAACAGCTCCGTTTTTATCATCTATATTCGTTAAAGCAAAAGCATTTTTAGTCAAACTATCAAAGAATGATTTTTTCACATCTCTGTATTCAGCAAAAGTGTTGTGATAATCTAAATGATCGTGTGATAAATTGGTAAAAACGCCACCTTCAAAACGTAAAGCTTCCGTTCTTTTTTGATGAACTCCGTGCGAAGACACTTCCATAAAGCAAAACTCACAACCTTCTTGAACCATTAAATCTAGAAACTTATTAATCGTTAAAGAATCTGGAGTGGTATGTGTTGCTTTAAATTCTTGTTCGTCAACCATAATTTTTACGGTTGATAACAAACCAACTTTATAACCTGCTTTTTTGAATAATTGGTATAATAATGAAGCAATTGTAGTTTTACCATTTGTTCCTGTTACACCAACTAATCTTATGTTTTCAGAAGGATTTTCGTAGTAATTAGCTGCTAAAAACGCTAACGCTTCGTTAGAATCTTTTACTTTAATATAAGTAACACCGTTTACTATTACACTTGGGAATTCTTCACAAATTACCGCAATAGCACCTAGACTTAGTGCTTTTTCAATATAATCATGACCGTCAGAAAGTGTTCCTCTGATGGCTACAAAAACATCGTTCAATTCAATTTTTCTCGAATCGAATTCAATTTTTGAAACAGTAACATCGGTAGTTCCATAAACTGCTTCAATGTGTACTTTATATAATATGTCTTTTAATTGCTTCAAGATAATTCGATTATGATGGTTTGATTTTTATTAAAAGCTTGTCCGGATGTTAGTGATTGTTTTTTCACTCTTCCCACTCCAATAACTTTTACTTTTAATCCTAAATTTTCTAATAAGGCCACAGCGTCCATTCCGTCCATTCCTTTCACATTTGGAACAATTAGCTCTTCTGCAACAACTTTTTTATAATATTCTGCGTATTTATTTTCTTCTGAAATTACTTTTTCATCAATATTTTTAACATGATTCATTGAAGGAGAATCGGTAAATATTTTTTGTGCGATTCTTTTAAAAACAGGCCCAGCAACATCCGCTCCATAATATC
>RXJZ01000183.1 GCA_003963025.1 Flavobacteriaceae bacterium
GCTATGCAAGATTTGCATTTCAGGTTGAGTAGCATTAAAAGCATCTCTATTTAAATCCACTTGATTAGCATTTTCTCTCGTATACAAGAAAGCACCATCTGGATTTAACATAGGAATACATAATAAAGTATAGTCCGATTTAATTCGATTTGCAATTTCATTATCCGATTGCATAAAATTAAAAAAGTCAAATAATCCTTTTGTAGTCGTTGACTCATTTCCATGCATTTGCGACCACATCAAAATTTTGGTTGTTCCAGTTCCGATTTTTACTTGATGAATAGCTCTTCCTTGAGCCGATTTTCCAATTTGAGTAATTTCAAAATCCGAATTCAAAGAGTTTAAAAGAGGCAAAATAGTGTCTAAATAAATATACTTGCCTTTTAGTTTCGGCTCTATATATTGAGTTGCTAATTGTAAATAATCCATGGTTTTTATTTTGATTTACAAATGTAAACAACTTTAATTTTACATTTGTAAACATGTAAAAATGTTTTTAAATTTACTTTTGTAAACGATTTTAATTACTGATAATATCTCTTAATATTGTATTGATTTACATTATTAAATAATTTAAAACAAATCGTTATTAATATTTGTAAATCAATTATTTATAATTATTCAAATAAAGTTTATATTTAATATTTGTATCCTTATTTACATATGTGAACTTGTATTTTTTTATTACTTTGTTTACATTTGTAATCTCTTAATCTAAAACAACTATTTACAATGGTAAACATTGATGATTTTATAAAACGATTAGAAATCATACTCGATTATTATAATTTATCGGCTTCTGCTTTTGCGGATAAAATCAATGTGCAACGTTCGAGTTTATCTCACCTACTCTCGGGTAGAAATAAACCTAGCTTAGATTTTATTATCAAAGTAATTGAGGTTTTTCCTGAAGTAGATTTGTATTGGATTTTGAATGGAAAAGGAAATTTTCCAAAATCAGAAAATGGTGTTCCAACAGTTTTGGAAATTGAAAAAAAATCTTCTTCACTACCAATTATAGAAAACACTAATTCGGAACCTGATTTATTTTCGACTTTAGAAAGAGGAATTACTTCTACTCTTTCAGAAAGCAATCCAGTAGAATCGAATAAAACTGAAAATAATTCTCAAGAAGAAATTGAGCGCATTGTAGTGTTTTTTAAAAATGGAACTTTTAAAAACTATAAACCATAAAAAAACTCTGAATTGCTCCAGAGTTCTATTTTTTTAAATATCAGTAAAACTTTTTTCAGGAATTTTACCAATCACATCTTTATAATACGATTTTAAAAATTTTAAATCAGCTTCAATATTTCCCGTTGGGTAAAATGGTTCATGATATACCACTTGTTTTCTTCCATAATCAAAAGCTACAGGAATAATTGGAACATTTGCTTTTAGTGCCATATAATAGAAACCTGTTTTCCATTCGGTTACTTTTTTACGAGTTCCTTCGGGAGCTATAGCTAATCTAAAGATTTCTTTTTCTTCAAATATTTTAACAATACTATCTACTTTATTTTCATTTTTTTGACGATTTAAAGGTGCTCCACCAGTCCAACTAAAGAAATAATTGAAAGGAAAAACAAAAAGTTCCTTTTTTGCAACATAGTTTATTTCAAGTTTTAGTATTCCGCGTGAAAAAATTCCAAGGAAAAAATCCCACCAACTCGTATGTGGAACAGCTATTATTACGCACTTTTTCAACTCATTAGGAATGGTGCCAACTACTTTCCATTTAAAAAGTGTACAGAAAATAAATTTGTATAAAATTTGTTTCATTAATGTATATTTTGAGACAAAAATAAAATTATATTTACGATTACAAACAAAATTACATGATTAAGCGCTTATTGAGTTTTTTAATCCCTATAAAAATTCATCAAAAAAAATCGGTTTACAGTAAAAATCTTGAAGTTACTTGGAATAACGGCAGTTTGGTTTTAGATTCAGAGAATACTAATTATTCATTCGGAAGTTTACAACGAGTTTTAAAAAAAGGATTAAAATACATTGGATATGAAAGAATTCAGAATTTTAATTCTATTCTCGTTTTAGGAGTTGCTGGCGGAAGTGTAATTGAAACACTAAAAAAAGATATAAAATTCGAGGGTAAAATAACCGGAGTTGAAATTGATGAAACCGTTATTGAATTAGCAACAAAATATTTTGGATTAGGTAATTATAAAAACGTTACTATTGTGCATGATGATGCTTTTGAGTTTGTATTAAAAACTAAAGAAAAATACGATTTAATTATTATTGATATTTTTCAAGATACTACAATGCCTAATTTTTTGTTTGAAGATTTCTTTATAAATCGTATTAACTTTTTACTTAATGTAAATGGATTTATATTATTTAATACTATGGTTTTAGATTTCCAAGACAGAAGAAGAAATGCAAATTATAAAAGTAAATTTGATACTAATTATTCTGTTCGACTATATCCAAAAATTGAAGTACATAACGAATTATTCACTATTAAAAAATTAGCTTAATATGTCGTTTTTAAAAAAATTATTGGTTGGTAAAGTAGGTAAAATATATCATCATAAAATAAGTCCAATCAAGAAAACTATTCTAAATATCAGAGCTATTTGGAACAATGACCATGAAGAAGATAATGGTATCGAAAAAATAGTTCGTTTATTTTTATCCTCTTCTCAATTACTATTTCCTGGTATTTATATTAAACATATGGCAACTAAAATTGGTTATGAATATAAAGATTTGGCAATGGATTTTTATATTTTAGCTAAAGTAGTTTTTCCGATTTTAATTTTGATAAACAATTGGCAAACTAACAATTACGTTGTTTTTATATTGATATATATTTTATTAGAAACTGTTCTATATATTCCAACACTGATTTTTGCTTCTGATTTGTTTTCGCAACCAAGATCCTATAAAAGATCAATGTTATTATTGTTTTTTAATTATTTAGAATCAGTTTTATCATTTGCTGTTTTTTATAGAACTGGAGATTATTTGAATGCTCCCTTAAATAATTGGTTTGATGCGGTTTATTACAGCTTTGTTACATCCTCTACGATTGGTTATGGTGACTACTATCCAGTTGCTATTCAAGGAAAAATCTTCACCATTTTACAAGTGTTTCTGTTTTTGTTTTTTGTAATTCTATTTATGAATTTCTTTTCTTCAAAAATTAAAACAAAAGGTTATTTTAGTGATAAATCAGAATAACTAATTATAATAATTTTCTAGCTTTTTCTAAATCTTCAGGTGTATCAATTCCGATACTACCATGAGAAGTTTCGACCATTTTAATGCGTTTTCCGTACTCTAAGTATCGAAGTTGTTCTAATTTTTCAGAAGCTTCTAAAGACAACATTGGTAAACGATAAAAATCCATCAAGGCTTCTTTTCTGAAAGCGTAAATTCCAATGTGCTTCATATAGCGAACTCCTACATTCTCCTCTCTCGGATATGGAATTACCGAACGCGAAAAGTATAACGCAAAACCTTGTTGGTCTGTAATAACTTTTACGTTATTCGGATTGTTAATCTCTTCTTTATCAGTTATTTGAAACATTAAAGAACCTAAATCGACTTTCTTTTCTGTATCTTTTTTAAAAACTTCAATTAATTCTTCTAATGGTTTTTTATTGATAAAAGGTTCGTCGCCTTGTACATTAATTACAATATCAACTTCCATTTTTTCAACAGCTTCTGCAATTCTGTCGCTTCCGCTTTCGTGTTCTTTTATTGACATGATGGCTTTACCTCCATTCGAAATAATTTCGTTGAATATTAAATCAGAATCCGTTACCACAAAAACATCATCAAATAAATTAGTAGAAATAGCTGCTTCATAGGTTCTAAGAATTACGGTTTTGCCTCCCAAATCTTGCATTAATTTTGCAGGGAAACGTGTGGAAGCATATCTTGCGGGAATTACAGCTATTATTTTCATGTTCGATTTTGTTTGATTACAAAAGTATTAATTTTCGAAAAACTCATCCTTAAATCCGATTAAATATAATTTTTCTTCAGCACGTGTGATGGCAGTGTATAACCAACGTACATAATCGACATCGATTCCGTCAGGTAAATATGGTTGTTCTACAAAAACGGTTTTCCATTGACCACCTTGCGATTTATGACACGTAATTGCATATGAAAACTTTACTTGAAGTGCATTGAAATAAGGGTTTTCTTTTACTTTTTGCAGTTTTTTATATTGTTGGTGTTCTTCTTCATAATCCAATAAAACTTCCTGATACAATTTATTCGATTCTTCATAAGTCAACGATGGCGATTCACTCATAATCGTATCTAACATAATAACAGTGTCAAAAGGAATTTGATTTGGATAATCCACCATTCTTATTTTTACAGTAGCGAATTTGAATCCATACAATTCTTGAATTTTTCTGATTTCTAAAATTTCGACAATATCACCATTAGCGATGAAACCTGCTTCTGAATTTTCGGGTAACCAGAAATAATTATTTTTCACTACCATCAAATAATCTCCAGTAGAAATTTCACTTTCTTTGGACAAAATGGAAGCTCTAATTTGTTGGTTGTATTGATTCGCTCTTTTATTGGAACGCAAAATAAAAGCCGTATCTTCTATACTATAATTATCATACGCTTGATGAATCGCATCTTGAATTTCATAACCATCTTGTAAACGAACAATATCCTTAAACCCTTTTAATTTGAATTGAAACGTATCAATAAAATGTGAATGCAATAATTCTCGTAATTGAGTAGCATTATACAAAATGCCAGAATGCTCTGCTTGACGCATCACTTCATCCAACTCAATATGATGTACATTTTTTTGGTAATGAAGCGAAAGCGAATCAATATCTAAAGCGGGACTCACACTCATATTAACAGGTGGTAACTGAGCAGTATCTCCTATTAACAAGAGTTTACAATTATTTCCAGCATCCACATAAAAAAACAAATCATCTAATAGCGAACCATTTTCATACAATTTAGAATCTTGATTATTATCCGAAATCATAGAAGATTCATCAACTATAAAAAGAGTATTTTTAAATTTATTTTGTTGCAAAGTAAAACTAACGCCTCCAGTTTTATTTTTTTTGGGGAAATAAATTCGTTTATGAATCGTGTAAGCTGGTTTTCCTGAGTAATTACTGATTACTTTAGCTGCTCTACCTGTTGGTGCAAGCAGTACAGCTTTCATATTAACATCGCCTAAATTATTAATTACTGTAGAAATTATGGTTGTTTTACCCGTTCCGGCATAACCTTTGAGGATAAAAATATCATCAGAAGTCGAGTTTAAAATAAAATCGGCAATTTTCTGAAAAAAAACATCCTGTTTTAGAGTGGGTTGATGCGGAAAATTATTTTGTATTAAATTGTAAAACAGCTTGTAAGTCATAAAAAAGATTTGGCCAATATTAATTTTTCAAATATACTGAATGATTTTTACAAGAAATTCTTTTGTGTAGAAAAAAAAATTGTAGATTTGCGTACCTATTTAACTAAAAATAAATTATTCAAATGTTAGAAATTGCTATTTATTTAGTCGTGTTGGTTGTTTTAATCTTTGTATTGGTTAAGCTAATCGATAAATTTGTTACACCTGGAAATAAAAAAGTTTTCACAATTGTATTGTGGGGAATTTCACTTTTCATTGTATATTTAATATACGCTTCTATTATGAAACCTATAGAATTTCAAAATGAAAAAGAAGCTCGTTACGAAGTAGCTGTTAAAACAATGTTAGACATTAAAAAATTACAAACAGGTTATAAATCTGTGAATGGAAAGTATGCTGACAATTTTGACGAATTAATAAAATTTGTTGAAAATGGTGAGTTTGAAATCATTTCAAGAAGAGATACTGCTGTAATTGATGCTGCAAAAAATGCTGCATTTGGAATTAAAGTTGGTGCTGACGGTGTTGGTGGTTTCTTTAAAGATGAAGTAATCATAACAAAATTGGGAACAGTTAAAGTAAAAGATTCTTTGTTTAAAAATTCAGACAGATATAAAAGACTTAATGTTGTAAAAGTTGGTGAAGTTGAAGTTCCAGTAACAATGAAAACTGGAGTTGTTTCTAGAAATGACATGAATATTTCTGTTTTCCAAGCCATTATTGATAAAAATGCTTTATTAAAAGATTTAGATCAAGAATTAGTAAAACAAGAAAACAAAGTAGAGTCTATTGACGAAATCAATGGTCCTCAAATCATTTTAGGTTCTTTAGAAGAAGTTACTCTTACAGGAAACTGGCCAAAAAAATATGGTAATAACGAATAACGACATTACACAAAAAACATATAAAAAGTTGTCCATTCAGGTTTCCTTGAGTGGACTTTCTTTTTGTGTATTTGATTTACTTTCCAATAAAGTAATACACACTAAGTCAATTCAGTTTGAGAAAAACAAAGTAATTGAAGAACAATTGTGGCGCACTTTTGTGGATTATACCATACTAACAAAATCATTTGATGAAGTAATGGTAATTCATGATAATAATCTGAATACTTTTGTGCCTACTTCCCTATTTGATGCAAATTTTTTAGCAAGTTATTTGCAATATAATACCAAAGTTTTTGAGACTGATTTTTTTACACATGATGTTATTTTTCCTTACGAAATGAATAACGTTCATGTGCCATTCGTTAATATCAATAACTTTCTACTAGACCAATACGAAACTTTTGAATACCAAAATGCTAATTCTATTTTAGTTAGACAATTACTCGATTTATCCAAAAATAAAGAAGATAAACAAGTTTTTGTTCATCTTCAAAAAGAACATTTTGAAATTGTTGTAGTGAAAAATCAGCAATTAATTCTTTTTAATTCGTTTCAATATAATACTCAAGAAGATTTTATCTATTTCATCTTGTTTACTTGCGAACAATTGCAATTAAATCCAGAAACTATTAATGTTCAAATTTTAGGAAATTGTACAGAAGAGGATGCATTTTATAAAATTGCTTACCAATACATCAGAAATTGTACTTTCCTTGATATTTCAAACAAAGCTTCAATCTTAGACGTTTCTTCTGCAGAATTGAGAAATCACTTTATACTTTACCATTCATGAGAATTATCTCCGGAAAACACAAAGGACGCCGTTTAGTAGCTCCAAAAAACTTACCTGTTCGTCCTACAACCGACATGTGTAAAGAATCGTTATTCAATATTTTGAATAATTACTTTAATTTTCATGGATTAAAAGTTTTGGATTTATTCTCAGGAACAGGAAACATCAGTTACGAATTCGCTTCTCGTGGTGCAGGTCCAATAACTAGTGTTGATGGCGACATGGGTTGTGTGAATTACATCAAAAAAACAGCAACGGAATTAGATTTAGATATTAGCGTAATCAAAAGTGATGTTTTCAATTTCTTAGAAAAAAGTAAAGCAAGTTATGATATTATTTTTGCTGATCCACCATATGATTTGAGTCAGGAGAACTTTGAAAAAATCATTCAACTTATTTTTGAAAACGAACTTTTAGATGAAGAAGGAATGTTAATTGTAGAACATTCAAAACATACCAAATTAGACCATTTGACTAATTTTTCTTTTTCAAAAAATTATGGAGGTTCTGTTTTTTCTTTTTACGAATTTGAAAGCGACGAAGAAGAAGATTTTGAAGAGGAAGACGAAGGATAAAATCGTCACAAAATAAAAAAGCAGACCTATAAGCCGGATTCTGTCTCCGATAAATCGGAGCCTTATCATTTATCTAGATTACGCATTACTACGTAACTCAAGCTGCCTACCCTTCAACATCGGACGAGTAGCCCTTATTCTGATTGATCAGAAACTGCTGATATACTTGGCATTTCACCGCATAGAGTTTACCTGGTTTCACTACAGCTTTACCTGTACATACTTTCTGTTGCACTTGTCCTCACCTTACGGCGGATGGGTGTTACCCACTATGCTACTCTTTGGTGTCCGGACTTTCCTACCATGTTTACACACGGACGATAAGGCGGTCTGCGGTGCAAACTTACAACAAATTCTATCGTTTTAAAGAAATTTTAATAGATAGTTTAACACAATCTTTTGTTTTTAAGAGATAATATATTCGTAAATTTATAGGTGGCAAATCTTATAATACTTAATTCTTATGTCAACTATTTATCACTACGCTTCAGTCTCCGAAGCGCTTATAAAATTAAGAGAGAAAGGGTTTACATTTGATTTCAATCAAAATGAAGAAGATATTATTTTGCATCCCGAAAATTATACCATCAATCATATTTACCATTACGAAGGCAACTCTAATCCCGACGACACAGCAACCGTTTATGGAATCGTTTCCAAATATGGATTAAAAGGCGTTTTTGTAACCGGAACTTCGGCTAATTCTTCTGATAAAAATGCTGAAGCAATTACTAAACTTTCTATTAAAAGCAAGCATTCAACATCACTTTAAAACTTAAAAACTAAATTGTGAATAACTTTTACAAAGTTTCCCTCTAATTTAGATTTTGGAATTTGCTTTTTGGAATTTCACAACCTATATTTGTATTTCAATAGAATTTATGGAACAATTTATCGTATCAGCTCGTAAGTATCGTCCGCAGACATTTAAAGATGTTGTGGGGCAACAAGCTATTACCAATACGTTGTTGAATGCTATTGAAACGAATCACTTAGCGCAAGCCTTATTATTTACTGGACCTCGTGGTGTTGGAAAAACAACTTGTGCTCGAATTTTAGCTAGAAAAATCAATCAAGAAGGATATGATGATCCTTATGAGGATTTCTCTTTTAACGTTTTCGAATTAGATGCGGCTTCTAACAACGGTGTTGATGATATTAGAAGTATTATTGACCAAGTTAGAATACCACCACAAACTGGAAAATACAAAGTATATATTATTGACGAGGTGCACATGCTTTCACAAGCAGCCTTTAATGCTTTCCTGAAAACATTAGAAGAACCGCCTAAACATGCCATTTTCATTTTAGCAACTACCGAGAAACATAAAATTATACCAACGATTTTATCGCGTTGTCAAATTTTTGATTTCAAAAGAATTACGGTTAAAGATGCAAAAGAACACTTAGCTGAAATTGCGAAAGAACAGGGAATTACCTTTGAAGATGACGCACTTCACATCATTGCTCAAAAAGCAGATGGCGCTATGCGTGATGCTTTGTCGATCTTTGACAGAGTAGTTTCGTATTGCGGAAAAAACCTTACTAGACAAGCTGTTACCGAAAATTTAAACGTATTAGATTTTGAATATTACATCAAAATCACTGATTTAATTTTAGAAAATAAAATTCCAGATTTATTAGTTGCTTATAATGATATTTTAGCAAAAGGTTTTGATGGACATCATTTTATTGCTGGTTTGGCTTCGCATTTTAGAGATTTATTGGTTTGCAAAAATCCGGCTACTTTACCTTTATTGGAAGCTGGTGAACATGCACAAAGTTTATATGCAGCGCAATCTCACAAAGCGATGCATGATTTCTTATTAAAAGGAATTGAATTGGCTAATGAATGTGATTTAAAATATAAAGTCAGTCAAAATCAGCGACTTTTAGTCGAGCTTTGTTTAATGCAATTAGCCTCTATCACTTTTGATGGAGAAAAAAAAAAGTAGCTAAATTTATTATTCCGGCTACACATTACAAGAATAACTCCTACTCTATTACTGAAGTTTCTACGGTTAAAACGCAAATTCCAACTGAAGAAACAAAACCTGTTATAGTATCTGAAACCGTTGTAAACGAACCTATAGTTGCTGAAATTCCTCAAGTTCAAAATGAAGTAGTTACTCCAATTGTTCCAGAAATACCAAAACCTGTTTTAACGAATTTAAATCCGACTGGAACTAAAGTTTCTGCCCTTTCTTTAGCGAGTATTAAAGCGAAAAAAGAGTTGGAAGCCCAACAACAAACCGTTCAAAGACACAAAGAAGAATTGCCTTCTGAATCCTTTAACGAAACCGATATGTTGTTGCAATGGAATAAGTTTGCTCAAAAAATGGTAGACAGCGGAAAACGTTTAATGGCAACGTATATGCAAATGAATGACCCAACATTAAACGGAACAAAAATCACCTTAGAACTTCCCAACCAAAGTACCAAAGAAGAGTTTTTATCAGGTTCGATTGAATTATTAGGCTATTTAAGAGGCAAATTACACAACCACGATATTACCATTGAAGTTGTTGTAAATGAAACTACTGAAAATAAATACGCCTTCACCCCACAAGAGAAATTTGAACGTTTAAAACAAATTAATCCAGCTTTAGATTTGTTGAGAAAGACGTTTGATTTGGATGTTTAGAGAAAATTTTTAATTATAAACTTTCTGCAGCTAGCCGTCATTTGCGAAGACAGCTAACGAATTATTTTCTGTTAAAGTTAAAATATTTACGTGACGAAAAAAGTTGAATTTACAATAAACCAGCAATTGAGGCTAATCGTTGTTATAAGCTATTTTAATGATTGAATTTGGGTTTAATTACTATTGGTTTTTCAATTCCACCTATAAAATTCTCTTCCAAAAAAGATTTAAGATTTGGGTCAACATTAGGATTTAAAAAGCTTCCAGTTACACTACAAGCATATTTTTGACTTGACGAATTTTTGATAAGCTCAAAATTCATAAAAGTTATTGCACCGGGTTCATTTAGAGTATTTGAAGGATTTCGTTTAAGTTCCAAATCAACGGCACTTAATGCTCTTGATAGAATATTAGCATCAAAGTCAGACAAATGAAACATTAGATTTGTTATATCAATAAACAAAGCAGTTGAAGTATTTAAATATCCACTTGTAAAATTGATACGTATTACACTTTTCAACTTGCGAAAAACTTCCTTTTCGCTTGGTATTTTATTAAAATCAAATTGTGCACTTCCACACTCAATAAAAACATTTAATCCTTTCCAGTTAATCGTGAAATCTGGTCGCTCGCTTTTTAAAAAGGAAATATTTTTTCTTACAAGTGACCAATGTATATATAGTTCATAAATATCGCCATAAAGCCCAACACTTTTCGTATTTTTTACAAGTCTAACTTTCCACTTTTCATATTCTGGAAAATTTGTTTTTTTAAGCATATCCATGCATTCAATAATCCCAAACAAACAATTAAATAATAGGTATTCATATTCGTCTGTGTCTGGATTAAGCTTTAATAATACTTTGTAAGTAAAACAAAAAGGATGGTCAGAATTAGATGGATTTTCTAAATCGAAATCTAAAAGTGTTAAGAACATAGCTCTCAAACTAATTAAATTTGAATTTGTGTTTGTTTCCATTGTCGCTTATTTACAAATTGGTCTGAAAATGGCTTATAACTAGTAAATATTATCAAATCCTTCCATAATACATCGCTTTCACGATACCATCGGATAATCCAATTTTTGGCACATAAATATGTCGGGCACCACTCCATTTCATGGCGTTTAGATAGATTCTTGTTGCTGGTATAATTACATCAGCGCGGTCTGGATTTAAACCTATTTCAGCGATTCTTTGTTCGTAGGTCATGCTGTTCAATTTTTGGTATTGCGAACTTACATACACATACGAAAGCGGCTTATCTTGTTGTTTTTCAGATAATTTGAATAACTTATTTATATTTCCTCCTGAACCAATTAGTGTGATATCATCAAAAGGTTCGGTGTTGGTTTTAATCCATTTTTCAATTTCTTGCCAAACGACATCGTTTACCATGTTATTCAACAATCGAACGGTTCCGTTTTTAAACGATTTGGATGCGATAATATTTCCTTCGTAGAATAAAGAAAATTCGGTACTTCCACCTCCAACATCCACATACAAATACGCTTTATCTGTACTGATGAATTGTTTTAAATCGGATGCCGCAATAATGGCTGCCTCTTTTTTACCATCAATAATATCAATTTTTATATCGGCTTTCTTTTTGATAATTTCAACAACTTCTTTTCCATTGTAAGCCTCACGCATAGCCGATGTAGCGCACGCTTGATATTTTTCTACCTTGTGTACTTTCATTAATAATTTGAAGGCTTTCATGGCGTCAATCATTCTTTCAATATTTTCCTCGGTAATTTCGCCTACGGTAAAAGCGTCTTGTCCTAAACGAATAGGAACACGAACTAAGGAACTCTTATTGAATTGAGGCGCTTGGCCTTCTTGCTCTACAATATTGGTTACCAATAACCTCATGGCATTGGAACCGATATCAATAGCTGCATATTTTTTAATTGTAATCATCTATATTTTTATTGCACGTTTTCGGCAATTACGTCTAATTTGTTTTGGTAATAATTGTACATTTCTTGTTGGGCTCTAAACGTTTTTTCATCACCACGTTTTCTGTATCGATTCAATAAATCTGATGAGTGAATTCGGGCTTTTACATTTGCTTTCCAACCTATTTCAAAAGTTTCAATCAATTCTTTTCTAATTTCAGGATCATAAATAGGACAGGTTACTTCTACCCTTGCATCTAAATTTCGTGTCATGAAATCTGCAGATGAAATAAAAACTTCAGGATCTCCTGCATTTCCAAAAATATAAATTCTGGAATGTTCTAAATAATTATCTACGATACTAATGGCCTCAATATTTTCGCTTAAACCTTTAACTCCTGGAATTAAACAACAAATTCCTCTAATTATCAATTGAATTTTTACTCCAGCTTGGCTTGCTTCATACAATTTATCCGTCATTTTAAAATCGGATATACTGTTCATTTTCAATTTAATATAAGCTTCTTTACCTGAAAGTGCGTTTAATATTTCTCTATCAATTAATTTATTAAAACGACTTCTGGTGTAATGTGGTGAAACAATTAAATGTTTGTAACGATGTACACGATAATTCACATCAAAGAAATCGAAAATCTTAGCAGCGTCTTTTAAAATTTCGGTATTACTAGTAAATAAGGTTACATCGGTATAAACTTTAGCAGAATTTTCATTGAAGTTTCCAGTCGAAATAAATCCGTAGCGTTTTACTCTTCCTTCTTCGATTCTTTCAATAACACAAATTTTACTGTGTACTTTTAAACCTTTCACTCCAAAAATCAATTCAATACCTTCGGTTTGCATTTGTTCAGAATAGGAAATATTACTTTCTTCATCAAAACGCGCTTGCAATTCGATTTGAACGGTTACTTTTTTACCATTTTTAGCTGCATTTATTAACGAACTTACTATTTGAGAATTTTTTGCTAAACGATATAAAGTAATTTTAATTGATACAACTTTAGGATCTAAAGCAGCTTCGCGTAAAAATTTTATAATATAAGAAAAGGATTGATAGGGTGCATAAAGCAAATAATCTTTCTTTTTAATTCGTTCTAAAATACTTCCTTCTAAGGATAATCCTGGAATTGGAAGTGGATGATTTTCTCTGTACAACAAATCATATCGACCAAGATTAGGGAAATTCATATAATCTCTTCTATTATGATATCTACCACCAGGAATAATACTTTCAGAACTTAAAATATTCATTCTCTTTAAAAAGAAATCTAAAGTATCCTTACCAATTGCTTGATCATAAACAAAACGTACTGGCTCACCCACTCTTCGTTCCTTTACAGAACTGGATATTTTTTCTATTAAACTTTTACTTAAATCACTATCAAATTCTAATTGAGCGTCTCTTGTAATTTTTATCATGTGGGCAGAAACACTCTTATAATCAAAAATATTAAATATACTATTTAAATTAAGTCGAATAACATCGTCTAAAAGAATGATATATTGTTTTTCAGAATTTGATGGTAACACAACAAATCTATTAATGGTATGAGGAATTTCTATTACAGCATATCGGATATCTTCTTGACCTGAGTTAGAAATCATTACTAACTTTATAGCTAGATATCCAGAGGTATCTTTTAGTAATGGAAACTCCTCTAAATCATTTAACATGATTGTCACGAGTGCTGGACTCACTTTTTGTATAAAAAATTCGTGGATAAAGTTTTCTTGCTCTTTAATTACTTGTTTTTCATTAATAATAAAAATGTTTTCCTTCTCTAATTTTTTTTCGATTTCACTTAAAATACGTAAACTTTCAGATTGCTGTTCAATTACAATATCTGTTATTTCCTTTAACAATTGTTCTGCCGGTAAACCTAAAATTTTTTCAGTTTCATGATTTTCATGAATAAGCCTACGAATTGCCGCATAACGAACTCTAAAAAATTCGTCAAGATTATTAGAAAAAATACCAAGAAAACGGAATCTATCTAATAAAGGAACATTTTCATCATTAGCCTCCTGTAGAACTCTAGCATTAAAAGTTAACCAACTTTTTTCTCTATCTATGTAATTATTGGATATACTACTCATTTTTAAATTGACTGGGAAATAATGTTGTTAGCGTTTTTCCTTTTGATAAATCTTTCCAATATTCAATGTTAAATTGCATAGCAACAACACCTGATGTAGGAACATTATCAATATAAAGGTCTCCAAATTTATTAACAAATTTTGTAATAGCTTCATTATGTCCAAAAAGAATTAAATTATGATATGAATTTTCACATTTTTTTATAATTTCTTCCAACTCATTCAAATCAAAAGTATACAAATCTTTAGAAAAATGAATTGTTTCAAAAGGAATTAATAAATATTCAGAAAATATGTATACTGTTTCTTTTGTTCGTACAGAATCACTACTCCATACAATGTATGAAGAGGGTAAAATTTTATGGATTTTGGATGCAATTAAATGAGCATCTTTACGACCTCGATTGGAAATTGGTCTATCGATATCTTGTAGAGGTACATTCCAACATGATTTTGCATGTCTGATTAAAATTAAATTTTTCATGATCCTATTATTTAAATACAATATACCATTTTTAAATGAACTAGAAATTAATAAATTGTTTGTTTTTTAGTTAGTTTATAGATTATTTTTTACACTTTATCGAAAACACTACATACAAATTAGTAAAATGTTAGTTTTTAAGTACTTTAGCAAAACCATTTGATTCCCAAAAATCAAAATTCTTCCTACTTATTTAGGTTTGTCCCCCAACACAACCTTAAAATAGACTTACTGTAATTATTATTTTTTTTAAAATTATTATTATGGAAAGTTCAAAATTAGAATTCAAGACATTTATGTTATGTTTTGCTTTCTTCTTCAGTTGTTTTACTATTTGTAACGCACAGAAAATTTTCAATTGCAATGACAATGCATTTAAATCTAATCTAGAATTAAAAAGTAAAATAGATACTATTTTAAATTCTTCAGATTTGATTCAGTTTGGATATGATCAAAAATTTAAAAAATCTGAAAAATCAAATATTATAGATATCAGATATGAAAATTTAAATCATATTAAAGATTTAAATAGTCTTGAAAAATCTACTGTAAAATATTGCATTATTAGACTTAAAAAATATAATGCTCCTATTGATTTACAGGTTATCAATGCCTTAATAAATTTAGAATTGATTCACATAATCATTGAAACCGATTATTCTGATACATTTTCTTTATTGAATATTAAAAATCCAAATTTATTAATTACCTACTTAATAAGTGTTCCACAATAAATTTTAAAAAAATGAAAACAAAAAATTACTCTAAAAATTTAAGTTTAGGTGGAAAAAATATATTCATATTATTATTCTTTGTTAGTTTGTCTATACAATCTCAAGTTAGAGTAAACTTTACACCTCGTGAGCCTATTTCTTCTCCTTCTACTAGTATTTTTAGTATTAAAGGTGATTTTACTCTTATAGGAAATACTAACTTAACACTTAACAACTATGATGTCAACGAACCAAATAGTAATAATAATATGGTTTATGTTGATATTGATGGAGATTCAAACACTTTTAATTCTTCAAGTGCTAATTTGACATTTTCTAATGAAAATGGTGCCATTCCCGAATGCTCAAAAGTTATTTTTGCAGGATTATATTGGACAGGAAGAGCATCTGATGGATCTAATAGCCCAGAAACATTTAATGTAACCAAAAATTCTGTCACAAAATTATTTAATAAACGAAAAGTAAAATTAAAAGGTCCATCATCAACATCTTATACCGAGATAACTGCTAATAGTAATGATATTTATTATCCACAAAATTCTGATGGATTCATGTATTCTGCATTTGCTGAAATAACTGACTATGTTAAAAATAATGGAATTGGTCAATATACTGTAGCAGATATTGCTCTTGTTGAAGGTAATGGGGGGTCTACAGGATACTATGGAGGCTGGGGAATAATTGTTGTGTATGAAAATTCAAAGATGAAATGTAGAGATATTACCGTTTTTGATGGACATGCATATGTACAAGGAAATTCAACTTCAAGTCATCAAATTCCAATATCGGGTTTTAATGCAGTGCAAACAGGTCAAGTTAATGTTAAACTTGGTATAATGGCTGGTGAAGGTGATAGAAGTATCAGTGGTGATTATTTTAATATACAAAGATCTAGTGATAATAATTGGCAATCATTAAACCACACTGGAAATTCAACTAATAATTTCTTTAATTCTTCTATTCAAACTGGAGGAAATACTAGAAATCCAAATTTAGTTAACAATACAGGTCTTGATATTTCAATGTTCAATATTCCAAATCCTAATAATTCAGTCATTACTAACAATCAAACCTCTACAACTTTAAGATATGGATCTACACAAGATACCTATGTGATTTTTATGGCAGCAATGGCTGTTGATGCTTACATCCCAGATCCTGAAGGTGTTATGTCATTAGTAACCATTAATGGTGTACCAGCGGCTTCTACGACAACTGTTACTCCAGGCCAAGAGATTGAATACTCCATCAAAATTCTTAATGAAGGAACTGAAAATATAAATAACGCTCAAATTAAAATTCAATTACCATATACAGCAACATTTGTAAATGGAAGTCAAAACGGTGTTATTAATTTTAGTCCGCTACCAACTCCAAATAATATATATTTTAATCCAAACGATGGTCCATCAGGCACTCTTATTTGGGACATTGGAACATTACCTGTTCCAGTAAGTCCAACAATAATTTTAGGAGAATTAAAATATAAAATAAAAATAACTGAGGATTGCTTTTTACTAAAAAATTCAAATTGTGTACCTTCTGCATCCTTATTTGGTTATATAAATGGAATTGGTGCAATTACAGGAATACAAATTATAAATAAACCTTTTATTCAAGGTTATGTTACAAGTGGTTTATGCATTGGAGATCCTATATTAAATCCTATAACGACAATGATTGATGCTACAAACTTCATTAATCAAAATTGTCAAAATACTATCAACGAATTAGTTTTTAATTATTGTAGTCCTATATCTCAAGTGCCATTTAATTCGATTGCATCAAACTATCCTATTGGTACACAATTTTATAACAGTTATCCTGTAAATGGAAGTTCAATTGAATATACAAATTCAAATCCATTTCCAAATACCTTAGGAAGTTTCAATTACTATGCTGTACCACCAAATGCAAATGGTTGTTACTATACTTTAAAAATTAACATCGATACAAATCCAACAATTACGTCGCCTCAATCTGTAAATATAAATGGCTGTAATTCTTCTGTAATTTCTCCTTTAGTGTATAGTGAAACACCCGTTAATATTAATCTTCAAGATTTTATTAACGCCGGTGGAAATGTATCAAATAATCAATTAAATTACACTATATCTTATGTTGATACTTCAAATGGTAGTTGTCCTCTTGTAGTAACAAGAACATATACAATAATTACTTCATGTAGTACACAAACAATTACACAGACTTTTACCATCATCGATACAACAAATCCTGTGATTTTAGTGCAAGCTTCTAATGCAGAAGTGCAATGCGATGGTAATGGAAATACTGAAGCTTTAAACGCTTGGTTGGCTTCTAACGGTGGTGCTTCGGCTAGCGATAACTGCTCGAATGTAACTTGGACTAACAACTTTACTTTGGTTTCCGATACGTGTGGTGCAACAGGTTCAGCTTCGGTGACTTTTACTGCTACTGATGCTTGTGGAAATAGCGCTGCAACTACTGCTACTTTTACCATCATCGATACAACAAATCCTGTGATTTTAGTGCAAGCTTCTAATGTAGAAGTGCAATGTGATGGCAATGGAAATACTGAAGATTTAAACGCTTGGTTGGCTTCTAACGGTGGTGCTTCGGCTAGCGATAACTGCTCGAATGTAACTTGGACTAATAACTTTACTTCGGTTTCCGATACGTGTGGTGCAACGGGTTCAGTAACAGTAACTTTTACTGCTACTGATGCTTGTGGAAACAGTGCTGCAACTACTGCTACTTTTACCATCATCGATACAACAAATCCTGTTTTTACAAGCGAATTACCTCAAAATATTTCTGTTTCTTGTGATGCTGTTCCAAACCCTGTAATTATGACGGGAACAGATAATTGTAGTGATGTAACTATAAACGTACTAGATGCGATTGACAGACAAGAGTCGCAATGTGAAGGTGAGTATATTATCAATAGAACATGGACAATAAATGATAGTTGTAACAATAGTTCCAGTTATACTCAAATCATAACCGTTTTTGATAACACTCCTCCTACTTTAACAACTCAATTAACCCCTCAAATAAGCGTTTTATGTTCTGAGATTCCACAAGTTCCAGAATTAATTTTCACAGATAATTGTTCTGGAATCAATGAAATTAATTATAGTGAAACATCCAATGTGGTTTCAATTTATGAATATGTCCTTATTCGTGAATGGATAGTATCTGATAATTGTGGAAACGAAGCAAATTTTTCCCAAACTATAAACGTTAGTGTTGAAAAAACGTCTGATATAATTCCTTTTGCAATTTGTATTGAAGAGAATCCAATAGATTTATTTACTATATTAGACGATTCAATTCCTACAACTGGAGAATGGCAAGAAATAACAAATTCAGGTGGATTGAATGGTAATATTTTTAACCCTAATAATGTAATGTTAGGAAATTACACCATACAATATGTTGTAGCATTAGAAGATAATAGTTGTCCTATGATTTATGAAATTTATTTAAATGTCAATGATGATTGTATAGTATTAGCTGCTTGCGATATTACTGTATATAATGCAGTATCACCAAATGATGACAGTTCAAATGATTTCTTGTTCATTGATGGAATTGAATGCTATCCAAATAATTCTGTTGAAATTTATAACAGATGGGGAATTTTAGTTTATGAAGAAACTGGTTATAATAATGCTCTTAAATCGTTTAAAGGTGTATCTGAAGGAAGAAATACTGTTAATAGAAATGAACTTCTACCAGACGGAACTTACTTTTACATTCTTAAATATACAGATGAGGAAAATAAGAAACATGATCGATCAGGATATTTATACTTAAACCGTTAATTGACTTAAAAAAACTTAAATACAAACAAGATGAAAACGATTCTAACAATAATTTGTGCATTCATTTTACAAAGTATGTATTCTCAGCAGGATTCTCAATATACTCAATATATGTACAATACGTCACTAGTCAATCCTGCTTATGCAGGTTCTAGGGAAACTATTACAGCCTTTTTACTTCATAGAAATCAGTGGGTTGGATTAGATGGAGCACCAGTAACTAACAATTTCTCAATAAATATGCCGATTGGAGATTCAAACTTTGGGATTGGATTAAATTTTGTAAATGATAAGATTGGACCAGTAACAGAGAATGAAATTTCTGCTGACTTATCATATTTTATTCAAGTTTCTGAAAATTATAAATTATCTTTAGGCTTAAAGGGAACTGC
Source organism: Flavobacteriaceae bacterium (assembly GCA_003963025.1). Taxonomy (GTDB): domain Bacteria; phylum Bacteroidota; class Bacteroidia; order Flavobacteriales; family Flavobacteriaceae; genus Flavobacterium. The sequence continues at coordinate 19,723 of RXJZ01000183.1, forward strand.
AAATTTGTTTCAATTAGATGTTAATAAACTAAGAGTATTTGATCCTACTGATCCTCAATTTCAAAATATGGATACTGAATTTTCACCAAACGTTGGAGCTGGATTATATCTTTTTTCAGACAAAACTTATTTAGGATTATCAGTGCCAAATTTTTTTGAATCCTATCGATATAATGATAACAATATTAAAATTACAGAAGAAAAAATGCACTTTTATTTTATTGCTGGACACGTTTTTAAAATAAGTAATAATATTGATTTTAAACCTGCTCTATTAAGTAAAATAGTAGAAGGCGCTCCACTACAAGCAGACGTAACTGCAAATTTCTTATTCTTTGAAAAACTAACATTAGGTGCTGCCTACAGATGGGATGCTTCTGTAAGTGCTTTAGCTGGATTTCAAATTTCCGATTCTTGGTTCATTGGATATGGATATGATTTAGAAACTACGAAACTTGCTAACTATAATTCAGGTTCACACGAGATATTTCTTCGATACGAGTTGTTCAACAAAAGCAGTGTTTCAGCTCCTAGATTTTTTTAAATTTTCTAAATATGAAAACATTATACACACTAGTAGTCGTTTTAAGTATCACAGTTGGTGCTTTCGGTCAAGGGTCTAAGCTAAACAAAGCGGACAAAAAATACGACAAATATTCCTATATAGATGCAATCGAAATTTATGAGAAAGTGGCTGAAAAAGGATATAAATCTGTAGAATTATTTCAAAAATTAGGTAATGCATATTATTTTAATAGTGAATTAGATAAAGCTTCTAAATGGTATGGTGAACTTTTTGCCTTAAATCAAGAGATAGAATCTGAGTATTATTTTAGATATGCTCAAGCCTTAAAAGCGGAAGGAAATTACGAAAAATCAAATCAATACATGGAATTATTTGCCCAAAAAACAAACGATTCTAGAGCTAAATTATTTCAAGAAAATAAAAATTACTTAACTAATATTGATGCTGTTTCTGGAAAATACACTATAAATAAAACAGATGTGAATTCAGAATTTTATGATTATGGTCCAACATTTTTTGGTAAACAAATTGTATTTACTTCTTCTCGAAGTGAAGGTAACCAGTATTCTAAAATTCATGCTTGGACAAAACAAAACTTCACTGATTTATTTGTTGCTTCAATTGATAATGATGGAAGATTAGGTAGCGTAGAAAACTTTTCTAAAACCGTGAATACCAAATTTAATGAGTCCTCTCCTATTTTTACGAAAGATGGCAAAACCATGTATTTTACTAGAAACAATTACAACGACGGCAAAAAACGTAAAAGTGACGACAAAGTAATCATGGAAAAAATTTACAAAGCTGAATTAGTAAATGGAGAATGGACAAATGTAAAAGAACTTCCTTTTTCAAGCGACAATTACAAAACAGCACATCCTGCTTTGAGTTCAGATGAGAAAACATTGTATTTTGCCTCAGATATGCCAGGAAGCTTTGGTAATTCAGACTTATACAAAGTTTCTATCGATTCCAATGGTAATTTTGGTTTACCAGAAAATTTAGGAACAACTATAAACACGGAAGGAAGAGAAACATTTCCTTTTATAGATGCTGATAATAATTTATTTTTTGCATCTGATGGACATCCGGGACTAGGTGGTTTAGATATTTTTGAAGCGAAAGCTAATACCAATTCGTTTGAAAAACCTATTAATATTGGTAAACCCTTAAACAGTCAAATGGATGATTTTAGTTACGTAACCAACAAAGATGGTTTGGGATTTTTCTCATCCAACAGAGATGGAGGAATAGGTTTTGATGACATTTATACCTTTAGAATTTGTACGCATACATTATCTGGATTAATAACAGATATTGATACAAAAGAAATTTTACCTAATTCCAAAGTAATTCTATATGATGATAAAATGAATAAAATTTCCGAAACAATTGCTTCAGAAAAAGGATTATATTCTTTTAAAATTGATTGTAATAAAAAATATTTGGTAAGAGTTTCAAAAGAAGAATATGAAACAATTGAAAAATCATTTGAACCAATTTCAATTAATGGAGAATCTAAATTAGATTTTGAACTAAAACGTAAAATATTCCCAATTGAAGTAGGTACAGATCTCGCTAAAGTATTAAATATTAGTATAATTTATTTTGATTTAGACAAATGGAATATTCGTAAAGATGCAGCAGAAGATTTAGAAAAAATAATTGCCGTTATGAACCAATATCCAAGTATGACAATTGATATCCGTTCACATACCGATAGTAGACAATCACATAAATACAATGAACAATTATCAGATCGTAGAGCAAAATCAACTTTAGAATTTATGGTTAAAAATGGTATAAATAGAAGTAGATTAACCGCAAAAGGGTATGGAGAAACGCAATTAGTAAATAACTGTTCAGATGATGTTCCTTGTAGTGAAAATGAACATCAGAAAAACAGAAGAAGTGAGTTTATAGTAATTAAAATGTAACCTACTTTAATTATTTTTTGGAAAGCAGTTGTTTAATTTAATAACTGCTTTTTTATTTTTTTATAAATATGTTAGTGTAGTACTTTTTACCTTCCTCATCAATTTTTATAGCTCCTCCAAAATGTGTATAGTCACCTTCTAAATTAGCTTTATGGCTAGGACTATTAATCCAAGCATTCACAGTTGAACTTGCTGAAGAATAACCATAAGCAATGTTTTCACCAACTCTGTAAGCACCTAATACTTCTTGCAAATTTGATTTTCTCTTATCAAAACCATCATGTGTAAGCACATGATTAGCATACATGTAATCATTATGCTCAGCAGATTTATATGAAATATGATCAATAATATTTAATGGATTTAAACCTATTGAAACTCTATAATTGTTTACCTGATCTAATAATTCTAACTCAGCCGTAGAATGTATATAACTTTTGACAACTTCATTAGAAGAACTTGGATTACTTTCATTATCAGAAGAACATGATACAAATAAAACAAGCATAAACGCTAAAGTAACTGAATTTAATATTAAATTTTTCATGACTTTATCTTTTAAATTAATGAACTAAACAATTTAATAAAATCGATAAACTGTTTGATTTCTTAGATAAAGGTACAAAATAATCGGTAACAAACACAAAAAATCGATGAAATACATCAAAATTTAACGTTTTAAACATTTGAATATCAAATACTTAAAACTTTACTTATATAAATAAAAAAATCCTAAGCTTTAAAACTTAGGATTTATAATGTATATTTTTTTAAAAATTTGATTATCAAGGAGATAAACGTTCTATCTTCCAATCGTACTCGTTAGTTAATTGATAGCGAATTCTATCGTGTAAACGATTTGGTCTTCCTTGCCAAAATTCTACTTCTACAGGGCGAACTAAAAAACCACCCCAATGTGCTGGACGTAAAATTTCTTTTCCCTCCCACTCTTTTTCTAAGGCTTTCAAATTATTCTCTAAAAACTCTCGATTCGGAATTACTTCACTTTGTGGCGAAACAATAGCGCCTAATTTACTTCCATCTGGTCGAGAAGCAAAATAATTATCAGAAAGAACATCAGCCGTTTTTTCAGCAATTCCTTTAATGATAATCTGGCGCTCAACAGTTGGCCAAAAGAAAGATAAACAAACATTCGGATTATTCAAAATGGCTTTTCCTTTTTCGGAATTGTAGTTGGTATAAAAAATATAACCTTCTTCATTGAACTTTTTAAGCAATACCACACGAGCTTTAGGGAATCCGTCTAAACCAATTGTCGTAACAGTCATAGCGTTTACTTCCTCGGCTGCATTTAATTCTTCCGCTTCATAAAACCATTTATGAAATAAATTTATTGGATCTTCTGGAATTTGATTTTCCAATAACTCACTCTTTTCGTATGATTTTCTATAATTGCTTAAATCTTTCATCGTTATTTTATTTCTACAAAGCAAAGTTACAAAGGGAAACTTGTTTTTTTACTAAAACAAAAATTAAAATTAAACCTTTTTGAATATCTTTAGTCTTATAAACAAATATCGCATTTTGCAAGACGAAAAAGCTTTCATCTCCGAATTATTAAATCCGAAAACGCAGAACGAAGCGTTTCGAAAGCTATTGCAATTGTATCAAAAACCATTGTATTATCACATTAGAAACATGGTTTTAAATCATGATGATGCCGATGATGTGCTTCAAAATACATTTGTAAAAGTTTTTGGGAATCTTAAAAATTTCAAAAGCGATAGTAAATTGTATTCTTGGATGTACCGAATTGCCACCAATGAAGCCATCACGTTCATGCAACAAAGAGCAAAAAAACAAGGAATTTCAAATGAAGAAGCCCAACAGAAAGCGATAAATAAATTAGAAAGTGATGTTTTTTTTGATGGCGATGAAATCCAACTGAAATTACAAAAAGCCATTGCTATTTTGCCTGAAAAACAACAAATAGTCTTTAAAATGAAATATTTTGAAGAATTAAAATACGAAGAAATGTCCGAAATATTAGGAACTTCTGTTGGTGCTTTAAAAGCAAGTTATCATATAGCAGTTAAGAGAATAGAAGAATTTTTACATACCAATTAAACCTTTTAACCTTATTTTTGTCCAATAGATATGAAGCAATTTGATTTAGAAAATAACAAAGAAATGAAATCGGGATTTAAAGTTCCAGAAAACTACTTTGAGCAATTCGAAGCAAAAATGATGGAACAAATTTCTAAAGAAAAGGAAACTAAAGTTGTTTCTTTATTCTATAGAAAGCAAGTTTGGATAAGTTCAATTGCAGCTATCCTTTTACTTGCTATTGCAATTCCGGTTTATTTTAACATGGCAAAAGAAAACAGTTTAGACGCTGGAACTATAGAAGTATATCTATCTCAACAACAAGGAATTGGAATCACTGAGTTATCAAAACACTTAACCGATGAAGACATCGCTGAATTAGAAAATAATTTATCAATAAATAAATCTAATTCTGATGCTGTGGAAGATTATCTTTCCGAATCAGAAAATTTAGATTACTATATTAACGAATAATAATTTACCCATGAAAACGAAATTTATATTACCAATTATATTACTTTTTATTTCATTTGTATCCTTTTCACAGAATTTTAAAGAAAAAAGAGAAAAAGTAAAAGCACTAAAAGTTGCTTACATAACAGAACAATTGGAATTAACAACAGAAGAAGCTCAAAAATTTTGGCCCGTCTACAATGCATTTGATGACAATCAAGCGGAGTTGCGTCACGAAAAAATGAGAGCTATTTTAGATCGTTTTAGACCTGGAAGTGTAGATAAATTAAGCGAGAAAGAAGCTTCTGCTCTTTTAGTTCAAATGGAAAGTTTAGAAGAAAATCTATTCAACCTAAGGAAAAAATTCATAAAAGATTTACAAGGTGTAATTAGTGCCAAGAAAATCATCAAACTTAAAAAAGCCGAAGAAGATTTTAATAGAGAATTATTAAAACAAATGCGCGAAAAAAGAAGAGGATAATTAAATTTTAAAAAGCGCTCAAAGTTATTTGAGCGCTTTTTTATTGGATTTCAAATCGAACCAACTTATTTCTTCCTGTTGCATAAAAGACTTTCTCTGATTCAAATCTGAAAGTAAAAAAATCTTTATCATCAGAGAATTTTGACCAAGTTTTGCCAAAATCACCCGAATAAAACATGCCTGTTCCACCAACAGAAATAAGCTTTTTTCCGTTACTATTTGGAACAAATTGCACACAAGAAGCGTAACCAAAAGCTTCTTTTTCAGCGATTAATTTCCAAGTCTTACCACCATTTTTAGTAATGGCTTTGTTGTCCCAATTTTGGTCTTGCTTCATATAATTTCCACCTGCAATAATTCCGATTTTTTTATTGTAGAAATCAGCAGTGAAAATTCCAGTCATTTCCTCACCTTGTACTATTGGCGTTTCATAAACTTTCCAGGTTGCTCCAAAATCCTTAGAAACAAAAACCCTCGATTTCTTTCCACCAGAAACCATAAAAATCGATTTTCCTTTTATAGTTAAATTGGTGTTGCTAGTAGCAAAAGCTGCTTCACCTTCTGAAACTTTTGGTAAAACATCGCAATTTACTTTTTGCCACGTTTTGCCTCCATCATTCGTTTTTATGACTGCTAAACAGTTTTCAATTGGGTCACCCATGGCAAATCCGTTTAAATCATCTACAAACTGCATACTATCGTAAAACACTTTTTCGTGTTCTTCTTTGTAAACAACAGTTTCTTCCAACGTTTTTTTATCAATACGAATCAACATCGCTGGATTTCCAACAGCTAAAATAAAAATCGCTTCTTTGGTTCCTGCAATGCTTCTAAACTCTGTATTTCTAGCAACAGATTGAATATCTTTTAAAATTGTAGTGTCTTTTTTCTTGTCGTAAAATCCGTAACGACCTTTATCCATTCCCATCCAAACTTTTTCATCGTCAACAAATATGGCTCTACAGCTCAATTTGGTTTCGAGAATTACTTCCGATTTAAATTTTACACTTTGAGCTATTGCTGAAATACTTATAAAAAATAGAAATAAATAAATCTTCTTCATTAGATAGGTTTTATTTTCAAATATAATGGAAATGTTGCAAAGGAAAAATATATTTTACAAACATCTAAAAATCAATAAGTTAGTCTCTATTTGAAAACTTTGGCATAGTAATTGGTTATTTAAAAATAGAAATAAGAACCTTAAAACGAATATATTATGAAAACAAAATTGAAACATCTGAGCTTACTGGCTTCATTGACGATAGGTTCGCTTTTTGCACAAGATAAAACTACGGTTACAGCAAAAAATTCGGATATCAGCGACAATTTAGATTTAAGAGCTGTTGCAACTGTTTTTGGTGATGCAAAAGACTTAGAAGACTTTGAAAGAAGGTTGAATGATCCTAAAACTCAAATCTCCAATTTAGATTTGAATAACGATAATTATGTCGATTATTTAAGAGTTATTGAAACAGTTGAAGGAAACGTGCATTTAGTTGTGGTGCAAGCTGTTTTGGAAAAAGATGTTTTTCAAGATGTCGCTACAATTGAAGTAGAACGAGATAGCAACAACCAAGTTCAAGTACAAGTTGTGGGTGATATTTACATGTATGGAACCAATTACATTTACGAACCTGTTTATGTGCATACTCCAATAATTTATACTACTTTTTGGGTAGGAAACTATCGCCCGTATTATTCATCATGGTATTGGGGTTATTATCCTAGTTATTATAGCTACTGGAATCCGTTCCCAATTTTTAGATATAGAAATCACATTCATCTTCACATCAATTTTGGTCACAGTTATCATTATGTTTCACACAGAAGATGTGCTTCAGTTTATAACAATTATTATGGAAGAAGAGGAAATGGTTACGAAAGAATGCATCCAAATCGTTCCTTTGCACATAGAAATTCAGGATATTCAAACCGCTATGAATTAGATTCTAAAAGAAATATCAAGTCGCCAAGAAATAGAAGTGAAATATCTTCAAACTCACCAAAAGGAACTCGTGAAGCAAGAGCATATAATGAAACAACGCCAAGAACTAGAACAGAAACAAGTAATCCAAGAAATAACGAAACAAGAGGTAATTCTCTTAGAGTAACTTCAGAAAATAGAGGTCGAAACGATGGCTCAAAATCAAATCGTGGTAAAGAATATTCTGAAAACAGAAGTAATTCTTCAAGAGAAAGAGGAACAGTAACAAGTAATGGTAACAGAGGAAATTCCGAAGCTAGAGGAAATTCTTCAAGAGGTATCTCACAGTCAAGAAGTAGTGCTCCAAGAAGCAATTCAAATTCAAGAGGTTTTGAAGGAAGAGGAAACGGAAGAGGCTAAATATTAAAGCTGTCAATTTTGGCAGCTTTTTTTATTTTTATTCCTATCTTTGCAGGCTGATTTAAAATAAATAATGAGATTACACAGAAATTTAGTATTCACAACAATCGATTCGCTAATGGCGATTTTTAACGAAGGTGAATACGCTGATAAAGTTGTTGCTAGAGCTTTAAAAAAAGACAAACGTTGGGGAAGTCACGATAGAAAATTCGTAGCTGAAACCATTTACGAAATCGTAAGATGGAAACGTTTATACGCCGAAATTGCAGAAGTAAAAGAACCTTTTGATAGAGATAAAATTTGGAGAATATTTGCCGTTTGGGCAGTATTAAGAGGCTATACCCTACCCGATTGGAAATATTTTGAAGATACACCGGTTAGAAGAATCAAAGGAAGATTTGACGAACTATCTAAGATAAGAAAGTACAGAGAATCAATTCCTGATTGGATGGATGAATTAGGAGTTAAAGAATTAGGTGAGGAAACTTGGACTAAAGAATTAGCAGCTCAAAACGAACAAGCAAAAGTAATTTTAAGAGTAAATAAACTTAAAACTACCAAAGAAAAATTAAGAGCCATCTTAATGGATTTGAATATTGAAACCGAGTTTCACAAAGATTATCCAGATGCATTAATTTTAACCGAAAGAGCTAATGTTTTTTTAACAGATGCTTTTAAAGATGGTTTGTTTGAAGTGCAAGACGCTTCTTCTCAATTAGTAGCTTATTTCTTAGATGTTAAGCCTGGAATGCGTGTTGTGGATACTTGTGCTGGTGCTGGTGGAAAAACCTTGCATTTGGCTTCTTTAATGGAAAATAAAGGGCAATTAATTGCTATGGATTTATATGAAAGTAAATTAAAGCAATTAAAAATTCGTGCTAAAAGAAACGGCGCTTTCAACATTGAACCTCGTGTTATTGAAAGCACAAAAACTATAAAAAAATTATACGATAAAGCCGATAGAGTTTTAATCGATGCGCCTTGTAGTGGATTAGGCGTTTTAAAAAGAAACCCTGATAGCAAATGGAAATTACAACCTGAGTTTATCGATAACATTCGAAAAGTTCAGGCAGAAGTATTAGAAAATTATTCAAAAATTGTAAAACCGGGTGGAAAATTAGTTTATGCTACTTGTTCGGTATTACCTTCAGAAAATCAAGAACAAATTAAGCATTTCTTAAGCACTGAGATTGGAAAAGAGTTTACTTTTGTCAAAGATCAAAAAGTCTTAGCAAGTGAAAGCGGTTTCGATGGGTTTTATATGGCATTATTAGAAAGAAAGAAAAAATAAATAGATATGAAAAAAAATTACTTACTAACCCTATTATTGTGTTCCGCTGTCGGATTTGCACAAATTCCTACTGGATATTATAATACCGCAACTGGAACCGGTTTAACCTTAAAAACAAATCTAAAAAAAATTATTGATAATGTAAGCGATGGAATTCCTTCAGAGCACTTACATTCAGATCAAGGTTATGCTGCGTTATGGACACTTTATACTAATACTGCATTTAGAGATAATTATTATGAAAATGATGGTAGTTTATTAGATATGTATTCTGAAAATCCTTCTGGAGCTGATTCTTACAACTATACAACAACTTCTCAACAATGTGGGTCATATAGTGGAGAGGGTGATTGTTATAACAGAGAACATTTAATTCCTCAATCCTACTTCGATGGATATGCTACTAACCCAATGAAAAATGACCCCTTTTTTGTAGTTCCATCAGATGGAAAAGTAAATGGGGACAGGAATAATTTACCTTTTGGAAAAGTTGGTACGGCAACATATACTTCTCAAAATGGTTCTAAAAGAGGAAATGGTATAAATTCTGGATATGCTTTAGGGTATTCTGGTGTTGTATTTGAACCTATTGACGAATTTAAAGGTGATATAGCACGAGCATTTTTCTATTTTGCTACACGATATGAAGATAATATGGATGAGTTTTATAGTACAGCAAATGCTGCTACATGTGAAGCTAAAAATATGTTTGATGGTTCAACTGGACGTGCATTTACAAATCCTTTTTTAGATATTTTATATAAATGGCATACTGATGATCCGGTAAGTGCTAAAGAAATAGCTATTAATAACGATATTTATTACAATCATCAAAGTAATAGAAACCCATATATTGATCATCCTGAGTATGTTGGTTTAGTTTGGAATAGTTTTTTGTCTAACCCATCGTTTGCATTTGAAAATTCAATTTCAATTTACCCAAATCCAGCTGTAAACAACGAAGTTACAATTTCATCTGAAACGGAATTAAAATCAATTGTTTTATACAATATTAACGGACAAATCATCCAAGAAATTAAAAATCCTACACGTGTTGATAACTCATATAAAGTGAATAATTTACCTAGTGGATTTTATTTAGTTCAAATGGCTTCTGAAAATGCTATTGCAACTAAGAAACTTATTGTAAATTAAGATTTCAAATCATAATATTATAAAAGCCTCATCATTTATTTGATGAGGCTTTTTTTATAAAATTAAAAGAGTGATAAAGTATAAAACTCCATCACTCTTTTACCCTATTAACTAAAATATTTAATGACAATTGGCTTCCGATTGTACAAATAAACTCATATTACTTGGAGATAAATATGGAATATCCAATCCTAAGCCTCTTATAATAAATAACATTCCTATAATTACCGCTACTAACGGTATTGCTTTTTGAATGGTTCCTCTAAATGAGAATGAAAGTAAATTAGAAACATATACAACAGCAGCAAGCATTGGTATCGTTCCAATTCCAAATAAAATCATATAAAGTACACTTAATGAAATACTTTGCATGGCAATAGCTCCAAAAAGTGCTACATACACCATTCCGCAAGGTAAAAAACCATTCAATAATCCAATTGTGAATAACGATTTGTAGCTTTTGTTTTTAAACTGTTGCCCTAAACTTGATTTTACTTTCGTAATGAGACGATAAACTGGTTTTGAAAAATTATATTTAGCAAATACTTTTTCAGGAATTAATGCTACTAAAATCATTAAAATCCCAACGATTATGGAAAGTTGTTGTTGCATTCCGGCTAAATAGAAACTTCTTCCTAAAAGCCCAAAAATTAAACCTAAAGTTCCATAAGCCGTTAATTTACCTATATGATACGTGATGATTTGAGTTACTTTTTTAGCTTCATTATTTCTGTCAACAGGCAACATCATAGCAATTGGACCGCACATTCCTACACAGTGAAAACTACTAATTAAACCAAATATAAAAGCTGAATACAACATCAATTATTAATTTCAAATTCAAAAAAAAGAAATTATTCTATTCTAAACGAATCTTTGTTCAAATATTTCACACCACCGTATTCCCAATCGATAGAAATGTCCCAAAGACCGCCAGCCAAATTACTTTTAGGTATGAGCAAATGTGGACTAGATAGTGAAATCGGAATTTCAAAATCTAATTTCTGACTAGACGGTCTGTATAAGGACACTTTTCCAATTATTTTTGAATAATCGAAATCGGCTGGGAATTGAATTTTCACTCCATCGGCAGTTTTTTCGATTGTTACTCTATTTGTTAATGCATTCGCATTCTCTTGTTTTTCTATGTCACCTTGAACCGTTGCTTCTTTTTTATAATAATCTTCTACTACTAATTCATGATCATATTTATCATTAGACTGTACTTTAAATACATAGGATAAAATGAATGTCATAAAAAGTGCAAAAGCAATAACGATTCCGGTTCCCCAATTAAATTTCATAGCTATATTTTTTTAATTAAAGTTTCTTGGTCCTTGGAAATTGGTTGCTGTTTCTTCAATCATCTTATCTCCATTATATAATTCTAATTTTAAATGTACCTTTTCTTCTTTTAGCAAACTTTCTGGAATATCAATGTAAATTGTTCCACTTGCTAAACCTTGTTTTGGTACTTTTATAACTGGACTTCCCACTAATTTTATTTCTCCTTTATAATTAACAATCTTAACAGTAACATTATCAAATTCTTGTTCTGTTTTATTGACAATTTTATACGTGTAGAAATTACGAATGTTTTCTCCATTGTGTTGAAACAATTGCCCTGACATTGGTAAGAAATTAGCTTCTACATCATTTCGTAAAAACAACATTCCAATTAAAACGCCAACTAACAAAGTTAAAACGCCTATGTAACCTTTTATTCGAAGTGTTAACTTGAACTTTTCTTTCTTAACGATTTCGTCTTCACTAGCATAGCGGATTAATCCTTTTGGCAATCCTACTTTTTCCATGATCACATCACACTCATCAATACATGCGGTACAGTTAATACATTCTAACTGAGTACCATTACGAATGTCAATTCCAGTTGGACAAACTACCACACATTGGTTACAATCGATACAATCTCCATGACCAAGTGCAGTTCTATCTTCACCATTTCTCCATTTTTTTCTTCCGTTTGTACCTTCTCCTCTAACATGATCATAAGATACATTTATTGATTTATTATCCAATAAAACTCCTTGCATTCTTCCGTAAGGACAAGCAATAATACAAACTTGTTCTCTAAACCAAGCAAATACAAAATAGAATACGCCAGTAAAAATTAATAAGGCAATTAATGTACTTAAATTATTTGCTGGTCCTTCAGTGATCATTTTGATAAGTTCATCGCTACTAATCAAATACGCTAAAAAAACGTTAGCAATGAAGAATGAAAAAATAAAAAAGATAGTCCATTTTGTAACTCTTTTTCTTATTTTTTCAGCATCCCATTTTTGTCTTTCTAATCGCATTTGAGCCCCTCTGTCTCCATCAATCCAATATTCGATACGTCTGAAAACCATTTCCATAAAAATAGTTTGCGGACAAAACCAACCACAAAAAATACGTCCAAAAGCCACTGTAAACAAAGTCAATCCAACTACTCCAACAATCATTGAAATAACAAACAAATGAAAATCTTGAGGCCAAAATGCAAATCCGAAAATACTGAAACGTCTTTCCAGTACATTAAACATCAAAAATTGATTTCCATGAATTTTAATAAAAGGAGAAGCTATTAAAAAAACCAAAAGAAAATAACTCAATAACTTTCTTTTATCGTAAAAAGGGCCAGAAGGTTTTTTAGGATAAATAAAATTTCTTTTCCCTTCCGCATTGATGGTAGCTATGGTATCTCTAAAACTTTCGTCAGGTAAATTTGACATAATAATGCAATTTTTAGTTTAAAAAAGGTTTTGAGAATTTCCCAAAACCTTTTTTACTATTTTTATTTTCCTGCAGGAGCTTCTACTTTAGTAGAATCTACTGCTACTGCTGGTGTCGCTTCAGCTGTTTCAACCCATATTTCGCCTTCAGCTGGTTTTCCTCCTGGAGGATTAGAACCTTGTAAACTTAAAACATAACTTGCTACACTTTGAATGTCTTTAGAAGATAAATTAGCTTTCCAAGCCACCATTGAAGGGTTGTTTTTACTTCCTTCAGAAATTAACTTGAAGACATTTTTAATTCCTCCTCCATTAATCCAATGTTTGTCAGTTAAGTTAGGTCCAACTAAACCTCCACCATCAACTTTGTGACATGCAGCACAAGCGTTTGTGAAAATTTCTTTTCCTTTGGCTAAACTTGTAGCATCTGTTAAAACTACTACTGTTTCATAACTTACTTCTTCTGCAGCATCTTTAGGTAGTTTAGATTTTTCTAACTCCGCTAATTCTACTTCTTTATTAAACTCTTCCGCTTGTGTGTAATCTCCTATTATATGGAATCTAACTAAATATACAGCTGCAAAAATAATAGTACCATAGAACAAATATACCCACCATGGTGGTAAAACATTATCTAACTCTTTGATACCATCATAATCGTGGTCTAACATAATATCTTCTTCTCGCTCAATTTCTTTAGAACTTGTAAGTTTGCTAACTATATTTTGATACCATTTGCTTTCTGTAAAAGAAACAGATTGTGCTTCTGCTAATTGTTTCTTTTGCTCATCAGTTAATAAATGATAAGTAACTTTATCAACTGCATCAATTACGATCTCGATCGCAATTAATAAAAATAGGAACACTCCTAAAAATAAAGCTACCATAGGAAACTTAATAAATGCTGGCCTGTCTCCTGAATCGATAAAATATTCCAAAGCTGCAAATACTACTGCAAACAGTAATGGAACTCTTACGTATGATGGAATTAATTTTTTCATTTGTTGAAAATTTTGATGTTATGAGAACCTGAACAACCATGAAACTACCCAAAAATTATAAAAACATCATGGTTGTTTCAGTTTCTCTCTATTTATAATTATGACTATTCGTCGTTTAAAGGCATTTCACTTATTTCTTTGATTTTTTCTTTGCTGTAAGTAAATGCCCAAACCGTGAACAAAACAAACGCTGTAAAGAAAATAGTCAACGAAATGATTGGATAAATTTCTACTCCCGTTATGGTTTCTAAATTATGTTTAATGAACTTTAGCATAACTTTTATTTTTTAACTTGAGTATCAGTACCTAATCTTTGTAAGTAAGCAATAAGTGCTACAATCTCTCTGTTTTTCAACGGAGCTGCTGTTTCGTTTCCAAATGATTTCTTAATTTCTGGATTTGCTAATAAATTAGTTTCAATTTTAGTAGCTTGTGCTTCCATATTTTTAAGAGCATTGTTAATATCTGCATCAGAATAAGGAACTCCTAAAGTTACCATGGTTCTCATTTTGTCTTGAATAGTTGAATTATCTAATTCATTTTTAATTAACCATTGGTATCTTGGCATAATTGATTTTTCATTTAATCCTTGAGGATCGTACATATGGTTAAAATGCCATACATCATCTCTACCTCCATTAAAAGGTTTTCCTTTAACACCTTCACGAGCTAAATCTGGACCAGTACGTTTAGAACCCCATAAGAATGGATGATCGTAAACAAATTCTCCTGCTTTAGAATAGTCTCCATAACGCTCTACTTCTGAACGGAATGGACGAACCATTTGAGAGTGACATCCTACACAACCTTCACGGATGTATAAATCTCTACCTTGTAACTCAAGTGGTGTATATGGTTTAACTGACGAAATTGTTGGAATATTTGATTTTACTAAAATGGTTGGTAAAATTTGAATTAAACCTCCAATTAAAATCGCAACAGTTGTTAATAACATAAATTGAACTGGTTTTCTTTCTAACCAAGAGTGTAATTTTTCTCCTTTTAAACGGTTTGGAGAAATTACAGCTAATGCTGGAGCTTCAACTAATTCGTTTTCAACTGGAGAACCTTGTCTAACGGTTCTAATTACATTGTAAACTAATACGATAACCCCTGTAAGATATAATGTTCCTCCTACTGCACGCATCCAATACATTGGCATAATTTCAGTTACCGTTTCAAGGAAGTTACCATATTGTAATGCTCCACCATCTGGTTTGAATTGTTTCCACATTGAAGCTTGAGTAAATCCTGCAACATATAATGGAAGCGAATATAAAATAATCCCTAAAGTACCAATCCAGAAATGGAAATTCGCTAATTTTTCTGAGAATAATTT
This sequence comes from Flavobacteriaceae bacterium, assembly GCA_003963025.1. Taxonomy (GTDB): domain Bacteria; phylum Bacteroidota; class Bacteroidia; order Flavobacteriales; family Flavobacteriaceae; genus Flavobacterium. The sequence goes on from RXJZ01000183.1 coordinate 35,055, forward strand.
TGTTTTTGTCATTCTTGGGATTAACCAATAGATCATACCAAATGATAAGAAACCATTCCAAGCTAAAGCACCAACGTGAACGTGTGCAATAATCCAGTCTGTAAAGTGCGCAATTGCGTTAACGTTTTTCAACGATAACATTGGTCCTTCAAAAGTTGCCATACCATAACCTGTAATGGCTACTACGAAGAATTTCAATACCGCATCAGTACGTACTTTATCCCAAACACCTCTTAAGGTTAATAAACCATTAATCATACCTCCCCAAGATGGAGCAATCAACATCACAGAGAAAACAACTCCTAAATTCTGAGCCCAGTCAGGTAAAGCAGTATATAATAAGTGGTGAGGTCCAGCCCAAATGTAAATGAAGATTAACGACCAAAAGTGGATAATTGATAATCTATAAGAATATACAGGACGATTTGCTACTTTAGGTACGAAGTAATACATCATTCCTAAAAATGGTGTAGTTAAGAAGAATGCTACCGCATTGTGTCCGTACCACCATTGTACTAAAGCATCTTGAACACCTGCATAAATTGAATATGATTTCATTCCTGATAACGAAACAGGTAGTTCTAAACTGTTAAAGATGTGAAGCACCGCAACTGTTACAAATGTTGCAATGTAAAACCAAATAGCCACATAAATATGACGTTCTCTTCTTTTAATAATGGTTCCAATCATGTTGATACCAAAAACTACCCAAATAAGTGCAATTGCAATATCGATTGGCCATTCTAATTCAGCATATTCTTTAGAAGTGGAATAACCTAATGGTAAAGTGATGGCTGCAGCAACTATAATTAACTGCCAACCCCAAAAATGAATTTTACTCAAAAGGTCGCTAAACATTCTTGCTTTTAATAAACGCTGCATTGAGTAATAAATACCTGCAAACATTGCGTTTCCAACGAAGGCAAAAATAACTGCATTGGTGTGTAAAGGTCTTAAGCGTCCAAAACTTAAAAACGATATGCCGCTGGTTAAGTTTGGAAACAAAAATAGGAAAGCTAAAATAAGCCCCACTAACATCCCCACTACACCAAAGACTATACTAGCGTAGAGGAAATTCCTTACAATTTTGTTGTCGTAATAAAATTGTTGCTTCTCCATAATTAGATTGATTTTTGTTTTTCTGTTTGTATTAATTTGTTAGGATTTTCTTTTTTCACTATTTCATCGTCAAATAACATTCTGACTGATGGTGTATAATCATCATCATATTGACCACTTTTAACTGCTTTTATAAAAGCAATCAAAAATGCTATTGCAACGATTATACTAATTGAGATTAATAAATAAATGACACTCATACCTTAAATTGTGTTAACAAAGTTACTTCCACTCATTTTTATAAAACATGACTTTTATCATGTATTAAAATTTTCTTAAATTTAATAAATTTATTTCTTTCCAGCATACAAATTTGTAAGAATTGTTACAAAACTTACAATTGTTATTGTACTGAGCGGCATAATGATAGCTGCTACAATAGGATCTAAAGCCCCAGTTACGGCGTAACTTAATCCTATAACATTATATAATAAGGAAAGTCCAAAACTCATATAAATCGTCTTCATGGCATTTTTAGAATAGCGCATAAAAAAGGCTATTTTATCGAATTGTGTTGCATCTAATATCCCATCACATGCGGGAGAAAATACATTTACGTTTTCTGAAATGGATAATCCTAAATTACTTTGCGCTAATGCTCCAGCATCGTTTAACCCATCGCCTACCATCATGACATTTTTGCCTTCTTTTTGCAATTGTTCGATGTATTGTAGTTTTTGCTCTGGCTTTTGATTGAAAACTAAAGTAGTTTTTGCTGGTAACATTTTCTCTAAAATTCTCTTTTCACCATCATTATCACCAGATAAGACGACTAAATTGTAATGTTTAGCCAAATCAGCAAACAATTCTTCTAATCCTTTTCTGTATTGATTGTTGAACACGTAACTTCCTTTATAAACGCCATTGATTTCCACATGCACTTTGGTTTTCTTATGCGTGTTTTCGGTCATGGTTTTTAGGAATTGTGACGAACCTAATTTTATAGTATTTCCTTCGATTTCAGCAAATATTCCTTTTCCAATAATTTCCTCAAAGCTTGAAGTTTCTAACTTTTCTTGATTCGGAATAAAATCGTATAACCTTCTACTTAACGGATGATTCGAACCACGTAAAACGTTTTTCAACAATCTTAATTCGGAAGCATTTAATTCAGTTCCTTCGTAAGTAATAGCTGTTTTTTTATTGGTTGTAATCGTTCCTGTTTTGTCGAAAACGATTGTATCTACTTTGGCTAATTGTTCTACAACTAAAGCATTTTTTAAATATAATTTTCGTTTGCCTAGAATTCGCAACACATTTCCTAAAGTAAACGGAGCCGTTAATGCCAAAGCACAAGGACAAGCCACAATCAGAATCGCAGTGAAAACATTAAAAGCGGTTTGAACATCGATGAAAATCCAATAAATAAAGGAAACTACCGCTAAAGCTAATAAAGCTGGCGTAAAATAACGACTGATTCTATCGGTAATAGTTTTATGTTGTTGTTCTACGCGTTTTTGGAAAACATCGTTACTCCATAATTGGGTTAAATAACTTTGGGAAACCGAAAATAAAACTTCCATTTCAATGACTTTCCCCATTTGTTTTCCGCCGGCGAAAACTTTATCTCCTGATTTTTTCTCAATCGGAACCGCTTCACCGGTAACAAAACTATAATCTATAGAAGCTTTTTCAGAAATTAAAATTCCATCAACTGGAATTAATTCTTGATTACGAATTAATAATCGATCTCCTTTTTGAATATCATATACTTGAACTGATTCTTCATCTCCATTTGGTAAAACCTTTGTAATTGCAATTGGAAAATACGATTTATAATCGCGTTCAAATGAAAGGAAATCATAAGTTTTCTTCTGAAATAACTTTCCTAATAACATGAAGAAAATCAATCCCGCCATACTATCGAAGAAACCTTGTCCGTAATCGAAAACGATATCCACCGTACTTCTTATAAACATCACCACAATTCCTAAAGCAATTGGAATATCAATATTCAATAAACCTGATTTCATGCTTTTCCAAGCGGAAACATAATAACCCGAAGCCGAATAAATAAACGTAGGAAGCGATAATCCGAAAATCAACCAACGGAAAAATCCTCGGTATTGATCAATCCAATATTCTTCGACTTCAAAATATTCGGGAAACGAAAGCAGCATGATGTTTCCAAAACAGAAAAACGCTACTCCTATTTTATAGATTAAAGTTCGGTCGATTTTTTTCTTGTCTTCATCAAAATTTTCTAACGAAATATAAGGTTCGTAACCAATCGAACTCAATAAATAAACAATATCTTTTAAAGAAGTTTGCTCGGAATTGAACGTAACTCGGACTTTCTTTTCGCCAAAATTAACTTGCGAAACGTTTATTCCTGGTTGAAGTTTTTGTAGATTTTCCAGAATCCAAATACACGAACTACAGTGTATATGAGGAATGTAGAGTGAAACAATATGTGTTGTACGCTCTTGGAATTCCAATAATTTAGTAACAATTTCTTCATTGTCTAAAAAGTCATATTTGCCCTGAATGTCTTGTGGAGTGGCGCCGGGTGCTGCCTGAAAATCATAATAACACGTTAGGTCGTTTTGACTAAAAATTTCGTACACGGTTTTACAACCATTGCAACAAAACTTCTTTTCGTCAAATACAATCTCGTCTTTTTTTATAATTTCATTACCACAATGGAAACAATTTTCTGTGTCCATATAATTTGCTCATTTTACCTGTGACAAAGTTCATCAATAAATATAAATCAAAATATGATATTTGTCATACAATTTTGTAATTTTGTAAACACATTAAACAAAATCTTATTATGAGTAAATGCGAACAGTGTATTGTGAGGCAATTTAGTTCATTAAAAGCCTTAAACAAAGAAGAATTGCTACGCATGGCCGAATGCAAAACTTCGTACACTATAAAAAAAGGGGAACCTATCTTTGAAGAAGGAGAAGTTACTAATGGAATTTACTGTATCAAAGACGGAGTTTGTAAATTATCTAAATTAAGTGATAACGGGAAAGACCAAATTGTAAAATTGGTAAAACCTGGCGAATTATTAGGCCAACGTTCGATGATTAGTGACGAGCCTGCTAATTTAAGTGCTGTAGCTTTAGAAGATATGGAAGTGTGTTTTATTCCTCGTAGCGAAGTAATGCAATTCTTTACTCAGAACAATCAGTTTTCGATGAATGTGATGCGCACCATTTGTGATGATTTAAAAGGAGCCGACGATCACATGGTCAACATGGCACAGAAAACCGTTCGCCAACGTTTAGCTGAAACTTTAATTTACTTAGAAGACACCTTTGGTAAAAACGATGATGGTACCTTACGCATCCAATTATCAAGAGAAGAATTAGCGGGAATGATTGGAACTGCTACTGAAAGTTGCATTCGCTTACTTTCTGAATTAAACAAATCCGATTATATTGAGTTAACGGGTAAGAAGATTACGCTGTTAGATAAAAATAAATTAAAACGATTAACATAAGAGAATCCGCTGAAAAGCGGATTTTTTGTTGGGTGAAATTGTAAGATTTTTTTAGTATATTTGAAGAGAGATACTTTGAACAATCTAATCGCATCACTAGCTTAGAATCTCAAAATTCAATACTCGAAATGAATAAATTCAAAATATTTACAAAGACAAAGAAAAATTACTTTACAAAAGTAGACATATTGCTTGCACTAATGTCTTTACTTATATTGATTTATTGGACTATTTCATCATTAACAGACGAAAGTCAATTAACTTTTTTTAAAGAATTAATATTGGGATGTGTTGTTATTACAATATTTATTTTATTTCTACTGAAACTGACATCTTTTTTGAGAAAAAAACCAATTATTGGAAAGTTTGATGGTTACCTAGAATTATATAGTGACAAAATAATAGCAGGTAATAAGACATTTTTAATAGATTCAATAAAGAAAATAGAAATCAACGCAGGTGATTATAATGGTCAATTAGAAATATCTGGATATGTTGATCCAGATGGTAGCGTTAAAAACGGAACAACTAATTTCATTGAAATAATTCTTCATAATAATGAAAAATTTAAATATAACTTTCAACAAGATTTTGAACACAACATCTTAAATATTAAGGATACATTAATTGAATACTCTAAACAAGGTAAATTACACTTTTTAAATTTAATCGATATTCTGAACATTACAGATTATAAAGAAATTCAAGAATTCAAAAAAAACTTCATTCAATAGAGGCAACTTTTGCCAAATCTAATAGTACTGAATCATATTCTATTCCAAAAAAAATCCGCTCTTCAGCGGATTTTTTTTTATTCTGTTGGTCCTTCCCAATTAGAAAAACCACCTAATAAGTTAAAAGTGTTCTCAAAACCTAATTGCTCCATGGCGTTGCAAGCGTTGGCACTACGTACACCAGCGGCACAATACACATAATAGTTTTTCGATTTATCTAACTCCTCTACTCTATAGATAAAACCTTGTCCTTTATATATGTCAATGTTAATCGCACCTGGAATATAACCATCGTTAAATTCATCTTCAGTACGAACATCTACTATAACTCCGTTTTCATCATGCGAAAACTGGCTCCACCATGTATTTTGATCTAAGTTTGTCATTGTATCTTTTTTTTCCAAAAGTACTATCAAAAAATGCAATTTTAAAACTTTAACAAAAATTTACCAAACATTTGTACATACAAATAAAATAGTTAACTACATTTGTACATACAAATTTTACAACATCAAATGAGAATAGAAGAAATCATAAAACCTAACTCGCCAATGGCATTAGAGAAGAAAACATTACTGAATGTAATGTACACTCAAAATGTCATTTCGGAAAAGTTTAATGAGCTGTTAAAACCATTTGACCTTTCCCCTGAACAATTTAATGTATTACGCATCTTAAGAGGTCAGAAAGGAAAGCCTGCTAACATGTCTATGATACAAGAACGCATGATTGCGAAAACCAGTAACACCACACGTTTAGTTGACAAATTGTTATTAAAAGAATTAGTGCTTCGAGAAGTTTGCCCAAACAATCGCCGTAAGATGGAGATTACTATTACGGAGAAAGGTTTGGAACTTTTACTACAATTGGATCCTTTAGTAGAAGCTCATGAGCAATCTTTTTCTAAAAATTTGACAGTTGCAGAATTAGAATTATTAAACGAATTGCTTGAAAAATTTAGAAATTAAAACCCCAAAAATTACTATGACGAATTTTATAGAAAATCAAAAATGGCGTTATGCCACCAAAAAATTCGATGCTACCAAAAAAGTATCAGCAGCTGATTTAGAAACCTTAAAAGAAGCGATTCAATTAAGTACTTCTTCTTACGGTTTACAATTATACAAAGTATTTATTATCGAAAATCCAGAAGTTAGAGCGCAATTACAGCCAGTTTCTTGGGGTCAATCACAAATTGTTGACGCTTCTCACCTATTTGTATTTGCTAATATTGTGGATGTTCAAGACAAACATATTGATGATTATGTTCAAAACATCGCCAATACAAGAGGTTTATCTGTAGAGGATTTAAAAGGATATTCTGATTTTATGAAATCTAAAATTGTTCCGCTTCCTGTGGATAAAAAATCTATATGGACATCAAAACAAACCTATTTAGCTTTAGCGAACTTAATGAATGCTGCAGCCGAATTAAAAATCGATGTTACGCCGATGGAAGGTTTTGAGCCAGAAAAATACAATGAAATTTTAGGATTAAACGCATTAGGATTAAACGCTTCATTAGTAGCAGCTGTTGGATACCGTCATGAAGATGACGCAACACAACACTATGCTAAAGTTAGAAAACCAAAACATGAATTATTTATTACTATTTAATTATAACCTTTAACATTTAAAACAATTTAAACATGAAAAATTTCAAATCAATCGCTTTAGCTCTTGTAGCTTTCGTATCATTTGCAACTAATGCACAAACAAGTAAAAAAGTAGATGCTTCAAAAAGTACTATTAACTGGGTTGGTAAAAAAGTAACTGGATCACATGAAGGTACAATTACTTTAAAAGAAGGAACTTTAATTTTCAAAGGGAAAAAATTAGTAGGTGGAAACTTTACAGTTGACATGACTACTATTAATACAACAGACTTAGAAGGAAAAGGAAAAGCAAACTTAGATGGTCACTTAAAATCGGATGATTTCTTTGGTGTTGAAAAATTCCCAACTGCTACTTTAGTTATCAAATCTCTTGGAGAAAAAGGTAATGGCGTTTACGCTGTAACTGCTGATTTAACAATCAAAGGAAAAACAGAATCAATCAAATTTGATTTAACTGTTGCTGCTAATTCAGCTTCAACTACATTAAAAGTAGATAGAACTAAATATGATATTAAATATGGTTCAGGAAGTTTCTTCTCTGACTTAGGAGACAAAACTATCTATGATGATTTTGATTTAACTGTTAAGTTAGCGTTCTAATAATGTGGGAAATATTTGCTATGAAAAACAAAAAGCCTTGAATTTCTTCAAGGCTTTTTTTATTTGATACTTTTTCAACACATACAATAAAAAAAGCTCCGAGTTTCCTCGAAGCTTTCCAATGTTAAGGGTGAAAGACGGGTCTCGAACCCGCGACCTTCGGAACCACAATCCGACGCTCTAACCAACTGAGCTACAATCACCATTTTTACGAGTGCAAATATATAGCAATTATTATACTTTGCAAAACTTTTTTAAAAAAAATTATTTCAAATCTGATAACGAATTGACAGTCAAATATCTTTCAACAGTAAATCCTTCTGCAAATTCAACATTTACTAGTCTTCCTAGGTCTTGAGCACGGTATTTTATACTGTATTTATCATTTTTTTAATAACCCAAAAAAATTATAAAAAAACTGAATTTTATTTATGTGTGTCACAAGTGTGCCAAAAACATGAATTACGAATTTAAAAATTTAAAAAAATTTAAACTATCAAATGGTAGAATGGGAATCTCGTTTTTTTATAATGAAAAACGATTTCGTTACTTTAATTCTTCTGTAATTGGAGAAAATTTCAATCCAAATACATGTGATGAATCATCAAAGGAAAAACAACTTGATTTATTGTATCAATCGTTTTTCTTAAAATTAGAGAAAGGCTGGAGACCGATTGAAGAAAAGAAGATAAAGAAGGTTAAGCCTATTGACATAAAAGTAATCGAGGGTGTCAAAATATGTTATAACAATAAAATAAATTTAGAATATAGTAAAAGTTATAAAAAAGACTTAACTATTGCTTACAATAAGTTAAATGATTTTATTTTATGTAGAAAATATCAAAATCTAAATCTTAGTGATTTTAACATGAATATTGCAAAAGATTTGATAAATTTTACAAGTAATTCAAAGAGAGTACAATTAAACTCTAAAAGAAATTATTCTGCATTACTATCGGATATATTCAAAGAATATAAATTTGAAAATCCGTTTCCGCTTATCAAATTAGTTAAAACAGAGGAAGTTTTACACAAACCAATTAAAGAAATTAAGCTTGTATTTGATGAACTAGAAAAATTCAATTCAAATCTTCATTTATGTTGTCTTTTAGCATACGGCTGTCTATTGAGACCGCACAGAGAAATAAGAAACTTAAAATGGAATGATTTTAATGAGGATTGTTCTCAAATTAGTTTAGCTGGAAATCGAAATAAAGGAAAAAAAAATCGAATTGTTCCTATCCCATTGTTCATTCAGGAATATTTAAAACGAGGAAATGATGAAAATAATATATTCACAAATACCCCCTACCCTTTTAACGAAGACTATTTTAAAACATTATGGACAAAATATAAAAAAGTATCTCAGTTGATAAAAAAAGAAAATACACTATATAGTTTTAGACATACAGGAGCAATTAATGTATATGAGAAAACAGGAAGTTTAAATAAATTACAACAAGTCATGGGACATGGAAATCTAAATATTTCTTTGACCTATTTAAGAGGGCTAGAAGTAAAACAGCTATCAGTTGATGACATGCCTGACCTATAAAAATTTTATATGATTTCTTCCCTCCTAACCTGAATTAGAGTTACTTTTTTTGGTCTAGGGGGGCACCCCAAAAAAACACCCAAGTCAGACACACTTAATTGTGAGGTTCACCCAGCCATCTGTATAAAAAATGGTATATATAATTACACAATCTTTTGATTTTAATTTCTAGTCATAATTTACCTTTAATATCTTCCTTTATTACCACCATTGATTTTAAAATACAAAAA
>RXJZ01000265.1 GCA_003963025.1 Flavobacteriaceae bacterium
TCCTGCTTTAATTTCAAGGTTAATTCCTTTTAATATGTCTTTGTCTTCTACCGAAGCGTGTAAGTTTTTTATCTGTAACATTTTGTAAATGTGTTATATATTCTAATTTATGATTGATTATCCTACTGAACCTTCTAATGAAATTTCCAATAATTTTTGCGCTTCAACTGCAAATTCCATTGGTAATTTGTTCAATACTTCTTTGCTGAAACCGTTTACGATTAAAGCAATGGCTTTTTCGGTTGGAATACCACGTTGGTTACAATAGAATACTTGGTCTTCTCCAATTTTTGAAGTCGTAGCTTCGTGTTCAATTTTTGCCGAAGCATTTTTACTTTCGATATATGGAAAAGTGTGTGCCCCACAATTATTTCCCATTAAAAGCGAATCACACTGCGAGAAGTTACGTGCATTTTCTGCTCTTGCTCCAATTTGCACTAATCCTCTATAACTGTTCTGTGATTTTCCTGCCGAAATTCCTTTGGAAATAATGGTTGACTTTGTGTTTTTCCCCAAATGAATCATTTTTGTTCCTGTATCGGCTTGTTGGAAATTATTGGTTACGGCAATTGAGTAAAACTCTCCTATTGAATTATCGCCTTTCAACACACAAGAAGGATATTTCCAAGTTACAGCCGAACCCGTTTCTACTTGCGTCCAAGAAATTTTAGCGTTTTTCTCGCACAAACCTCTTTTGGTTACGAAGTTGTAAACTCCACCTTTACCTTCTTTATTTCCAGGATACCAGTTTTGAACGGTTGAATATTTAATTTCAGCTCCGTCCATTGCAATTAATTCTACAACAGCAGCGTGTAATTGGTTTTCATCACGACTTGGAGCGGTACATCCTTCTAAATAAGAAACATAACTCTCTTCATCAGCAACCAATAATGTTCTTTCAAACTGACCAGTTCCTCCTTGATTGATACGGAAATACGTTGATAATTCCATTGGACAACGAACGCCTTTTGGAATATAACAGAAACTCCCATCAGAGAAAACTGCCGAATTTAAAGCCGCATAAAAATTATCTTTCATTGGAACAACCGTTCCTAAATGTTTACGAACTAATTCTGGATGTTCTTTAATCGCTTCCGAAATCGAACAGAAAATAATACCTTTCTCGTTCAATGTTTTCTTGAAAGTCGTTGCTACAGAAACCGAATCTACCACGATATCAATCGCCACGTTATTCATTTTCTTTTGCTCATCAACAGAAATTCCTAACTTTTTGTACATCGCCAAAAGTTCAGGATCAACGTCTTCTAATTTTTTATTCGGATCCGCTTTTTTAGGCGCTGAATAATAAGAAATCGCTTGAAAATCGGGTTTTTCGTAATTTACATTGGCCCATTCTGGCTCTTCCATCTCTTGCCAAGCGCGAAAAGCTTCCAAACGCCATTCGGTCATCCATTCTGGCTCTTCCTTTTTCTTGGAAATGGCACGAACAATATCTTCATTTAACCCAATTGGAAACGTTTCCGAGTCTAATTCGGTATAAAATCCGTATTCGTATTCTTTATTTTCTAATTCGACTTTTAAGTCGTCTTCTGTATACTTACTCATATTTTTTGATTTATAGAGAGAAACTCTCTCCACATCCGCAAGTTCTTTGTGCGTTAGGATTATTAAAAACAAATCCTTTTCCGTTTAATCCACCTGAAAATTCTAATATAGTTCCTGCCAAGTAAAGAAAACTCTTTTTCTCTACGGCAATTTTTACATTATTATCTTCAAATATTTTATCGTTTTCTCCTATTTCTTTGTCAAATTTTAAATCATAAGACAAACCCGAGCAACCACCACTTTTTACGCCTACTCTTACGTAATCTTTGGCTGCATCAAAACCATCTTCTTGCATCATAGCGATGATTTTTTTACTTGCTGTATCAGATACTTTAATCATTTCTTATTTTGATTTTGTCTAAATTAACCGCAAAGATAAGTCATAAATTGCTTTTTGCAAGAATTGCTAACATTTTTATAACTTATAGATACATAGTTTCTGTTTATAGTATTTTTTGTAATTTGGCTGAAAATTGTTTGACCTATGAAATTACATCCTATTGAAGCGGGAAATTTTAAATTAGACGGTGGTGCTATGTTTGGTGTGGTACCCAAAACCATTTGGAATAAAACCAATCCAGCCGACGAAAACAACCTTATTGATATTGCAGCTAGATGCCTGTTGATCGAAGATGGAAACCGATTAACTTTGATTGATACTGGAATGGGAAATAAACAATCGGAAAAATTCTTTGGTTACTATTCGCTTTGGGGCGACCATTCTTTAGACAAATCGTTAAAAAATGCTGGTTTTCATCGCGATGATATTACCGATGTTTTCATGACGCACTTGCATTTCGACCATTGTGGTGGAAGTGTAAATTGGAATAAAGATAAAACCGGATACGAAGTTGCGTTTAAAAATGCCAAATTTTGGACGAATGAAAACCATTGGAAATGGGCAACCGAACCAAACGCACGTGAAAAAGCTTCTTTCTTACACGAGAATTTATTTCCAATGCAAGAAAGCGGACAATTACATTTCATTAATCGTCCGGATAGTGATTTTGGGTTTTCAAATGAATTAGGTTTTGACATCTTCTACGCCGATGGTCATACCGAAAAACAAATGTTACCACACATCAATTACAACGGAAAAACGATTGTTTTTTGTGCTGATTTATTAGCAACGGCGGGACATATTCCAATTCCGTATGTAATGGGTTATGACACTAGACCTCTTTTGACCTTGGACGAAAAAGCAAAATTCATGAATGCGGCAGCTGATAACAATTACTATCTATGGCTAGAACACGATGCTCACAATGAAATTATAACAGTAGAACGCACTGAAAAAGGAGTTCGTTTGAAAGAAGTTTTTAGATGTGAAGACATTCTAAAATAATGTTAAATAAATTATACAATTGTAACAAATACAAATCAATTCAGTCGAATAGCTGAAATTAATTAATTGAAAAATGAAGAGAATTTTTAGACCACTTTATTTAAGCTTGGTTTTTGCTTTTGCATTAGCAAGTTGTGGACCGCAAAAAATGATTTCAACTCCTATTGAAAACATTGATAACTTACCTTTAAAAACAACTCCTGTTGCTGAAAATGACTTAAAAAGATGGAGTCATTTAGATTTAGTTAAAGACACTGTTCCTGGAATGAGTGTTGACAAGGCTTACGCTGAGTTGTTAAAAGGCAAAAGGGGTCAAAAAGTAATTGTCGGAATCGTAGATTCTGGAATTGACATCAACCATGAAGATTTAAAAGCGGTGATTTGGACCAATCCAAAAGAAATTGCAGGTAACGGAATTGACGATGACAAAAACGGTTATATCGACGATATTCACGGATGGAATTTCTTAGGAAACGCTGTTCACGAACAATTAGAAATGACGCGTATTGTAAAAAAAGGTCCTGGAACTCCAGAATATGACAAAGCAAA
>RXJZ01000061.1 GCA_003963025.1 Flavobacteriaceae bacterium
ACACGCCTTCCGCCATGTTGCTGTATCGGAGCTTCATGATAACACTGTTAGATAAATCTGAAAAAGTATTGCCTAGTATAACACCTAATAATTTTGTAGATAATAAGCCTTTAATGAAGTCACTGCCGCTATGATTGAGATAAAAGAATTGCAGAAAAAGTTTGGAAAATTTGAAGTTTTAAAGAACATCAATCTTTCTTGTAAAAAAGGAGAATGTATCGCTTTAATTGGTCCGAATGGTTGTGGAAAAACCACTTTGATAAAATCGGTTTTAGGAATGGTGTTGCCAGATTCGGGTACGATTCATTTTAATGGAAATTCCGTTTTAGGTGAGTATCTGTATCGCGAAAGAATTGGTTACATGCCACAAATTGGACGCTATCCAGATAATATGACAATTGGTCAAATTATCGAAATGATAAAAAAAATTCGAAATTCATTAGATGATTTGGATGAAGATTTGTTGCACGCTTTCGAATTAGAAAAAATGTTCGACAAGCAAATGCGGACTTTATCTGGTGGAACTACGCAAAAAGTAAGTGCTGTTTTAGCTTTTCTTTTTAATCCAGATGTGTTGATTTTAGACGAGCCCACTGCTGGTTTAGATCCGTTAGCGGCTGAGGTTCTGAAAGAAAAAATCATCAAAGAGAAAGAAAAAGGAAAATTGATTTTGATTACGTCGCATTTACTAAGTGAATTGGACGATTTAATTACCGAAATCATTTTTATGCAAGAAGGAAAAGTACATTTTCATCAAAAAGTAGAAGAATTAAAAACCACTACTGGCGAGGAGAAAATCTCAAAAGCGATTGCCAAAATTTTAAAGAACAAACAAAATGAACCGAATCATTAAAATCATATTATCTGACATTATCCGAAACAAAATCGTTTTGGCTTACACGCTGATTTTGTCTATTTTATCATGGAGTTCTTTTGCTCTGGAAGATAATTCGTCAAAAGGATTACTAACGATTTTAAACGTAATTTTATTCACAGTTCCGTTGGTTTCCATTTTATTTGCTACAATTTATTTGTACAATAGTGCCGAATTTATTGAACTTTTACTAAGTCAACCTATCAAAAGAAGAAAGATTTGGTTGAGTTTATTTTTTGGATTATCTACGGCGATGGTTTTGGCGTTTTTTATAGGTGCTGGAATTCCTTTGTTAGTAAATTCTCCTGATAGTATTGGTTTTATGATGTTGCTCAATGGTTGTTTGATTTCAGTCATCTTTGTTGCATTGGCATTTTTGAGTTCGATTTTAACCCGAGATAAAGCAAAAGGAATTGGTTTAGCGATAATGATTTGGTTGTATTTCGCATTATTATTCGACGGAATGGTTTTGTTTTTACTCTTCCAATTAGCCGAATATCCAATTGAGAATATGATGGTTGGTATCACTGCTTTTAGTCCGATAGATTTAGCTCGAATTCAAATTCTTTTGCATTTAGATGTTTCCGCTATGATGGGATATACTGGAGCAATTTTTAAAGATTTCTTCGGAACTTCAGTTGGGTTATTAGTTTCATTCGTGTTGTTGAGTTTGTGGGCGATTATTCCGTTTTTCATTTCGATGAGAAAATTCAATAAAAAAGACTTGTAATTTATATTTAATCAAATTACAAAATGAAAACAGATATTAGAAATAGAAAAGATATTGAACTTTTAGTCGATACTTTTTATGATAAAATCAAAACTGATGCAGTTATCGGTTTTCTGTTTACCGAGGTTGCCCAGGTGAATTGGGAAACTCATTTGCCTAGAATGTACGATTTTTGGGAAAACATCTTGTTCTATACCGGAAATTACAACGGAAGTCCCATGCAAGTCCACAAAGATTTACACAGTAAATGTCCTATGAATCCAGAACATTTTCAACATTGGGTAATCGTATTCACCACAACCGTTGATGAATTATTTGAAGGCGAAAAGGCCATTGAAATCAAAGAAAGAGCACTCAATATAGCCAATGTTATCATGTATAAAACGTTAGCGTAATGTATCATCATTTTTTATTAGTCATTCATTTATTGGCGGCAACCGTTTGGATTGGTGGTCATCTTATTTTGGCTACTCGCTATTTACCTGAAGCGATAAAAACTAAGGATTTAGAAAAGTTAAAAGCTTTCAAAGATAAGTTTGAACCTATCGGAATGCCTTCTTTAATTACGCTTGTGATTACCGGAATTTTAATGGCGTACGATTATGATGTTACTTTTACCAAATGGTTTTCTTTCTCAAATGGAATCGAAAAAGTAATTTCCATCAAACTTATTTTGTTTATTACTTCGTTAGCATTAGCCATTTCAGCCCAACTTTTTATTTTCCCAAAACTTACGCCTAAAAAATATCATTACGTTACGATTCTTATTGTGGTAGTGACACTTATCGCTATTTCGATGTTGATTTTAGGTTCCTTAATTCGATTAGGAGGCATATAAAATAAAAAGCGTAAACTGTTGAAGTCTACGCTTTTTACCTTTATAAAAGATGAATTAATAATTGTTTTTTATTTTGGAAGTAAAACGTCACCAATTACATGGATAATTCCGTTTGATGTTTCAATGGAAGCTACAATTTCAGAACCGTTTACGAATGTTTTTCCGTCTTTTTTAGTGATTTTTACTTTTCCACCAAATACCATATCAAATTCTTGTCCGTCTTGCATATATTCTGCTTTCAACGAACCTACATACGTATGATAGCCTAAAATTTTTTCTAAATTGCCTTTTTTCTCAGGTTTTAATAATCCATCTACAGTTCCAGCAGGTAATTTATCAAATGCAGCATTGGTTGGCGCAAATACAGTAAATGGACCAGCATTACTCAATGAAGTTACTAATCCTGCAGCTTTTACAGCGGTAACTAAAGTAGTGTGATCTTTACTTCCAATTGCTGTTTGCACAATGTTTGGATTTGATGTTGCATCCACTACATTTTCTTGTCCTCCTGATGATACTTCTGTAGTTTCAGATGTTGGTTCTGATGCCGTTTCTTCGCCTTGTTTACATCCAAATGTGATTATTAAACTGGCTAACAATAAAGTTTTAATGGAATTTTTCATATTTGTATAAATTTATATATACAAAGTACCTGATTATCTGCTCATTATTTTATGCGTAGAATCATAAAAAATACTTTTTTATCCTTTTTTTGCAAATAAATTCGTCCATAAAATACTTGCGAAAAGTAGTATGGCAATTCCAAACAAAGCTTCATTAATATTAGGAATTAAAGTATAACTTAATGATGCTATTCCTTGAATTCCTAGAACAACTTCATTCAACACAACTCCAATGCTAAATAAGACTAATCCTAAAATGGTTTTTTTATTCACGGCAATAAAATCATTCACATAAATGTAAAATAATAGAAAAAGCGAAATAATTGCCAATAAAATCAAGTGTAAATACGCAATCACAATCGGTCTAAATCCAAATGCCAATT
>RXJZ01000031.1 GCA_003963025.1 Flavobacteriaceae bacterium
TTCGTCTATTGGAACTGACCATATTGATAAAGATAATTTGTTGCAATATTTGATTCCAAAAGATGTTAAAGATTTTGGATTAATTCCGGAAATTATTGGCCGTTTACCCGTTTTAACACACATGGATCCTTTGGATGCAGAAACGTTAAGAGCTATTTTAACAGAGCCTAAAAATGCCTTAGTAAAACAATATAAAAAATTGTTTGAAATGGATGAGGTAGCGCTAAATTTTGAAGAAGCGGCACTTGATTATATTGTTGAAAAAGCCTTAGAATATAAATTAGGTGCAAGAGGGTTACGTTCGTTATGCGAAGCCATCTTAACCGATGCTATGTACGAATTGCCAAGTTCTGACGATAAACATTTGCATGTAACAAAAGAATATGCTGAGAATAGTTTAAGTAAAAATTTACTACAACGTTTAAAAGCAGTTTCTTAACTTGTAGCTCAGTAAAAACAAAAATAAAGCTCAGAAACGTGTGTTTTTGAGCTTTATTTGTTTAATCGTTGCGCTTTATTCTCCTGCAAGGTTTCAAAACCTTGTAGGTGTGAATTGAAATACCTACAAGGTCAAAAAGACCTTGAAGGAGTATAAGAGTTGTTTCAAAAGATAAAGACTAAAGGATTGAAATTACTTTTTAAGTAATGTATAACTTGTATTTTGATTATTAACCTTAACAAAATAGCTGCCTTGTGCTAAATGTTCAATAGAAATTATGCCTTCCAAACTATTTGTTTTGTTTTCTTGAACCTGTTGCCCTAATGTGTTATAAATGGAAATTTTTTCAACCATTGCTGTGGATTTAAAATGTACAACATCATTTGCTGGATTTGGATACAATTGAAAATTAGTAGGAGTATTTGTAAATGTCTCTGAAGATAGCGTACTAGTATAAAGCGCCGTTATTTCTTCTTGAGTTAATGCACGATTCCAAATACCGATGTCGTCTATTTTTCCGTTAAAATATCTATATAAATTACCATTTTCAATATCAGCTCCAATGTAAATGGGATTTATTCCATTGCAAATTATTCCATTAATATTGTTTGAATTAACTAATAAACCATTAATATAAATTTTACCACCAGAGCCAGAATCATGAATAAATGTAAAATGATACCAAGTTCCAGTATTAATTGGTTGATTATAATAAAAGTTATTACCTGAATAAAAATTAGTACCTAAACAAACAGTACTATTATTATTTTGTTTTGCTAAACAAAAAATATAAGAATTATAATTGTTATCACAATTAGAAGGAAACTGCCACCATTTTCCAATTATTGACTTTGCACCAGTATATGTGTCTGTTGCATTCGTGTTTGATAGAAACCATCCACTTACACTAAAAGTGGCGTTATTTAGACTTGCACTGTTATTAATTTTAATATTATTTGATATACCATTAAAACTATATGCCTTATTAGTTATGCCAAATCTGTCAGTCGTTAAAACTGGACCTAATACTGTTCCATTATTTCCATTACCACTTTCATCATTCGCATTCCCACTAAACGGCCACCAACCTACTAAACCATTTGTGGGTACATAACTAGGAACCTGTGAAAAAAGTAGATTTAATCCTAAAATCATTATTAAAGTAATATTTTTTTTCATATGTATAATTTAAAAATATCTTATTGCTCTTACTTTATATGGTGTTCCGCCAGGCCCTTTATAACCGCCAGTACTATCAAAATTTCCAGTACTAAAATTTAATGCTTCTGCGTAGTAAATATCTTTTTCTGTTGATGACCAGTACCAACCATTAAAAAATCCTCCGATTAAATTTCTTTTTTCATATTGTTTTTGTAATTCTTCTTTACTAGGTAAAGACCAATCATTAAATCCACCTGCATTATATTGTCTTGCTAAGGTTGCTGCCGGGAAAGGAAGCCCTGTTTGTTGTGCAACTGCTAAAATCATATTTGTGTTTTGTCCACCTGTACCTAATGCTGTAGAAGATGAATTAGTTAAATTGAAGTGCGTTGTTTGTGCTGATGCATCATATGTGCCTGGTTGCCACATACAGCCCGTTTCTCCTGGATAGTATGTTGAAGTTGAGTTGAATGTTTGATCAACAGTAGAAGATATAATTCCATGAATCTCACCATTTACATATCCATTCTCTCCAGGTTGATAAATATGAATTACAACTCCTCCTTGATAAAAATCACCTATTTCTACATTTGTTATATTATTACAGTCATCATCTGTACAACTTATAAAAGCTGTAAATAATAAAATTTTTAAAATAATTTTTTTCATTGTTTAATTTTTAGGTTAAAATTAGATTTATTAATTTAATTTATAAATCAATATTGTTATTTTCAAATTTAGTATTGCCCGAAATAATATCTCAATAAAATACAAGAAACCATATTTTCTCATATTTTTATGATATGATTACAATAGATTTTTTTTCTTTGATAAGTATATATAAGTAATATGAAAAAATACCTTTTATTTCTTCTTGGGGCCCTATTTGGTAGTAATTTGATAGAATCACAAGAATTATATTTTAAAGAAAAACCATTAATGTTTTTTCATGAAAAGTCGCAGCAGGTGATTTTAATTGAAAACGATTCTATTGTAATTAAAATAAAAGAGAATGTCAAAATTCCATTAAGACATTCAAATTATCTTTCTAATCTTAGCGAGTATATTCCGTTTGAAATAAAAAAAAGAAATTATTTTGTACACAAAGGATGTGGTGTAGTTTTAGAATACAGGAATGATAGTATTGTTAGAATTGATAAATCTTTTTTACATAAAAATCAGCATGATGCTGCTACTTTTGTGTATAACGATGAAATTTATTTTTATGGTGGTTATGGATTATTCACAACTAAAAATATTTTAACAAAATTTGATTTTAAGTTAAATGAATGGGTTTTAGTTGATGTAAGTAATGAAAACAATTCTCCCTATTTAACAGATGCTTATTCTATTAATTTGTATGATAATTTATATATTTTTGGAGGATATAAATCTGTTAATTCGCAAATTATTGATAATATAGACTATGTCTACTGTTTAGATTTAAAAAATTGTTCTTGGAAAAAAACAAAAACAAATTTTTTTAATGAAAATATAGAGATTGATTTTTATAAAAGAAACAGATTTATATACAAAGACAAAATAATTATTAATAAACTAAATGAATTAGTAAGTATAGATTTAAATAGAAATAAAATTATTCGATATAAAAAATCTTTACCATACCCAATTGAGCATTATTCTATAGTTGTAAACGATGAATTATTTGCAATATTAGATTTGAATAATCATATTAAACATGGATATTACATTTTCAAATCATTTCCCATAAAAGACATACTAAAAAATCCAATCAGCGAAGAACCCTTTTATTACGAAGAGCAACCCTATTATTTATATGGTTTAGGACTTGTACTTTTTTTAGGCTTCGCAT
>RXJZ01000221.1 GCA_003963025.1 Flavobacteriaceae bacterium
TAAAAACATAATTAGCAGAAGACTGTCCTTGTACAAAAGAAAAGGAAAAGAGCATCATTAACATAGTAATCAACGAAATCCAGGTTCGTTTTTTTACCATGTACGACTTTTCTCTTTGCTTTTGAGAACATGTTGTTCCTGTAAGATTAAAGGAAACAACCGAATCGTAATTGTTTATCATAAAATTAAATTTAGTTTGATATAAGTAATCAACAAATATATTTATTTTTTTAATACAATTAAATTATCTTAAAAAAAATAAATAAAAAAATCAAACCTTACTAATAAACTTTTTATTCTTTTGAATAATAAATAAAAAACTCTTCATTATATTGAAGAGTTTTTACAACTAAGCTTGCCCGGTTGGACCAAAATTTAAAGGAATTGGAGGTTGTTCTCCTTCTTCTATTTTTCCATGAGCACTTTCAAATCTGTGAATGTTTTCCCCTAATGCTTTCAACAAACGTTTTGCGTGTTGAGGCGTTAAAATAATTCTTGACTTTACTTTTGCTTTTGGTACTCCAGGCATAATCGTTACAAAATCTACTACAAACTCAGAATTTGAATGATTTATAATAGCTAGATTAGAGTAAATTCCTTCTGCTGTTTGCTCGTCTAATTCGATGTTAATTTGTCCTTGTTGGTTATTATTTTCCATGATATTTAAAATTGCTATTTTGTTATACAATAATAAGTATAATTTGGGTAAAAAAAAAGCCTAACAGAAAATCTGTTAGGCTTTATATTGGAATAATGAAGCTAATTAGTAGTTAAACTCTTCTTTAGCAGCCATTAATTCATTGTATTCTTCTTTAGAACCTACAATAATATTATCGTAATCTCTCATACCAGTACCAGCTGGAATTCTGTGTCCTACAATAACATTTTCTTTCAATCCTTCTAAAGTATCTACTTTACCTGCTACCGCAGCTTCATTTAATACTTTAGTTGTTTCCTGGAACGATGCCGCAGAAATGAATGATTTCGTTTGTAACGATGCTCTTGTAATACCTTGTAATACTGGAGTAGCTGTTGCTGTAATAACATCACGAGCCACAACTAAATTCTTATCATTACGTTTTAATAACGAATTTTCATCTCTTAATTGACGTGGAGAAACAATTTGACCTGGTTTTAAATTCTCAGAATCACCTGCATCTTCCACTACTTTCATTCCGTATAATTTATCGTTTTCAACGATGAAATCACTTGTATGAGCCAATTGATCTTCTAAGAATAAAGTATCTCCTGGATCCACGATTCTTACTTTACGCATCATCTGACGGATAACTACCTCAAAGTGTTTATCGTTGATTTTTACCCCTTGTAAACGGTACACCTCTTGAATTTCATTTACCAAGTACTGTTGAACAGCAGATGGACCTTGAATTCTTAAGATATCTTCTGGAGTAATTGCACCATCAGAAAGTGGAGTTCCCGCTTTTACGAAGTCGTTTTCTTGAACTAAGATTTGGTTTGAAAGTTTTACTAAGTATTTCTTCACTTCACCAAATTTAGACTCGATAGCGATTTCTCGGTTACCTCTCTTAATTTTTCCAAATGTTACAACACCATCAATTTCAGAAACTACTGCTGGGTTTGAAGGATTACGAGCTTCTAATAACTCTGTAATTCTTGGTAAACCTCCAGTAATATCACCTGCTTTAGAAGAACGACGTGGAATTTTAACTAAAATCTTACCTGCTTTAATTTTTTCTCCATCGTTAACCATAAGGTGAGCTCCTACTGGTAAGTTGTATGAACGAATTAACTCGCCATCTTTACCATAGATGTGTAACGTAGGGATTAATTTTTTATTTCTACCTTCAGAAATTACTTTCTCTTGGAAACCAGTTTGCTCGTCGATTTCAACAATGAACGATTGTCCTTGTTCTAAATCTTCGTAACCTACTTTACCTGTAAATTCAGAAATAATTACCCCGTTATATGGATCCCATTTACAGATTGTAGTACCTTTTTCAACAACATCTCCATCATTTACAAAAATACTTGATCCGTAAGGAATATAGTGTGTATTTAATACAATACCTGTTTTTGGCTCAACTAATTTTAACTCAGTAGAACGAGAAATTACGATATCAACAGCATTTCCTTCAGCATCTTCACCTTTAACTGTTTTTAAATCTTCAATTTCTAATCTACCTGCAAAACGAGTTACAATACTAGACTCTTCAGAGATACCTCCAGCAACCCCTCCAACGTGGAACGTACGAAGTGTTAACTGTGTACCAGGCTCACCAATTGATTGCGCTGCAATAACTCCAACTGCTTCACCTTTCTGTGTCATCTTACCTGTTGCCAAGTTTCTACCGTAACATTTAGCACAAATTCCTTTAGTTGCCTCACATGTTAATGGCGAACGAACCTCTACTCTTTCTACTGGAGAAGCTTCGATTTTCTTAACAATAGCTTCTGTAATTTCCTCACCAGCATGAACTAAAATTTCATTATCTAATGGATTAATTACATTTTGTAAAGCCACACGTCCTAAGATTCTTTCCCCTAAAGTTTCAACGATTTCCTCGTTTTTCTTTAAAGCAGAAACTTCAATACCTCTTAATGTACCACAATCTACAGAGTTTACGATAACATCTTGAGATACGTCATGTAAACGACGTGTTAAGTAACCCGCATCGGCTGTTTTAAGAGCGGTATCCGCAAGACCTTTACGAGCACCGTGAGTAGAAATAAAGTACTCCAGGATAGAAAGACCTTCTTTAAAGTTCGATAAAATTGGGTTTTCGATAATTTCACCACCACCAGCAGTTGATTTTTTAGGCTTAGCCATCAAACCACGCATACCAGTTAACTGACGAATCTGCTCTTTAGAACCCCTCGCTCCAGAATCAAGCATCATATATACCGAGTTGAAACCTTGTTGGTCTTCACGGATATTTTTCATTGCTAACTCTGTTAATTGCGCATTAGCTGAAGTCCAGATATCAATAACTTGATTATAACGCTCGTTATTAGTAATAAGACCCATGCTATAGTTCATCGAAATTGCTTCTACTTGCTCACGAGCATCAGCGATTAATTTCTCTTTTTGTTCAGGAATTCTAATATCACCTAATGAGAATGATAGACCTCCACGGAATGCGAACTTATACCCCATATCTTTCATGTTATCCAAGAAAGCAGCAGTTGTAGGAACGTC
This sequence comes from Flavobacteriaceae bacterium, assembly GCA_003963025.1. GTDB lineage: Bacteria > Bacteroidota > Bacteroidia > Flavobacteriales > Flavobacteriaceae > Flavobacterium. The sequence goes on from RXJZ01000221.1 coordinate 3,179, forward strand.
AGTTACCGCTAAGATTTTACCAATAATATCACGTAATGATTTCTTAGTTAATACCTCATTGATATATCCAGCTGCTTGAGGTACTACTTCGTTAAATAATACTCTACCTGCAGTTGTTTGAATAATTTTTGTTACTAATTCACCTTCTTCATTAAAGTCTTTTGTTCTAATTTTCACTCTAGCATTCAACTCTAATCTTCCTTCGTTTAAAGCAATATTTACTTCTTCTGCAGAATAGAAAGTTAAACCTTCTCCTAAAA
>RXJZ01000166.1 GCA_003963025.1 Flavobacteriaceae bacterium
ACCCAGTTAGAATTGGAAAGCTAACAATTATCATATTTTTATTGGTATATCCACTGTAAATTCGCCAAAAATTTTTAGGTATGAACTTCTGGAAAAAACTAACACACGAAGAAAGAAAAGCCCGTATTGAAAAGGCTTTACACGATAATGTTAACTTCTCAAAAGATGCTTCTTTAGGTTATCCAGCGTCTAAATTAGATAATCGCGTTTTTTATGATGATGCACCATTTTTGAAAGATGCACCAACGCTTCAAACCTATGTTGCCAATCCAAATAACATTGGTTGTCACACTTTTGGAACTTCGGAAAAAGCCTTTTATGGCACACAAGAAATTGAGCGTGAAGTTTTAAATGTAATTGCCGTTGATATTTTCAAAGCCAAAGAAAACGAATTCGACGGTTATATTGCTCCTGGCGGAACAGAAGCGAATATTCAAGCGATTTGGGTTTTTAGAAATGAATTCATGCACAAATTCGATGCGAAATTAGACGAAATCGCCATTTTAGCATCGGAAGACACCCATTATTCCATTCCAAAAGCTTCTAATTTATTGCAAATTGATTGGTTGAAAATTCCGGTTGGGTTTGAAAATCGTGAAATTGATGCGATTGCTTTAGACAATATCATTTCGGAAGGAAAAAATAAAGGAAAAAAATACTTCATTGCCGTTTCCAATATGGCGACTACAATGTTTGGTTCGGTTGACAATCCTGATGTGTATACTTCTGCATTGGAAAAAAATAATGCAACGTATCGTTTGCATATTGATGGCGCTTATGGCGGATTTGTTTATCCGTTTAGCAATCAAAATTCAAAAATCAACTTTAGTAATCCGAAAATTAGTTCGATTACGATTGATGCGCACAAAATGTTGCAAGCTCCTTATGGAACAGGTATTTTTGTTTGCCGAAAAGGTTTAATCGAAAACGTATTAACCAAAGAAGCCGAATACGTTGAAGGAATGGATTTAACCCTTTGCGGAAGTCGTTCTGGTGCGAATGCGGTGGCGGTTTGGATGATTTTATTTACTTACGGAGCTTATGGTTGGTATGAAAAAGTAAGTATTTTACAAATGCGAACTCAATTTTTATGTGAGGAATTAGACAAATTAAACATTCAATATTTCCGTGAACCTTTTATGAATATCGTTACGATTCATTCGGAATCTATTCCAGAAAAAATTGCAGAAAAATATGATTTGGTACCGCAACAACACAATGAACACAACAAATGGTACAAAATTGTGTTAATGGATCACGTAGAAGTAGAACATTTGACTAAATTTATAGACGAATTGAAAGCGTCTGTAAATGGATAAGAAAGAGGCAAGAATAAAGAGTAAAGAAGCAAGAAAAATGCTTACTCAAGAGGAAATCGAAGACAAAAGTTTGGCGATTGCGAACCATTTGTTGCGTATGAACATTTGGGACAAATTGTATTATCATTTGTTTTTAACGATTGAAGAGCAAAAAGAAATCAATACCGAATATATTCTGCAAATTTTAGCGGGAAAAGATAAAGAAATCGTCATTTCGAAGTGCGAATTTGCCACTTTAGGAATGACGCATTTTTTATTAACGGATAATACCAAAATCAAAAAAAACGGTTACAACGTTCCAGAACCGGTTGATGGTTTAGAAGTGCCTGATGCGAAAATTGATGTAGTTTTTGTGCCGCTTTTAGCTTACGATAAGCAAGGAAATCGCGTGGGTTACGGAAAAGGTTTCTACGATAACTTTCTGAGCAAATGCAAGCCCGAAACGATTAAAATTGGGTTATCGTTCTTTCCTCCAGAAGAAAAAATTAAAGATGTTTCAGCAAATGATGTGAAATTGGATTTTTGTGTTACGCCTGAGGGGGTTTTTAAATTTTAATTTTCCTCAACTGTCACTTCCTCCTTATCCGCATGAGCAAACGCTCTTTTGTTGAAGACGATTAAAATCCCAACACCTGTTGAAATCGCTACATCGGCTACGTTGAAAATAGCGTTGAAGAAAGTTAAGTGTTTGCCGCCCCAAATTGGCAACCAAGAAGGTAAGTTTCCTTCCCACATTGGAAAATAAAACATATCTACTACTTCTCCGTGGAACCAAGTCCCATAAGGCTGGTCTGAAAAAGCTGTCGCTACTTGATGATAACTATCGTTAAAAATGACACCGTAAAAAACAGAATCGATAATATTTCCTAAAGCGCCTGTGAAAATCAAAGCAATGGCTACAATTAAATAATTTGAAACTTTCTTTTTAACCGAATCCCATAACCACCAAGCGATTCCACCAACGGCTACAATTCGGAATAAAGTTAAGATTAATTTTCCATGTTCGCCTGGAATTTCTGCTCCCCAAGCCATGCCTTCATTCTCTATAAAATGAATTTGAAACCAATCTAAACCCATTACTTTTATGGATTCTCCAATAAAAAAATGTGTTTTGATATAGATTTTCGAAATCTGATCAATTAATAAAATAGCAATGATTAATAAATAGGCTTTCTTTAACGACATGTTCAATTTTTTTGCAAAAATAGTGGAATTTATCAAATAAAAAACGCTCCAAACGGAGCGTTAGTATAATTTTGTAAAAGATTAACGTTGCAAGTTTTTTGCTTCGATACTCATGGTAGCATGAGGAACGATTTTTAATCTTTCTTTACTTATTAATTTGCCTGTAACTTTACACAAACCATAGGTTTTGTTCTCGATACGAATCAAGGCATTTTTTAAATCTCTAATGAATTTTTCTTGACGAATAGCTAATTGCGAATTAGCTTCTTTGCTCATAGTTTCGCTGCCTTCTTCAAATGCTTTAAACGTTGGTGATGTATCATCAGTTCCGTTATTTAAGTCATTCATATAAGCACTTTTAATAAGCTCTAAATCGTTTTTAGCTTTTTCTAATTTAGCTTGAATTAACGCTTTGAATTCCGCTAAATCGGCGTCTGAATATCTAATTTGCTCCTCTACCATAATTTCAATATTTTTTATAGTTATACGTCGATTAAAAGCTTTTGGCTTTTATTTTGAAATTAATATACTTGTTTTAATATCATCAAACTCAATTTCTGTACCATTTTCAAGGTTTTCAACAAAAATTAAGTTTTCAGTTAATGTTTCTGACTTAATATACGATTCATTAGCTAAAACGGCTTCCTCAACTTGCGAATTTTTTTCCATTTTAACCGTAATCTTATCTGTTACTTCAAAACCAGAATCTTTTCTGATATTTTGAATTCTATTGATTAATTCTCTCGCGATACCTTCTTTTCTTAATTCATCGGAAATGGTAATATCTAACGCTACTGTAATTCCGTTTGAATTAGCTACTAACCAACCTGGGATATCTTGCGATGAAATTTCAACATCATCTTGTGATAAAGTTATACTTTTTCCTGCAATATCCATAACTAATTCGCCAT
>RXJZ01000051.1 GCA_003963025.1 Flavobacteriaceae bacterium
ACCCAACTTTTAGCTGATATAGAAAAATTGGTAAAATATGCATTTGGAGATAATATTGTAGCCAAGCGATTGAAGCTGTACGAAAAGTATTTGTCAGTTCGTGATAAGCACTATTTGGATTGGGCTATTGAAACCATTTTGTGTTGGAAACAAAAAGAAATAAATACAGCCGTAATTCATATTCATGGTGATGCGGATGAGGTTTTTCCAATCAAAAACATTGAAAAATGTATTGTTGTAAAAGGCGGAACTCACATCATGATAGTTAATAAATTCAAGTGGTTGAATGAAAATTTGCCAAAATTAATTCTAAACGATTAAAAAATGAAAAAGCATATGAAGAAGATAGTGATTTTAGGAACGGTTGTTCTTTTAGCAAGTTTCTTAATTTATGGAGTGGTTTCAGATGATACGAAATATTCGCCTGTAGGATATAGTTTAAAAATGGACTTTTCAGGTGAAGAAGTGCCAACCTTTATGGCAGATGTTCAAGAGCGTTTGGATAAAGAGATGATTACTAATATGAATTATCATACCAATACCACCTTGGTAATCAAACGAGCAAATAAAGTTTTTCCAATTATCGAACCCATTCTTGCCAAATATGGAGTGCCAGATGATTTTAAATATTTAGCGGTTATAGAAAGTAGTTTGGTAAATGCAGTTTCTCCAGCTGGAGCAAGAGGAGTTTGGCAATTTATGCCCGAAACAGCAAAAGAAAAAGGAATGGAAGTAAGTGATGAGGTAGACGAGCGTTATCACTTGGAAAAATCAACCGAAGCGGCTTGTAAATATTTGTTAAAGGCTAAAGAGAAATTTGGTTCTTGGACTTTGGCGGCAGCATCATATAATGGAGGAATGAATGGAATTTCCAAAAAAATGGAAGAACAGCAAGTGGAAAATTATTATGATTTACTTTTAACTGAAGAAACTTCGCGTTATGTTTTTAGAATTTTAGCTTTGAAAGAAATTATGTCACATGCTAATAAGTATGGTTTTAATATCCCAAAGGAAGCTTTGTATTACTCTATCCCAACCAAAAAAATAGTGATTGATTCTTCGATTACGGATTTAGCAAAGTTTGCCAAAACGCAAGGTGTAAATTATAAAATCTTGAAAATACACAATCCTTGGTTACGAGATAAAAAACTAACTAATACTTCTGGAAGAAAATATGAAATCGAAATCCCAACTTCAGGATATCACAAAGAATAAGCGCTCTATGGATGTTCAAATTGTTTTCTCTTTAGTTTTGATCGGCATTTTAGCTGGAATCCTAAGTGGTTTGGTTGGAGTAGGTGGAGGAGTTGTTATGGTGCCTTTATTGGTTTTGCTTTTAGGGTTTAACCAACATCAAGCTCAAGGAACTAGTTTGGCAGTTTTGGTTGTACCTGTTACAGCAGTTGCAGTATACACGTATCATAAAGAAGGTTTTATCGACTGGCGTTATGTGGGAATAATTGCTGTATTTTTTGTTGTTGGAGGTTATTTTGGAAGTAAAATAGCGGTTGGCTTAGACCAAAAAATGCTCAAAAAAGTATTTGGATTAATTCTACTACTAATTGCAGGAAAAATGCTATTAGGGAAATAAAAAAAGCACCTTTCGAGGTGCTTTTAGTTTTTAAAATAATGAATTACATTTTTTTCATTTGGTCTTTCATCATTTTTATTTGATCTTTTAGCATGTTTTGCTTGTCTAATTTTTTTGCTTCGTTCAATAAATTAGTAGCTTCCATTTTTCTTCTTTTTGTCATGGCAATTCCGGCTAACTGTAATTTAGCTAATGCTAAGTCTTGATCCATTGATAATCCTAATGCAATAGCTTTTTTGAAATAACGCTCAGCCTCGTTTAAATTAGTTTGGGAAACCATTAAACCATGCAAATAATTGAAATAACCTTGTTGTTTTTGTACTAAAGCTGCTTCAGGATTCTTAATATAAGAAAGCCATTTTTGAGCTCCAGGAAAATCTTGCTTTCTTAATTTTAAAAAGGCTAATAAAATGAATTCGTTTTTGAAATATAAGAAAATAAAAATGGTAGAAAATAATAGTAAGAAAATTCCATTTCCAATGTTGTTTTCTGTGAATTGATAAATTCCGAATGCTATAATTAAGGCAGCTAAAACTAATTTGATATTTTTGTGAAACATATATTTATTTTTTGTTTGATGCAAAGGTAATAAAATCAATTAAAAATATTTTTAAAAAAGTACTTGCGAATGAAAAAAGTCTTTGTATATTTGCACTCGGTTTTCAGGAAAGGAAACCTAAAGAGTTTTAAAAAGAATTTTATTTATAGATTTTAAAAGATACTACAATGAGTAAGAGAACGTTTCAACCATCAAAAAGAAAAAGAAGAAATAAGCACGGTTTCATGGATAGAATGGCTTCTGCAAATGGAAGAAAAGTGCTTGCTCGTAGAAGAGCTAAAGGAAGACATAAATTAACTGTTTCTTGCGAACCAAGACACAAAAAATAATGTTTTAGCTTAAAGCAATATATCAGCCGTTACTTTTATTAGTAGCGGCTTTTTTTTAAACTGTTTATAAAATTTGATAAGTTTTAAAGTTCGTTTTAGTGCAACCCTTTGAAAATTAGTAATTTTATAATCGAAATACAACTACAACCCACAACAAAACAACAACAACACAATGCCTAAAGACACTACAATCAAATCGGTTTTAATTATTGGTTCTGGACCTATTGTTATTGGTCAAGCTTGCGAATTTGACTACGCAGGTTCTCAATCAGCACGTTCGTTAAGAGAAGAAGGAATTGAAGTTATCTTAATTAACTCGAATCCTGCAACTATTATGACCGACCCATCGATGGCGGATCATGTTTACTTAAAACCATTAACTACAAAATCAATCATCGAAATTCTTAAAGCGCATCCGCAAATTGATGCTGTTTTACCAACAATGGGAGGACAAACAGCACTTAATTTAGCAATTGAAGCAGAAGAAAAAGGAATTTGGAAAGATTTTGGAGTACGTTTAATTGGAGTGGATATCAATGCCATCAATATCACTGAAGATAGAGAAAAATTCAAAGTGCTTTTAAATCAAATTGGAATTCCGCAAGCACCTGCTAAAACGGCTAATTCGTTTTTAAAAGGGAAAGAAATTGCACAAGAATTTGGTTTTCCTTTGGTAATTCGTCCTTCATTTACATTGGGTGGAACTGGAGCTGCTTTCGTACACAAGAAAGAAGATTTCGATGATTTACTTACTCGTGGTTTAGAAGCTTCTCCAATTCACGAAGTGTTGATTGATAAGGCTTTACTAGGTTGGAAAGAATATGAATTAGAGTTACTTCGCGATAAAAACGATAACGTGGTGATTATCTGTACGATTGAAAATATGGATCCAATGGGAATTCATACTGGAGATTCGATTACAGT
>RXJZ01000218.1 GCA_003963025.1 Flavobacteriaceae bacterium
AATCATATAAATCAGAAACCCGTTTGAGTACATCAAGCGGGTTTTTTGTTGGTAAGCATTTTTTAAAAACGTCTTGGTGTACTCATTTTAAAATTAAATAAAATTAAAATGAACACGTTAAAAATTGCTATTCAAAAATCAGGTCGCCTTCACGATGAAAGTATTCAAATCTTAAAAGATTGTGGTATTTCAGTGTATAATGGAAACGACCAACTGAAAGTTACCGCATCTAATTTTCCTTTAGAAGTGTATTATTTAAGAAATTCGGATATTCCTCAATATTTGATTGATGGTGTAGTTGATATCGCTATTGTTGGAGATAATCTTCTAGTTGAAAAAGGACAAAACATTCAAATTGCGGAAAAATTAGGTTTCTCCAAATGTAAAGTTTCGGTAGCCGTTCCAAAGAATTTCAACTACAATTCCATTCAAGATTTAAACGGATTACGCGTTGCCACTTCTTATCCCAAAACAGTTATTGATTACTTTTCTTCAAAAGGAATTTCAGTAGACATTCACCAAATCTCAGGTTCAGTAGAAATCGCTCCCAACATCGGACTTTCAGATGCTATTGTAGATATTGTTTCTAGCGGAAGTACCTTATTTAAAAACGGTTTAAAAGAAGTCGAAGTGATTTTAAAAAGTGAAGCTGTTTTAGCCGTTTCTCCTCAAATTTCTGAAGAAGCCAAACAAGTACTAGCCAATCTACAATTCCGAATTCAAGCTGTTTTACGTTCAAGAAAATCAAAATATATTTTGATGAATGTTCCCAATGATAAAATTTCAGAAATCAGCAAAATTCTTCCCGTTTTAAAAAGTCCAACAGTGATGCCATTAGCTGAAGAGGGTTGGAGTAGCGTACACTCGGTGATTGATGAAGATAAATTTTGGGAAGTCATCGACCAATTAAAAGAAGCTGGAGCCGAAGGAATTTTGGTTTGCCCAATTGAAAAAATGGTATTATAAATAAATTAAACACATAGGCACATAGAAATTTTGATAATTAAAAATCTAAAAAGTATTGCATTTTACACATAGCTATGTTAACTATCCAAAGTGAAACGTCTGAAGTTGTAGACAAAAAATATAACTATGTGTCTATGTGTTTCAAAAATTAAAAATTAGAATCATGAAAAAAATATACAACCCACAACCCGAAACTTGGTCAGAAATTTGTAAAAGACCAACCCAAACTTTTTCTGATGTAGAGGAAACGGTAAAGCAAATCTTCAAAGAAGTGTATCAAAAAGGCGATAAGGCTATTGCAAAATATGCTTCCTTCTTTGATGGCGTTACTTTAGAAAATATCCAAGTTACACAAGAAGAAATTGAAATTGCTAAAAATGAAGTTTCAAAGGAACTAAAAGAAGCCATTCAATTAGCCAAATCAAATATCGAACAATTTCACGCTGCTCAAAAAACAGATAAAATTGTAGTAGAAACTACTATCGGAGTTACGTGTTGGCAAGAAAAAAGACCAATTCAAAAAGTGGGTTTATACATTCCAGGCGGAACAGCTCCTTTGTTTTCAACAGTTTTAATGTTGGCTGTTCCAGCAAAATTAGCGGGTTGTAAAGAAATTGTTTTGTGTTCGCCGCCAGATAAAAATGGAAAAATAAATGCTGCAATTCTGTATGCTGCAAATTTGTGTGGTGTAACTAAAATCTACAAAGTTGGTGGGATTCAAGCCATTGCTGGAATGACATTCGGAACAGAAACCATTCCGCAAGTCTATAAAATTTTCGGACCAGGAAATCAATTTGTAACGATTGCCAAACAATTTGCATCTCAAAATGGAGTTGCAATTGACATGCCAGCAGGACCAAGTGAATTATTAGTTTATGCAGATGAAACGGCAATTCCAAGTTTCGTAGCCTCTGATTTACTAAGTCAAGCCGAACACGGAAAAGACAGCCAAGTGATTTTGGTTACGACCAATAAAAACATTTTAAACGATGTGGAAGAAGAAATCTACAAACAATTGAAAGTTCTTCCAAGACAAGAAATCGCACAAGTGGCTATTAATAATTCCAAATTAATCTTTGTTGAAACTGAAAAAACGGCTTTATCATTAATTAATGAATATGGTCCTGAACATTTTATTGTATGTTCTAAAAACGAAAACTATTTCGTTGACGGCATTCAAAATGCAGGTTCGATTTTTATTGGAAATTATACTCCAGAAAGCGCTGGCGATTATGCTTCTGGAACCAATCACACTTTACCTACAAACGGATATTCTAAAAGCTACAGTGGTGTAAATTTGGATAGTTTCTTGAAGGCGATGACATTCCAAAAAATATCAAATGAAGGAATTCAAAACATCGGAAAACCAATAGAAACTATGGCAGAGGCCGAAGGTTTACAAGCACACAAAAATGCTGTTTCATTAAGACTAAAATAAAAGTTATGAATTTAGAAAACTTAATCAGAGAAAACGTAAAAAAACTGAGTCCATATTCCTCAGCACGTGATGAATTTGAACAGTTCACAAAACCAATGATCTATTTAGACGCTAATGAAAATCCCTTTACTAACGGCATGAATCGTTATCCAGATCCACAACAGAAAGAATTGAAAGCAATTATTGCAGATAGAAATAATGTTTCAAAAGAAAATATTCTTTTAGGAAACGGAAGTGATGAAGTTTTAGATTTGATTTTCAGAGCCTTTTGTGAACCGAATCGTGATAATATCATCACATTGCCGCCAACCTATGGAATGTATGGAGTTTTAGCGAATATCAATGCTATTGAAAATCGTGAGGTTTTATTGAATGAAGAATTTCAACCGAATGTAGAAGCAATTCTAAATGCCGTAGATAACAATACCAAAATCATCTTTTTGTGTTCACCAAATAACCCAACAGGAAATTCTTTTACGGATTCATCGGTAATCAAAATTCTGAATCAATTCAAAGGGTTAGTGGTAATTGATGAAGCGTACATCGATTTTTCAAAAGATGAAAGCTGGTTAAGTGTTTTGAAAGATTTTCCTAATTTGATTATTACGCAAACTTTATCAAAAGCGTATGCTATGGCAGGATTACGAATTGGAATTTTGTATGCTTCAAGAGAAATTATTGCGGTTTTGAATAAAATTAAGCCACCTTACAATATCAATGGTTTGTCTCAAGAAACGGCAGTTAAAAAGTTGTTGCAAAGTACGATGCCAACACAAGTTAGAAAAATACTAATCGAACGAAATAAACTCATCGAAGCACTTTCAAAATGCGAATTTGTTGAGAAAATATATCCTTCGGATGCCAATTTTATTTTAATTAAAGTGGATGATGCGAATTTTAGATACCAACAATTTATCGAAAATGGAGTAGTGGTTCGCAACAGAAGCAATCAACCTTTATGCGAAAATTGCTTGCGAATTAGTATCGGAACTAAAGAAGAAACCGAACAAATTATTGAATTATTAAAAACCTTCAACAATGCCGAAAAAAGTATTATTTATAGATAGAGATGGAACTTTGGTTTTAGAGCCAGAAAATTATCAATTAGACAGTTTAACCAAATTAGAATTTTATCCAAAAGTATTTCAATTTTTGAGTAAAATCGCTAAAGAATTGAATTTCGAATTGGCAATGGTCACAAATCAAGATGGTTTAGGAACCGAAAGTTTTCCAGAAGAAACGTTTTGGCCAACCCAAAATTTCATCTTGAAAGCATTTGAAAATGAAGACATAACATTCAATGAAATTTTTATCGACAGCAGTTTTCCAGAAGACAACGCTCCAACCAGAAAACCTAGAACGGGAATGTTAACCAAGTATTTGAACAATCCGGAATACGATTTGGAGAATTCTTATGTAATTGGTGATAGAATTACCGATGTGGAATTGGCTAAAAACTTAGGTTCGAAAGCGATTTTTATCAAAAACGAAGGAAATTTGGGTGGAAATGAAATTGCAACTTCATTGGAAGAACTCCAAAATGTAATCGCTTTACAAACAACCGATTGGCAAAAGATTTACGAATTTTTAAAGTTGGAAGAGCGTACAGCTTCTATCAAAAGAACCACAAATGAAACCGATATCGCAATCACTTTAAATTTAGACGGAACTGGAAAAAGTAACATCAACACCGGAATTTCCTTTTTCAATCACATGTTGGACCAAATTGCGCGTCACGGACAAATGGACTTAGATATTCAAGTCAAAGGAGATTTGGAGGTTGATGAACATCACACAATCGAAGATACAGCAATTGCATTAGGCGAAGTTTTTGCAAAAGTTTTGGGCAATAAATTAGGCATTGAACGTTACGGATTTTGTTTACCAATGGACGATTGTTTAGCCCAAGTAGCCATTGATTTTGGAGGAAGAAATTGGCTGGTTTGGGAAGCAGAATTCAAACGTGAAATGATAGGTCAAATGCCAACGGAAATGTTTTTTCACTTCTTCAAATCGTTCACAGATGGAGCAAAAGCGAATTTAAACATCAAAGCAGAAGGAACAAATGAACACCACAAAATTGAAGCCATTTTCAAGGCCTTCGCAAAAGCAATTAAAGTTGCTGTAAAATGCGATACAGAAAAAATGATTTTACCAAGTACAAAAGGAATGTTATAGCCCCCTAACCCCCAAAGGGGGAATTAAAAGATTATGAAAAAGAATGAAAATATAGTTAGTCAAACTCCCCCTTTGGGGGCTGGGGGGCTAGCAATAATAGATTACGGAGCTGGAAATGTACAAAGTGTTTTATTCGCTTTGGAACGACTTGGTTTTGAAGGAATTGTCACTAATGATTGGAATACTATTAAGACAGCTGATAAAGTAATTTTTCCAGGTGTAGGTGAGGCGAGTAGTGCTATGAAAATGTTGGTTGATAGTGGATTAGATATATTAATTCCAACCCTGAAACAACCGGTTTTAGGAATTTGTTTGGGCATGCAATTGATGTGTAAACATTCAGAAGAAGGCAATACCAACGGATTAGGAATTTTTGATGTCAATGTCGTAAAGTTTTCAAATCAAGTAAAAGTACCTCAAATGGGTTGGAATACCATTTATGATTTAAAATCGCCATTATTCAAAGGAATTAAAGAAAAAGAATTCATGTATTTGGTACACAGTTATTATGCGCCTTTATCGAAAAATACCATTGCTACCACGAATTATGAACACGAATATAGCACCGCTTTACAACGTGATAACTTCTTCGGAGTACAATTTCACCCTGAGAAAAGTGGCGTGTTTGGAGAACAAATTTTGAATAACTTTTTGAACCTTAAATTTTAAAAATAGGAACACCGATTTATGAAATAAATGAAATTATAAAAATTTAGACTTAAACAAATGAAAGATTTTAAAGATTTCTTCAATTTTAATAATCTGTGTTCCAAAAAATATTGAAAATGAGAATAATACCCGCAATTGATATTATAGAAGGAAAATGCGTTCGACTTTCCAAAGGCGATTATGATACAAAGAAAATATACAACGAAAATCCATTGGAAGTAGCTAAATCTTTTGAAGCACACGGAATTCAGTATTTGCATTTGGTTGATTTAGATGGAGCCAAATCAAGCCGAATTGTGAACTATAAAGTTTTGGAACAAATTGCTTTGAAAACGATTTTAAAAATCGATTTTGGTGGTGGTTTGAAATCCGATACCGATTTGAAAATTGCTTTTGAAAGTGGTGCCAATCAAATCACAGGCGGAAGTATTGCTATCAAACAACCAGAAGTTTTCAAAAATTGGATTCAACAATACGGAACCGATAAAATTATTTTAGGAGCTGATGCGATGAACGAAAAAGTAGCGATTTCAGGTTGGTTAGAAGAATCAAAAGAAGAAGTTATTCCGTTTATTCAAAATTATCAGAAAAAAGGAATTCGATACGTCATTTGCACCGATATTTCAAAAGACGGCATGTTAGAAGGTCCAAGTTTTGAATTATATCAAAGAATTTTGGAACAAACCAAAGATGTAAAACTCATCGCTTCAGGAGGAATTTCTACATTCGATGAATTACCCAATTTAGCCGAATT
>RXJZ01000176.1 GCA_003963025.1 Flavobacteriaceae bacterium
TCACGCAAATTTTTTGTAAATGGCAATTTCATAACATATATTTTTATTGTTTAACTAACGTTTTAGCGTCTACTACTTCCTTAGTTTCCGAATAAACCCTTTCGTGTGGTCTTGATAATTATAAAAATACTATTTCTTTTGCATATTCCTACTATTACACTTTTAAAATTTAAACATCAGAAGAAATTATAAAAGGGGTCAACGACGCTCGTAAAAGAAGATAAAAAAAAATCCCGCGAAAGCGGGATTTTTTGTTTTATTTTCACGCGAAAGGATTCGCGCGGGAGCGGGGGAACGTACCTATTATAACTAACAACTTTATATTTAATAAGAAATAATTTCTCCAGAACCTGCAATTACTTTATCTACTGATTGAGGTTTGCTTTTGTATTTTATGGTGCCACTTCCAGCTACTTTTGCTTCTAAGAAAGTGGTGCAGTTTACATTTATTTCACCCGAACCTGTAACTATTACGTTTGCATTTGTGGCAATTAACTTTGAAGAATCGATTTCTCCTGAACCTGATAATGTTTCTTCTAGTTCTTTTACTTCTCCTTTAATTTCAATTTCTCCTGAACCTGATAAGGTTGTTTTTAAACGTGTTGCATTAATGTCAAAATTACCTTCTCCAGAACCGGTAAATGCAATATTAAAATTAGTGGCAGTAATCGTGTTTTTGGTTTCAATTTCACCCGACCCCGCAAATGATACCGAACTAATTTCTTCAAACGGAATCGTTATTGTAATACTTGATTTGTAAGTATAGTTTTTGTTTTTATCAAAACGAACAATTAAAGTATTGTTTTCAACTTCGGTTACAATATGCGAAATAATGTTTTCATCACCATCAATAGTAATGTTTCCCTCTTTTCCTGAAACTAATGCTACTTTAAAAGAACCACTTGCGCTAATTGCATCATAAGTAGAAGTAGTTCGTGTAATAGTTGTTTTTATTCCAGATTCTTTAATTTTTTCGTTTTTCCAATTTTGAGCCTGAGCAATTGAAAGGCTTAAAAGCGCTAATATGAATACTATTTTTTTCATGTTTTATTTAGTTAAAAGTTGAAGACTTCCGTAGTTAGTAGTTACGTTAATTTTAGATTTTCCTTGTGCAATATGATATCCTGTAAATGATTTTGAGGTGTTTTTTTCATATTTATCGGTGTATTTAATCCCTATTTCGTCCTTAAAAGAGCCATATTTTAATTCTACTTGAACATCAAAAGCATAGTCTGGAGCACATGTTATTTTGGTGTTAGTGTAATTTCCATTTATTAAAATAGCATCCGTATTTTTATTTGCTCCTAATTGAACATCGCTATAATTTGATTTTATTGTTATTGAATTTCCAATCTCTCCCAGTTTTAAAGTAAGATAATTTCCGCTAATAACTGATTTTGAAATCGTTGAGGTTTTTAATTTTGTGTAATTTGAAGATAAATTTAAACTTCCAACAGATTGAAATTCAAATGTGTTATAATTTCCATCGATATTAATTTGATTTCCTTTCTGAATTTCAACTTCTGAATATTGACTGTTTAAATTCAATTTATCAACACTAGTAATGGTTGAGTTCTGTGAATAAGCAATAGTAATATTGTTTGATTTCCCACTCAACTGACCTAAAAACAAGCTTCCATATTTACAATCAATGGCTAAGTTTCCGTTTAATTTATCAATTGAAATGTTACCATATTTATTATTTAAATCAACGTTTCCGTTTTTAGGGATTTTTACCACATAATTAATTTCGTAGCTAAGATTGCTGTTGCCTTGCCAATTTTTTCCGTTCATTTCAGTTACTGCTGCTACTTTATTTGATGTTGCAGCAAAACTTATATCAATATCGTTTAAGCGATCGGTAACTTTTTTATCGTTATTGCCCGAAACTTTAATTTGAACTTGAATAGAAATTTTATTCTCGTCCCATAAGTACACATTTACATTTCCATATGAATTTGTAACACTTAAAAGCGCATCATTACTAACTTCAAAAGTTTTTGAAATTGTTTTTTCTTTATTAATTGCTTTTTTTTCATCTGAAGCCATTCCTATAGAAGGAATCAAAATGAAAAGTAATAAGAGTTTAAATATATTTTTCATTGGTATTCGTTTTTAAATTGTTAATCTGTTCTACTTGTTCTAATACGGTTTTGATAAACGAAATTCGAGTTTGCATATTTGTTATCATTGCAAATACAATTTGTTTGTTTTCTCCATTCTTAATAATTTCGTTTTTTAAAGATTCGTAATCTTTTTCAAGCGTTTCCATTTCTTTTAAAGCATCATTTATAAGAATTGCAGTTTCAGGATTTTCTTGTTGTTGTAAATTTTTTAATTCAGAATTAATCACAGATGAAAAATGATCGTGAGTTTCTTGAACTTGCGGCGAAAAAACAACTTCTGGTTGAGCGCTAAAGTCATTAAAATATATAATTCCAAAACTTAATGCAAAAGAAGCGGCTATAGCAATTGGTATCCAAGCTCTTTTCTCTTTCTTAGGCGTTTGAGATTTAAGTTTAGACAAAAACCGATTTTCGTGGCCTTCGTTTGGCTTTTCAAAATCCCAGTTAGTGTGTTTGTCAAAAAGTTGGTTCATATTATCTTTCATTGTCATTTAGTTTTTTTCTTAAACTTTCCTTTGCTCTGCTCATAGTTGTTCTGCAATTTTCATTTGAGATATTTAAAATCGATGAAATTTCCTCTAAATCATAACCTTCAATAAAAAACAGAGTCAATATAATTTTATAGTTTGATTTTAAGCTTTGTATTGTTTTTAAAATCTGCTCTGCTTTTAATTCATTATAAGAAATGATGTCATTTTCATTTATGTCTGCAAATTCATTCCCTTCATTTAAACTTTCAAATTGAAATTGATTCGCTTTTTTTAATTCGTTAATACTAGTATTGATAACAATTTTTTTTAACCAAGCTCCAAATGTTACCTTTCCGCTGTAAGAATCTAATTTCGTAAAAGCTTTTAAAAAGCTATCCTGCATTATTTCTTCTGCCAGTGTTTTGTCTGAAACAATTCTAAAAGCCACATTAAACATTGCACTACAATACATATTATAGAGTGCGAGTTGTGCTTTTTGATTATTTTCTT
The DNA here is from genome assembly GCA_003963025.1 of Flavobacteriaceae bacterium. Lineage (GTDB taxonomy): Bacteria > Bacteroidota > Bacteroidia > Flavobacteriales > Flavobacteriaceae > Flavobacterium. The sequence continues at coordinate 3,107 of RXJZ01000176.1, forward strand.
TGCACTGTTGCAATAGAATTGCTATTTCAGAATTTTGGGTTTTCAAGTTCGTTACCAGATTAATCTATTTTAAAGACAATTGCTTTTTGTAATTGTTACAGTTTTGCAATTTTATTTTTATAAAAATAAAAAATCCGAATATTAAATTCGGATTTTATGAACTATGATGTGTATTTTTTTATTTAAAATAACTAAACGTTTCGTTATTTTCAATTTTCAATAACGTTTCGTAAATTAGTTTAATTACATTTTCTACGTCCTCACGGTGTACCATTTC
>RXJZ01000235.1 GCA_003963025.1 Flavobacteriaceae bacterium
TAAAATCTTTTTCGGTAAGCATAGCTTAAAATTTTGACAAAAATACCGATTTTGATTGATTTGTTCCCTTGATATTTCGTTAATTTGCCTATAAAATTAAAAACATGAACAAATATCTTAAAATTACATACTGTGTTGCTATTTGTTTAGCCGTTGGTTACTTATCAAGTAATGTTACACAATCAAGTATTTCAACCTGGTATCCAGAAATCAAAAAACCGAGTTTCAATCCGCCAAATTGGGTTTTTGCGCCGGTATGGACGATGCTTTTCATCCTAATGGGAATTGCCGCTGGAATGGTTTGGAATAAATTAGAGTCCAACAAAGAATTGGTAAAAAAAGGATTATTGTTTTTTACAGTTCAATTACTTTTAAATGCCTTGTGGTCGTATTTGTTCTTTGGACTGAATAATATTTTATTGGCATTTATCGAGATCATTTTACTTTGGTTAATTATTTATGAAACCTATCACGTTTTTAAACAAATTGACAAGAAAGCTTCTTATTTATTGATTCCTTATTTGTCTTGGGTTGGGTTTGCTACGATATTAACTGGAACGATATATTGGTTAAATCGATAATCAATATTTTAAAATAAAAAAGGCGACTTTAAATTGAAGTCGCCTTTTTTTATATTTTGAAAAGGATTATTTATTTCCCATTTCTTCCATTTCTTTATAGAAAGTTTCTTTGAATTTTTCGTAATTATAATCTACTTTCAAACGATCATCAGCAGAAATTCTATTGTTTAAAGTATTCAATAAAGCAGCATTATTCAACTCAATTGCAATGTATGTTTTATATTTACCTGCAGCTGTTTTAGTTAATTCTTCACAAATTGTTTTAGTTCCAGAAATTGACTGATTGATTACCTCTCGGCTTAACCCTTCATATTTAGCTATAAATTCTTGTTTTCCACCAGAATTTACATCGTTAAAGTAGTTATCAATAACCGCTTTTAAAGTTACTTCTATTTGACCTGCTAATTCTAAACGTGCATTACTCAATGCCATTCTTTTAGAGTTTGCTTGATCTGGGCTTTCGCCAACACTATTAGCTCTAAAAAAATCTTTATCTGTAAAATATTTTGGCCCACTACATAAAACTTCTACTTTAACTTCTCCTTTTGGAGCATCTACAGGTTTTTCTTCTTTTTTACTTCTACAAGATGCTGCACCAAGCACTAATAAAGCTACTAAAATTGTATTTCTCATGTTTGTAATTTTTTTCATTTTTCTGTAATTATTAATTTAATTCTAATTTTGGTATCATATTTGAAAGATTTGCCAATATTAACAAAAAAAACAACTCCAAAAAACCTTTGTTTGTTATTTTTGTTTTAAAATTGTCAAACTAACATTAACCTATTTTTACAAAATACGTGCCAATTTATGAAATTAAACATTACTCTAAAATATTCTATCGTATTCTTATTCTTATTTCTGTTTTCGTGTAGTGTAAAAAATACTACCTTAAAAAAGGGTGCTGAAATGGAAAAATTAGGCAACTTCAAACAAGCCTCAGAATTGTATTTAGGTGTTTTATACAGAAAACCAAATCTTCCAGAAATTGAAAACGCATTGAGAAGAAGTGCTCAATTGCATATTTCAGAAACAGCTTTCACAATTGCAACAAAAAACGAAAAAGGAGATAAAGAAGGAGTTGTAAATGAATATTATAATCTGAATAGTTTTGTGAATCAAGTAAATGCTTTCACAAAAAATCTTGATATTGATCAACAAACGAAAGCGATTTACAACAAAAACTTAGATCAATATTTAATGGGGCAATATGATTTAGGAATCAAATATCTTTCTGAACAAAAATTCGCAGATGCAGAAAGTGTTTTTAATGATATTTCTCGTTTTAATCCTAATTACAAAGACACTCCAAAACAACTAAGCATCGCCATAAATGAGCCTGTTTATTTGAGCGGAATTCAACTTTTTGGAGAAAAAAAATACATGCCTGCTTATGATAAATGGAATGAAATCTACACTCGTGAAGCTAATTATAAAGACGTAAAAAACAAATTGCAACAAGCATTAAACGAGCGTTACAAAGAAGGAAGTTATTATTTAATGCAAGAAAACTTTAAAGAAGCAGAATTGGCTTTTGAGCAAGTTAAAAATATAAACAACAACTATTTAGATGTAAAAAATCTGCATCGTGAAGCTGCTAGCGAACCTATTTATCGAAAAGCGATTAAAGATTTAAAGAAAGGAAAATGCAGAACCGCTTATTTAGGATTAGACGGCATTATTAAAAGATTTGATAGTTATAAAAATGCCGATGAATTAAAATCAGATGCTTTAGTATGTGCAGAATATCCAATTATTGTAGAGTCCTATAGAGAAAGAAACTCTAATGGTTTTGAAAGTAACATACAAAATGCGGTTATTGAAGATATTTTAGCAAGTAAAAATCCGTTTGTAAAAATTATTAAAGGGAGTAATGACATTTCTTCCCCATACTATCGAATTGAAGAAGTTGTAAAAAACAAAACTGAATTAACTAAGTATATTGCAAATTCTTATATGAGAACTAATGCTAAGGCAGTATTAACTATTCACATCAATCAATATCAATTACAAGACGAACCCTTAAAAAGTTATGACATTAAAGGCCTAGAAGTAAAAAAACTGAAAACCCGAAATGGAATAGATTCTCTAGTTGAAAAAACTGTAATTTATAAAGAATATGAAAAAAGAACCACTATCCAAGCAAATATTACCTATCGTTTAGTTGAAATAGGAACTGGTAAAATTTTGATGCAAAAAACCATTCAAAAGAATGATGAAAAGCAAATAAGATATGCACGAAATAATAATTCAAACTATAAGTTAATCTACCCAATTCGAACAATTGCCGACCGAATTATGAGAGACGAATCGAACTACAAAAACTTACAAACGCTTTTTCAAACTAGCGATCAAATTAATAGCCAACCAATGATTGATAATGTTTTATCTGATTTTAGAAAAAAAATTGTTAATGAAGTTTTGTTTTTTAATCCAGAAGAATAATGTATAAATACATCCTTTTACTTGCTAGTTTTTTTGTTTTTTTCTCGTGCGGAAGTTCTAAAAACAATTCCACAATTCCTGAAAATGCTCCAGAATGGGTTTCAAAAACTCCTTTGAGTAATTTCAATTATATCGGAATTGGAATGGCACAAAAATCATCATCTGATTATAGAGAAAAAGCACAAAAAATGGCGCTAACTGAAATTTCAAATAGTATTTCGGTTACCGTTTCTAGTAACAATTCGCTAAACGTTTTTCAATATGATGATACTTTTAATGAGTTTTATCGCATGAACAGCATGGTTTCTAGTGCTGCTTTTTTAGAAGGATATGATATCGTGGAT
>RXJZ01000157.1 GCA_003963025.1 Flavobacteriaceae bacterium
CATCGGTAATAACTAACATATTTTCTTTTTCGATGTTTTCCTTTTCTAGCCAATATTTTACCGCTTTACCGCTTAAATTCATATAAGTATTTGGCTTAAGTAATAATAAGGTTCTTCCTTTAATTTTTAGTTCGGCTATTTCACCCAATTTTACGGTTTGAAAAGAAATTCCTTCCTTGTTGGCTAAATAATCCAAAACTTTAAATCCGATATTGTGTCTTGTATTTGCATATTCTGAGCCAATATTTCCTAGCCCTACGATTAAGAATTTCTTCATGGGTAAACGCTCTTGTTTTTGTTTTTTAAATAGATTTGATAGCCATATCATAATGCAAAAGTAATGCAAAGTTTAGATAGATAAAAGCATAAAAAAAGCACCAGTAAAAACTGATGCTTCTTTTGTACAGATTGAAAAGAAATTATTTTTTCTTTTTTGCTCCTTTTTCTGCTTTTGCTGCTTCTTGAGCTGCTTTCATTGCCGCACGAGAAATTCTCACTTGACAAACTACCGTATTATCTGGGTGCATTAATTTGAAATTGTTAGTTTCAATTTTTGTAACATACAATTTGTTACCCATTTGTAATTCTGAAATGTTAGCTTCAACGAAGTCAGGTAAGAATTTTGGTAAAGCTTTTACTTTTAAACGACGTTGGTTTAAACGTAAAACACCTCCTAATAATACCCCTGGAGAAGTTCCTGTAATTTTAACTGGTACTTCCATGATGATTTCTTTGTCATCACTTAATTGGAAGAAGTCAATGTGTAAAATTTTGTCAGAAACTGGGTGAAACTGAATGTCTTGCATAATTACATTGTAAGACGTTCCGTTTAACTCAACTACAACTGTGTGTGCGTTTGGAGTGTAAACCAAATCTTTAAATGCTCTTTCGTCTGCAACAAAATGAACTGGTTGATTTCCTCCGTAGATAACGCAAGGAACCATTCCAGCATCACGTACGGCTTTAGTTGCCTTTTTACCTACGTTTTCTCTTTCTGATCCTTTAATCGTAATTGATTTCATTGTAAAATATATATAATTAATAAATACTTATTAAAGTGGTTTCTTGATTACATCAAAAATTTCCCACTGATAGAGTTGTTGTTTTGAACCATATGCATTACTTCTGCAAATAATGGTGCACAACTAACAACTTTAATTTTTTTCGATTCTTTCTTTAAAGGAATAGAATCGGTAACAATTAATTCTAATAATTTAGAATTTTCTATTTTTTCATACGCTTCACCTGATAAAATTGGGTGCGTACATATTGCTCTTACGCTTAATGCTCCTTTTTCCATCATTACATCAGCGGCTTTTGCTAATGTTCCTCCGGTGTCAATCATATCATCAACTAAAATAACATTTCTGCCTTTTACATCTCCGATTAACTCCATTGTGTCAATTACATTCGCTTTTTTTCTTTGCTTGTAACACACTACAACGTCAGATTCTAAAAATTTAGAATAGGCATACGCTCTTTTTGAACCTCCCATGTCTGGAGATGCGATAGTTAAATTTTCTAAATTTAAACTTCTCACATAAGGCAAAAAGATAGTAGAAGCAAATAAATGGTCTACTGGTTTTTCAAAGAACCCTTGAATTTGATCAGCATGTAAATCCATAGTCATAATTCGGGTTGCTCCAGCAGTTTCTAAAAGTTTTGCAACTAATTTAGCTCCAATTGGTACTCTTGGTTTGTCTTTTCTGTCTTGTCTTGCCCAACCAAAGTAAGGAATAACCGCTGTAATATGACGTGCTGATGCTCTTTTTGCTGCATCAATCATCAATAATAATTCCATTAAATTATCCGAACTTGGGAAAGTCGAACAAACAAGGAATACGCGTAATCCTCTTATCGATTCTTCAAAAGAAGGCTGAAATTCGCCATCACTATATTTAGAGAACGTAATTTTACCTAGCGGAACACCATACTTTTCAGCAATTTGTTCAGCTAAATACACACTCTGAGAACATGCAAAAATTTTTGCTTCTGGTTCTTGATACAGCATGTTAATTTATTGTTTAGTAGTTAGTTAGTGTTGTGTCGTGTTAACGAGGTGCAAATTTAGAAATAAAATCGAACTCTGAAAGGATATTTTTAACTATTTTTTTATGAATTGCAGAAATATTTTTTACATTTGCACCCACATAATGATACTTCAATCATTTTCCATTGCCCGGATGGCGGAATTGGTAGACGCGCACGACTCAAACTCGTGTACTTAGGTGTGTGGGTTCGATTCCCACTCCGGGTACTAAACCTCTCAGAAATGAGAGGTTTTTTATTTATGTTAAATTTGTTTGTTGTTTTTCTGAATTAAGTTTTTAAGTTTATATTTGAAAACATAAAAATTGAAAATAATGAAAAAGAATATATTTTTATTTGGGGTTATTAGTTCACTATTTTTTATCTCTTGTAAAAAAGACGAGGAAGTAAAACTTGTGGAAGAATCCAAAAAAACTGTTCAACCTTTTTCAGGTGAAGCTTGGTTAAAACAGCGAGTTGGCAATCAAGGACAGCAAGTGCAACCCATACAACAACAAACGCAACAAACCACGCAACCGCAAACACAAACAGCGCCAGGAATGAATCCACCGCATGGGCAACCAGGTCATCGTTGTGAAATTCCTGTAGGAGCTCCTTTAAATTCAAAATCAGTAAATCAAAAGCAACCACAAGCAACAACTCAAGTTGTTAGTCAAAAAGTAGAGGAAAAACCTGTAATGAAAATTAATTCTGGTAATGGTTCAACAACCATTGAAGGTGTAACTACTCTTCCAGGTATGAACCCTCCTCATGGTCAAGAAGGACACCGTTGCGACATAGCTGTTGGTGCACCTTTACCTAAACAGTAATTTAATTAAGTAAATAAAAATCAGTAAATTTAAATTTAAGTTTACTGATTTTTATTTTAAGGGCCGAAGTATATTACTAAAACTAATGATATATTGAAACTTTCCTTTAGTTACTTTTTTCATTATGTAAATATATTTGTGCTTTGCAATTTTTTTAGATGGAATTACGACCTCTTTTTTGGTGCTGATATCTTTTATATAAACATCAAAATTTCTGTTTACACTCAAATAATTCGCAATCCTACTTTTTAAATTAGTAATCGGATATTCAGAAAAAATCGCCTTTCCGTTTTGCGAAATGATGATTTTTTCTCCTTTATAAGTTTGCGTTAGTATCAGAATACTTTTGTTAGAATTTGTTGCGCCAACTTCTTTTTGAATATTCTTAATTTCGGCTTCCGATGCACTTCTAAAGTCATCACGATACACACTTTTTACGGTTGAATTACAACTTTGTAATCCGACAGAAGCAATAATAATGGATATAAAAACTAGAATTC
>RXJZ01000191.1 GCA_003963025.1 Flavobacteriaceae bacterium
AATCATCTTCTGTCTAGGGGTTAATTTTCCTCCTGCCATTTCTCTTTAAATTAGTTTTTAATTAATAAAATATTTAATGATAAAACTAATTATCCTCTATTACTCATCGCAGAAAGCATACCACCATAAACTGCATTTAAAGATGCAATGTTTGATGTCATTGATTGCATTTGCTCTTTTAATTTTGCAGCATTTTCAGCAATTTCTTTATTCGCTTGTGCATTTCTATCAGCACTTTCTAATTGAATTTTATATAAATTATTCAAAGCTTCCATTTGAGCCGCAGCAGTTGACATTTCTTCTGCATATTTCTTTTGTCCTGCCATAGCATCAACAGTCGGAGAAATTGATTTAGCAGCACCTTCAAAATTCTTAATACTATTTCCTAAACTAGCCATTAATTCACCATCAATCTTAGCTTCTTTCAACATAGTATCTAATTTTTGAGATAATAATCCTTGTGCTTCAGCAGGATTTTCAGTTTTTTTATCTTTTGCCTTAGCCTCACCACCAGCTAATTCAGGGTAAACTAAAGACCAATCTAATTCTTTTTCAACAGGTTCGAAAGCTGATAAAGCAAAAATAAATGCTTCAGTCACAAGACCTACAATAAGCATAATATCAGCCCCTGTCCAGTGTTGAAGTTTAAATAATGCCCCGATAATTACAACTGCCGCTCCCATTCCATAAAGGAATCCCATTGCTTTTTTGCTTAAAATTGCCATAATAAATAAATTTTAGTTAGTTAAGTTAAATATATAATAAAATTGGTTAAATACTATTTAGGTCTATTTCCTGTAGAGGCTGTACCCATGTAATCCTGAACAGTTCTAAACCCTATGTAACTTCTTGCTGAATCAGCATATTCGTAATCACGAGTAGACACCTGTAAGAAGTACGCAACATCTTTCCATGAACCACCACGAACAACTTTTCTCTGATTTTTCTTGTCAGCTACATGTGGATTCATTGTAGAAACGAATTCATATGCTTCTGCATAGTAAGAAGATTCTGTCCATTCAGAAACATTTCCAGCCATGTTATAAAGATTAAACTCATTAGGCTCATAAGATTTTGCTTCTACCGTATACAAAGCACCATCTGCAGCATAATCTCCACGATTAGGTTTGAAGTTAGCCATAAAACACCCTCTATCGTTTTTAGCGTAAGGACCACCCCAAGGATATGTACCTCCTTCAATTCCGCCTCTTGCAGCATATTCCCATTCAGCTTCTGTTGGCAAACGGAATGAATTTACTTGATCTCTACCTTTTTTCTTTTTAATGTAAGCGTTTTTGTACATTGTTCTCCAAGCACAAAATGCTTTAGCTTGATTCCAAGAAACACCAACAACTGGGTATTCTCCATAAGCTTGATGCCAGAAATAATCATTATGCATTGGCTCATTGTATGAGTAAGCAAAATCTTTTATCCAAACCGTTGTATCAGGATAAATTTCGATAGGCGGAGCATCTTCATAAAAATTCTTACGTCCTTTCTTTTTTACGGCTTTATTTAAATCAACCTGATTGTACTTGAATTTTAATTTTGACACATCAATGGTTTTAAGACCATTATAAGATTCAGATTCTGGCAAATACATAGAATCCATAACTTCAACATAAAACTCATCTGGATACTTAGATGGTTCTTTGATAAGTTTGATTTTATTATTTAATTTTCTACCTGCATAGATATCATCATCAGTACCTACACTATAGTAGTTCTCATACATGTATTTATCATAAGGAGTCATTTTCTCTGGATCAACATCTGCAAAAGCAAAATCTCCAATACTTCCTCCTTTACCTCCACCTGATCCTGGTTTTTGACCTTGTTCATCAGCTAAAATAGCTAATCGAGTTCTAATCGTTGAATCTTTTACCCATTCAACAAACTTACGATACTCGCTATTTGTAATTTCCGTTTCATCCATATAGAACGAACGAACTGTAACAGTTTTAGTAGGTGCGTCTTGAATATTAGCTAAATCATCATCCGCTTTACCCATAATAAAAGCGCCTCCAGGAACCAATGTCATTCCGTAAGGTTTTTCGGGATGCCATTTTCTCCCTTTAACTCCTACTAATTCTCCTTTATCGCCTTTACCACAACTGATAAACAATGACAAAATTGCTGAAAATGCAACAAACTTCTTCATATAAACTTGGGTTAAATGTAATTTCTATTTAAGGGCGTAAACCTATTCAATAATTTTGAAAAAAACAACATTTTTTTCAAAAACGTGTAAAAAATATTAAAATTTAAAATTATATATTTTTAACATTAGTTAACCGTTTGAAAAATAGTCTTTTTAAACAACATTTCTTCTTTGGGCTTTCCACCATCTTTCTGGAATTTCCTGTTCACATGCAGCTAAATAATCCTCATGTGTACAAGGCAATAACGTATTTCTTTTTAATTTATTATTAACGTTAGTTAAAAAAGGTATTTCAATCCACCATCTTTCTGTTTTATTACTCTTATAGAAGATTAATTCTTCATCCTCAATAGGAACAATATACTTTATATAGTTATCTTTTGTACCAAATGGATATTCATTTGAACGAAAACAAAATCCTTCAATAAAATACCACAACATTTGAGCGGTCAAAACAATTTCATTTCCATTTGGATTAAAATTAAAAATCCCAAAAGAAGTTACTTTATCACTTATTCCTGCATAACGAGTTAGTGCACAAATCTCTTTTCCTGTAAATCCATTTGGATTAAAAACATCAAAATTTCCGGAATATGACGATTGAACCGAATGCATATCAATACTAACTAAATCAGCATCTCTAAAAACGGGTTCTGCCACTGCAATATTACTTGAAACTTCTCCTAAACGATAAGCTTCAAAATATAATTTCTCAATTAAATCGATTTCTTCTTGCGAATTAAAATACGTTTGAAAGCCTAAGTTACTGTAATTAAAAAGATTGTTAGGCTCTTCAATAACAATTTTTGAGAGATATGATTCTGAATCCAACTTATTCTCTTTCGAAAAATCAAATTGGTTATCTACAGAAACGATATTAACCATTTGATCTAAATTATCGTAAGCTCGATACATTGGATAGGTTAAATCTTGACTTCCACCTATAACAACAGGCACAATTCTTTTTTTGATTAACTCAGCTACCAAACTTTTTACAACAAAATAAGTATCTTCAATGCTTGCTCCAGCCTCTATGGTTCCTAAATCAACAATTGAAGCGTTCCAATTTCCTGGAAACAAACTATAAAATTGCTTTCTAAAGTAGTCAAAAGAAAAATCATCATTGTCTTTTTCACTTCCTCTAAATTCATTAACCGTGATTATAGCTATAGCAACATT
>RXJZ01000295.1:0-588 GCA_003963025.1 Flavobacteriaceae bacterium
AAACGGCATATTCAATTACATTATCAGCAACGGGTAACTTACGAATTACATTTTGAAAATCAATAATTTCTTGAGCAGTAAATAAAGAATTTACCAAAGGTTTAAAATCAGAGGTGGTTGCTTTTACTACATTTACTTCTTCTTCAAAACTTGGATAATCCAATTTCACAGCAAACATAAAACGATCTAATTGCGCTTCTGGTAACGGATAGGTTCCTTCTTGCTCAATTGGATTTTGAGTTGCCAATACAAAATATGGCAAATCTAATTTATAATGATGTCCAGCTACAGTTACCGCACGTTCTTGCATAGCTTCTAAAAGAGCGGCTTGCGTTTTTGGTGGTGTTCTGTTGATCTCATCTGCCAAGATGATATTGGAAAATATTGGTCCTTTGATGAATTTAAAATGACGATTTTCATCTAAAATTTCACTTCCTAAAATATCGGACGGCATTAAATCAGGCGTAAATTGAATTCTTTTGAAGTTCAAACCTAAAGCTTGCGAAATAGTATTAACCATCAAGGTTTTTGCTAAACCAGGCACACCAATTAATAAAGCATGTCCACCTGAAAAAATACTCATCACAA
>RXJZ01000295.1:638-3738 GCA_003963025.1 Flavobacteriaceae bacterium
CTTAATTATTATTACACTAAAATATAAAATAAATCATAAACCCTTTGAATGTTCAAAGGGTTTATGATTTATTTTTTTAACCAATTATTAGTAAAATCACAATCTTTGTATTCGTCCGATATTTTAATATAGGTTTCTTTTATTTTTTCTTCACTCCATTTAGCAATTTCTTTAATTTGCTTATCTTTCAAAGCTAGCTCTTTTATTTTTAAATAATCTTTAGCGAAATCAGCTAAATGTTCTTCAGTTCTATTATTAACTGTTATAATTTTATAAAATTTTAAACCACCACCAGATCTGTCTTCATCTAAAATTGGTAATGAAATTTCACCATCTTTTAATGATGAAACTTGACCATATAAGGCTGGATCCATTTTTGTTAATTCAAATCTAGGCTCCATAGTTCTAGGATTTAATAAAACTCCACCATTATTTTTGGTTTCTTTTTCATCAGAAGAAGACTTAGCAGCATCAGCAAATGTTATTTCTTTGTTTAAAATTTTCGCTCGAATATCTTCTATTTTAGCCTTAGCGTCTTTCATTGCTTGATTTGAAACTTTTGGCGAAATTAAAATATGACGCAATTCAACCTCTTGACCTTTAATTTTATCAACCATAATGATATGATATCCATAGTCTGTTTCAAAAGGTTCCGAAATTTCTCCTTCAGCTAAACTAAAGGCTACTTCTTTGAATTCCTTTACAAATCCAGTTTTACGATTAATTTTATAATACCCTCCGTTAGAACTTGAACCTGGATCTTCAGAAAACAGAACCGCTTTACTGAAAAAACTAGCACCATTTAATACATCTTGTCTTATTTCTTTTAATTTTTCTACCACTCTTTTCTTTTCTTCATCTGTTATTACAGGCTTTACGACAATCTGAGCAACCTCCATTTCAGCACCAAATGTTGGAATTTCATCTGCTGGAATTTCTTTGAAAAAGTTACGAACTTCCTCAGGAGTTATGGTAATTTCATCAACAATCTTCTTTTGCATTTGAGATGTTAACTTATTCATCTTTATAATTTCAAAAAAATAAGACTTAAATTCTTCTATATTTTTTTTCTTATAAAACTTAACTACTTTTTCAATCGAACCAATTTGCTGCACCATCGCATCTAATTGTTCATTCATAAAACTATTTACTTCAGCGTCAGTAACAACAATACTATCTTGAATAGCATGGTGAGCATACAATTTATCTTCTAACTGTTTACCAAACAATTGACATCGTGTAATATTTTTTGTATCGATACCTTGCGCTTTTAATTGAATTAATTCCAAATCAATATCAGAATCCAGCACTACATAATCACCTACTACACCAATTACTCCATCTACTTTCTCTTTTTTGGGTTGTGCAATGACCGTAATATTAACTAAAACTAAAACGGTGAAAAGGAATTTTTTATTTATAAACTTCATATTTATTGTCTTTAATGGCATCATTCGTAATCTCTTTTTCTATTGTATTAATTAATTCTAATTTTCTTTTATTTATAATAATCTGCTTAATGGTTGGTTTTAAAAACTCAAGAGGCGTGGCGCTATCCTTTGGTAAAACATTATTCACTTTAACCAACCAAACTGTTGTTGAATCAGGATATTGAAAATTCATTCCACTTGAGATATATTTTTGCTTATTCTCTATATTAATAAACGGTATTTTCTCATAAACTTGATTGATATCTACCCAAATAGAGTCGTTAAAAGCATAACTTTTAAATTGTACAGCCAATTGCTCCAACTCTTTTCTATCTTTTTTGGTAAAGGAACTAAACTTTGATTTAATTTTAGAGAATTTTGGATTTTCTTTAACTAAATTTATATATCTGAGTTTCACTAGTTCTGAAGAATTTTTAAAATATTGCTTATTCTCATTATAATATTGTTTAATCTGTTCTTCAGTTACCATAGTGTCAATTTGTCTTATTACCAACTCTTCAATGTAGGCTTTTGTATATAAATCAATTTTATATTGTTCTATTAAAGTATTAAACTCTGAAACTTTTTCTTTCCCTATATTTCGTTCCGCAGCTTCAAATAGTATTTTTTGAGAAGCCCATCTATCAATAAATGATTTTACTATCGCTAAACTATCTTTTTTTGAAGTTCCTTTTGGTACTAAATTTTCTATATCATATTCAAATAAATAACTTTCACCAACCCGTGCAATGGCCCTAGGCTTTTTCTCTGATTTGAAATAATCACAGGAAAAAAGCATCATTGAAAGTAAAAATATGGATATGAAAAACCGCATATTATTTAGTTAATTGTAATTTTACTTTGGAAAAAACTTCTTTATTAATGTTAATTTGGAATTCTTTCTTCAATTCATCAACCCAGTTATTTTCTAAAAACTGCTGATAATCACTAATCACCTTACCTTTACAATCGGCAAATTCTTTTGGCCCCGCTTCATCAATTCTTTTCACATTAACTACAAAATAGTATTTATCTTTATTTACAACCGATGTAACACCAACTGCAGCATTTGAATATTGAGATAATATATCATGGTCTTCTTCATAAAGTCCTGATTTTACCATAACATTTACTTTTCCATCGTTGTTTAACTTTTCTTTTATATACTCTAATGACTTGCCCTTTTTGAGAAATTTTTGTGCTTTTTCAATGATCAATTTATCAGTTGAAGATAAAATATCTACATCATATCTTTTTTTCCATTGGTACTTCTCAATATTAGCCTTGTGGAAATTCATCAAACCTGTGGTATCCGATTTAGCTCTATTCCATATTTCCTTTTCCATTAAATCAAACAATAACAATCCATCTCGATATTCATCCATTACATAACGAAATTCAGGAAATTCATTTTCTAAATTTTCATTGTAGTAATTAGTTAATTGTTCATCTGTGAATTTTTCAAACAATTCATCTACCAATTTAGCAACGGGTTTTGTTTTTATATTCGATTTTTGCTGAGTGTAAATAAAATTTAAAAACGAAGGTGCTGTAACCTTTTGAGTTTTATTAATAGTCAACAAAGGAAGATTCATTTCTTTCAAATTTGCAGGAATTTGCCAGGTTTGACTGTAAAAATCCTCTGTAACGCTTTTCTTAATTTGAGCTAA
>RXJZ01000295.1:3788-4871 GCA_003963025.1 Flavobacteriaceae bacterium
ATATGCCAACCGAATTGCGATTGAAATGGAGCTGAAATCTGATTTTTTTCTTTTAACTCAAAAGCCACATTTTCAAACTCTTCCGAACTTAATTGACCTGAACCAAAACGTTGTAAAACACCCCCTTTTGGTGCAGAAGATTTATCTTCAGAAAATTGTTGTGCTAAACTCTCAAAATGCTCACCTTGCTGTATCTTTTTATAGATATCTTCTATAGTAGCTTTTGCTTTTTCAGCTTGAGCAATATCTGAATTATTAGGCTTTACAATCATGATGTGTGCAACTGTAACCTCACCTCTATTTGCTCTTTTATCGGTTACTTTTACAATGTGATAACCAAAACGAGTACGAAATGGCTTTGAAACCTGACCAACTTTAGTTTTATATACTGCATTTTCAAATGGATAAACCATTCTAAAAGCCGAAAAATACCCTAAATCTCCATTATTTTCTTTTACAGATGGGTCTTCGGAAGTTTGTTTTGCAACAGTTACAAAATCTTCACCTGCATCTAATCTTTTTTTAATATCTAAAACTTTATTATAGGCCTTAAGTGTATCTTGTGGCAGGGCTCCTTCATCTAATAAAATTAAAATATGAGAAGCTCTAACTTCTTGTTGCATTCTATCATATGCCTCATGAACTAATTCATTAGTAACTTTTGAGTCATTTAAATAATTTTTTGATAGTTGATTTCTATAAGATTTCAACTCCGCTTGATAATTAGAACCATTTTGCAAACCTAATTTATTTGCTTTTTCAACTTTTAGCTTGTATCCAACAAACAAATCCAAATACTTATCTAAATCTTTTTGAGAATCATCTTTAACTAAATCTAGATTTTTATTGTACACTCTTACAAATTCATCTGTGTAATAAGGATGATTGTCAATCGTAAATAAAACTTCTTTTGTTTGGGCAAACAAAAATGACTGAGCTAGTAAAAAACCAAAAATAAGTAGGCGATTAATTTTCATATTAATTTATACATTTTAAGTTGTAATCGACAAAAATAACAATTCGAGACTATTCCACAACATTTATAAGCGACTATTAACAGAAATTTCTGCAAAAAAAAGTTAC
>RXJZ01000240.1:0-3303 GCA_003963025.1 Flavobacteriaceae bacterium
ATAAATGTAAAATAATAGAAAAAGCGAAATAATTGCCAATAAAATCAAGTGTAAATACGCAATCACAATCGGTCTAAATCCAAATGCCAATTTACTAATAGCAGGAACGGTGGAACCTAATTGTAATAAGAACTTCGCACTCAAAGCGAAACTGATAAAAGCAATCAAATATTTTAAATAGTTTGGAAGAGTAACGATGATGGATTTATTCTCTTTAAAAATAGTTTTGAATAATAAATACCAAATAACTACTTGAACAATAGCCGAAATAGCAGTTAAAATATAAATTAATAGTGGTAAATCTAACCAAAGCGTTGATAGAAAATACCCTGCAATACAGGACCAAAATAACCAAGCAAACGATTGTGAATAAATGCGATTTGAGTTTGATGTTACTTTTAAATAATCCAACAACAATCCCATGCAAGCAAAGAAAAACCAACCATTATATTGAAAATGCAAATAGTAATAAATGGAAGCTAAATATTCATTTTGGTGAATGTTTTTAGTTGCCATCATATAAGCCAAAGCAAAAGTTCCTAAGGACGAAATCACATTAAAAAACAAAGCTGCTTTGAACCATTTTGTTGCTATAGAAGTTGTTTCAAGTTGTTTACAATCTTTAAAGAAAGAATATGAAAACCAATAAGAAACAAAAATAGAAAGGGTTGAAAAAGTAATCGAAATCGCACCATAACCTTGCATAATAAAGGAAATCAGCATTACATAAGAGCAAATTAAATTCCCAATTAAAACAAGATTGTATTTTTTAAATGCGATTTTATTGAGTGTGTCGTGTTTTTGTAAAAAAGAAATGAGCAACGTCATTAAAGTATGCGTAACCCAACCTGCAAAAGCAAAATGAGAATGGGAATGTTGTACACTTTTTTGGTCGAGAAGCGGAAATTCAAACAGAATTTTATAACGCATTAAAAGTCCTAATAATGCAACAAGCATCAGATTAAAAATCGAAAATCGAATCCAAAAAGTTGTTTTAAACGACATCAGTAATATAATTTATGATTAATAATTTCCACTTTATTCGTCTTGCTCATTTTTGAAAGCTCTCGAATCACAGTTTCCACGCGTAAACCTGTAAAGTTGGCAATTTCTTGTCTTGTAAATGCTACCAATTCTTTTTTAGGACAATCGGGGTTTTTGTGGGCATTTAAAAAGGCTAAAATTCGAAACTCTGGTTTTTGATTTACAATGTCTTTTGTAGTTTTGGCTTTGGTGTGAATTCGAGTTGCCATTAAATTCAAGAATTGCTTCTGAATAAAAGGATATTCCTCTAAAATCTTTAAAAACTTCTCCTTCGAAATTTTTATTATTTTGGAATCTTTAAAGGCTACTGCAGTGGAAGGATACACTTCATCAATAAACAAAGGTGGTTCACCAAAACTATGACCATTTTTAAAATAGCCTTGAGTAAACTCTTTTCCTTCTTCATTGGAATTGTACATTCTTACGCAACCATCGATAATTTGATAATAAAAATTCGCTGATTCATCTTCATGAAAAATAATTTCATTTTTCTTGTACTCCTTGGCAATAGCGCCCCAAGTAAATAATAAATCTAAATCAATCTGCATAAAGTAGTTGTGTTGAAGGCTTTAATTCTTTTAGATAAAGCACAAATTAATTTCAATAAAAGTAAAAAAAATATGACTGAAATCATACAAGACCTTAATTTATTTCTTGTAAATTTGTCTCATGAAACAATTACTAATTATATTAACCGCGTTAATGTTCCTGAAGCCAATACTTCCGGTTTTAGAATACGCAGTGAATTATGATTATATTGTAACCAACCTTTGTGAGAACAAATCCAAACCCGAATTAAAATGTAACGGAAAGTGTCACTTGGCAAAACAATTGGCAAAAGCTTCCGAAAGTAATTCTGAAAATTCTTCTGATAAAAAAATATCTTTCGAACATACTGAAATTGTATTTTTTCAGGAAATTCAACCTATAGAAATTAGACAAATTTATTTTTTAAATAAAACTTCTATTGGTAACAATTATTCTAACCTTTACTTTCACTTGAATGATTGTGCCTTTTTTCATCCACCCACATTTATTTCTTAATTAAATATTGGTTTTTGTTAGTTCATTTACTGAATTAACCCACTCAACTTATATCATAATTTCTCTGAAAAAATCACATTTCAGATGGAATTACAATCACTTTAATTAAAAAATATAATGAAAACTTCAATAAAATATATTGTAGCCATTTTTGCTATGGCCTTAACTTTTGTGTCTTGTTCAAACGATGATGAAACTACTGTAAATGAATTAGACGGAATTACTAAATTTAAAGAAATCACTAACGATACTCATACTATTGAATTGTATTCTCACATGGGAAGTTTAGAACAAGGATACAACGAAATTAGCTTAAGAATTAAAGACAACACCACAGATAAATACATTAAAAATGCCGAAGTGAGTTGGTCTCCATTAATGCATATGGCTATGATGACGCATTCATGTCCTTATTCAGCAGTAGAAAAAGTAACTGAAAACGGAACTTTATATGAAGGATATATCATGTTCCAAATGGCTCAGAATGATACGGAATATTGGGATTTAAAAATCGATTACACAATTAATGGAGTAGATTACACTGCTACAGATGTAATTGATGTGCCTGCTTCTGCAAAACGTAAAGTAAATACATTCACAGGTTCGGATGGTGTTAAGTATTTAGTGGCTTACATTGAGCCTCATCATCCAAAAGTAGCGCTTAACGATATGAAAGTTGGCGTTTGGAAAATGCAAAACATGATGACGTTCCCAGTTGTGGATGGTTACACTGTGAAAATCGACCCAAGAATGCCAAGTATGGGAAATCATACCTCTCCAAATAACGTTCATGCGACTCAAACTTTAGCTGGTGGATTGTACGATGGTAAATTATCGTTAACCATGACAGGTTATTGGAAAATCAACTTACAATTAGCTAACGCTGAAGGGACTATCTTAAAAGGAGAAGAAATCACAGACACAGTTACTGCTAGTAGTATTTTCTTCGAAATCGAATTTTAATTTTTACTTATAAAAAAGGTCGTTATGACTTAAATAGCGACCTTTTTTAAAACTTTTATATCATGAAAAAATTAGTTGTATTTTTTCTGTCACTTTCGTTTTGTTTTACATTTAGTCAAGAAGCAGATTCTCTTAAAACCAAAGAACTTAAAGAAGTTTTAGTGGTAGGAACAAAAGCAGCTTTGCACGAAAAACAAACCAAAACACTCGCTACTTTAGACGAATTTCTGCAAAAATCAACCAAAGTAGATT
>RXJZ01000240.1:3353-6314 GCA_003963025.1 Flavobacteriaceae bacterium
GTACCGATAAAATGGATCCTGTTACTTCTTATGTTGAAGTTTCTAATTTGTCTGAAGCTACCATTTCTTCTGGGCAACAAGGCAGTTGTCATGGGAATACGATTGGTGGTTCGATTGATTTAAAAAGAAGCCAACGCCAATTTACCAATGCGGGATGGGAATTCTTTATTAACTCTGGTTATGAAACGAATAATCGTCATAAAATCATAGGTTCGGCCATCAATTATGCGGATAGTTTATTTTATGTAGATACCGATGTGATGTTTCGAGATGCCGAAAATTATAAAGCAGGAAACGATAAAGAAATTCAATTTTCACAGTTCAGAAAACTGAATCTTTCCGCTACTTCTGGCTACCGATTGGCGCCTAATAAAAACATTGAAGCTTCTGTAATTTTTGATAGAGCTACCGATGTTGGTTATCCTGCGTTACCAATGGATGTTTCGTTGGCGGAAGCTTTGATTACTTCGATAAAATTCAATTACAAACCTAATTTGGAGCAAATCAATAATTGGGAAACTAAATTGTATTTCAATACGATTACGCACACTATGGACGATACCAAACGTCCTGTTGTTCCTATTCACATGGACATGCCAGGTTGGAGCGATACTTATGGTTTTTATTCCAAAGTAAATGGGAAATACAAAAAGCATCAATTTTTAGCCAATTTGAATTCGTTTTACAATCGTTCCGTTGCCGAAATGACGATGTATCCATCCGATCCAAACGAAAACTTAATGTTTATGTACACTTGGCCTGATGTTCGTACCTTGTATGCTGGAATTTATTTGGAAGATAATTTCGAAATCAACTGTCATTCTAATTTGAAATTCACCACCAATTTAGGTTTTCATAATAACAACGTTGCGAGTGATTTCGGTTTACAAAGTTTACAGATTTTCTATCCTGAAATGAAAGCGTCAAAATCTCGATTCCTAAAAAGTTTTTCTACTAATTATTTCTACAACAAAGACGGAATTTCGTATGGATTCGGAATGGGGTATGGCGAACGCGCTCCGTCGGTTTCAGAAGGTTATGGTTTTTATTTGTACAACAGTTTTGACGGATTTGATTACATTGGAAACCCCAATTTAAAAAACGAAAAATCATTAGAAGGAAATGCCAATATTGGTTTCAAAAATTCGAAATGGCAAACCAAAATATCAGCATCGTATTTTCACATTTACGATTATATCATCGGAATTCCTGATGTTTCGGTAGCGCCCATGACTATTGGTGCCAATGGAATTAAAGTCTATACCGGTTTAGATTATGCTACTATTTTATCATCTGATTTTACGGTAAGTTATCAATTATCTGATTTCTGGATTTGGAAAGGACAATTCGTATATAACTTAGGAAAAGACAATGAAAACAACGGATTGCCTTTTATGAGTCCGTTTAATTACATGACTTCTTTAGGCTTTAGACCAGGAAAATTTAGTTCGGAATTACAACTAAAAGGAAATGCTACACAAACTCAATACAATGCTTTTTATGGTGAAGACAAAACACCAGATTATGCGATTGTAAATGCCAATTTTGGATATAAATTCACTTTTGAGAAATCAAAAATGATGCTAAATATGGGTGTTGAAAACATGTTCGATGCCAATTATACTACTTATACCGATTGGAAAAATCTTCCAAGAATGGGACGAAATATCTTTATTAATTTGATGTTTCAGTTTTAAAAATACTACAAATTAGAAGAATTGGTTTTATAGCGATTTCAAGAAAGTTTCTCCTGACTTAATTCCCAAAGCTAATTCTTCTAAATTCGTGGTTTCTAGCATATGCGCTAGTTCATTACGAATACTTTTAATTTATCATGCACTGGACAAGGATGTGTTTCAGAACATTGCGATAATCCTAATCCACAACCATGGAAAACGGCATCGCCATCAATGGCATCTACAATTTCAACTAAGAAAGTCTTTTTAATTCTTTTTATCGGAATATAAAATCCACCATTTACCCCTTTTACCGATTCGATAATCCCAGCTTTTACAAGTATTTGTAAAATTTTAGCTGTAAACGCTTGTGGCGAATCGATTTCTTTAGCGATATCAACAAAACCTACCTTTTTTTCTTCTAAGGAATGTTTGGCAATAAATATGGTAGCTTTTATAGCATAATTGCATGATTTTGAAAACATAAGCAATGATAAATTTGAAAGTATTAAGGGTCAAATATACAATGGAATTATGATATTTTACCTGATTTTTATCATCCTATTTTTTAGGATAAATTTATTCCTCAATCTTTAATTCATTTTTCTTCCAAGATTGAATAAACAGATATATGAAAAAACTCGCCATACTGAACATTAAAATCGTTCCAAAAATGATGAAAAGTAAAACCCAATTTCCACTAGAACTACTCATTTTACTGAAGCTTTCCGAAGTTAATCCAGCTTGCCAAATCGCGCGTTGAACGCCCATTCCAATTAAGGAAATTAGAAAAAGTAATAAGGTAACTTGTACCATCCAAAACGCAATGCTTCCATACAATCGCCATTTTACTGAGTTGAAAGTAGGTTTAATAAAGTAAAAAACACCAGCCAAAATAATCATCGTATTGATACCGATAGTAGTTCCCATCGCATGCGCCACCGTGATATGCGTTCCGTGCGTGTATAAGTTGATGGCTGGAATCGACATGAATAAGGCGAGGGTTAAGTTTAGCGTTACCCAATAATCAGAAGCCATTAAAAAGCGATAAGGGAAAAAGTAGTAAAATTGTTTGTTTTCTTTGATTTGTTGACTCCATTTGTAGAAAATACGAATTAAAATAATCCATTCGGTCATGCTCACCGCATAAGCAATGTAATGAATGTATTTTTCTGTTGGAAGTAAGTAAATATGATGTCCCCAATTGAACATCAAATTAAACATTCCTAGAAAATACATCGCAAAAGACAGTTTTTGATAGGACGATTTTTCATCTCCACTTATT
>RXJZ01000184.1 GCA_003963025.1 Flavobacteriaceae bacterium
CACTTTATTTATAAACACAACAAAACCTAATTTTATGGATACGAATGCTCAAACTACGAAATCGATTTCGTTAGAAAAATACGGAATCGTTAATGTATCAGAAATCATATACAATCCTTCATACGATTATTTATATAATGAAGAATTAAACCCAGCTTTAGAAGGTTTTGAAAGAGGTCAGTTGTCAGAACTTGGAGCGGTAAACGTAATGACTGGTGAATTCACAGGTCGTTCTCCTAAAGACAAATACATTGTTAAAGATAGCGTTACAGAAAACACAATTTGGTGGAATTCTGACAAGGCAGCTAACGATAACAAGCCAATCTCTCAAGATACTTGGAATGCTTTAAAAGAAACTACTGTAAAGCAGTTATCAAATAAAAAATTATACGTTGTTGACGCTTTTTGTGGTGCAAACGAAAATACAAGATTGAAAGTTCGTTTCATTATGGAAGTAGCATGGCAAGCACACTTTGTGAAAAACATGTTCATCCGTCCAACTGAAGCAGAATTAGAAAACTTTGGAGAACCTGATTTCATAGTTATGAATGGTTCAAAAACAAGTTTTAAAGATTACGCAGCTCACGGATTAAATTCTGAAGTATATGTAGCATTTAACTTAACTGAGAAAATTCAATTAATTGGAGGAACTTGGTATGGTGGTGAAATGAAAAAAGGATTGTTCTCAATGATGAACTATTACTTACCATTACAAGGAATTGCTTCTATGCATTGTTCGGCTAACAAAGGAAAAGATGGAGATGTTGCTGTTTTCTTCGGATTATCTGGAACAGGAAAAACTACGTTATCAACAGATCCAAAACGTGAATTAATCGGAGATGACGAACACGGATGGGATAATGACGGTGTTTTCAACTTTGAAGGTGGATGTTATGCAAAAACTATCGATTTAAGTGCAGCAAACGAACCAGACATTTTCGGAGCTATCAAAAGAGATGCGTTATTAGAAAACGTAACGGTTGATGCTAACGGAAAAATTGATTTCAAAGATGGTTCAGTTACACAAAATACACGTGTTTCTTACCCAATTAATCATATTGAAAACATTGTAAGACCCGTTTCTAAAGCAGGTCACGCTACCAAAGTTATTTTCTTAACTGCAGATGCATTCGGAGTAATGCCTCCAGTTTCTAAATTAACTCCAGAGCAAACTAAATATTACTTCTTATCTGGATTTACAGCTAAATTAGCCGGAACTGAAAGAGGAGTAACACAACCAGAACCTACGTTCTCAGCTTGTTTCGGAAAAGCATTCTTGTCATTACACCCAACAAAATACGGTGAGGAATTAGTTAAGAAAATGGAGCAACACAATGCAACCGCTTACATGGTAAACACAGGTTGGAACGGAACAGGAAAACGTATTTCAATTAAAGATACAAGAGCAATTATTGATGCTATTTTAGATGGTTCTATCGAAAATGCAGAAACGAAAACAGTTCCAGTATTTAATTTTGTAGTTCCTACTGCTTTACCAAATGTAGATACGAACATTTTAGATCCAAGAAATACGTATGCTGATGCTGCTGAATGGCAAACTAAAGCAGAAGATTTAGCTTCAAGATTTATCAAAAACTTCGTTCAATATACAGATAACGAAGAAGGAAAATCATTAGTAGCAGCTGGTCCTCAATTGTAATCTAAAGAAATTTATATAGTAAAAAGTCCCGAAATATTCGGGACTTTTTTTATTGGTATTAATCAAACAAAAAGCAAAACCCAAACTCTTTCGAATTTGGGTTCTATATATTTTTGTTTGTTTTTATTTTCCTTTATTGGCTTCAGCTACATATTTCTCTAAAGCTCCTGTCATCGATGGTGTTCCAGGACTTGGCGCCATGATGTCAACACGTAAACCGTGTTCTAAAGCTTCTTTTTTAGTGGTTTCTCCAAAAACAGCAATTCTAGTGTTGTTTTGTTGAAAATCAGGGAAGTTTTTAAATAACGATTTAATTCCTGTTGGACTAAAGAACGCTAAAATGTCATAATAAACATCTTTTAAGTCTGATAAATCACTCATTACTGTTCTGTAGAAAATACCTTGTTTCCATTCTACTTTTAATCCATCTAATGTTTGTGGAACATCGGCGTTTAATTGGTCGGTATTTGGTAATAAGAATTTTTCGTCTTTATATTTTTTAATTAGCGGAGCTAAATCAGCGAAGTCTTTTTGACCCACATAAATTTTTCTCTTTCTATATACTACATAACGTTGTAAGTAAAAAGCAACCGCTTCAGACTGACAGAAATATTTTAAATCTTCTGGCACTTTGTAACGCATTTCCTCAGCTACTCTGAAAAAGTGATCTACAGCGTTTCTACTGGTTAATATGATGGCAGTATAATTATTTAAGTCGATTTTTTGAGCGCGAACTTCTTTAGCAGGAACACCTTCTACATGGATGAAAGGTCGAAAATCAACCTTTACTTTCAGTTTATTTTGAAGCTCAAAATACGGAGAATTTTCTACTTTAGGCTCTGGTTGTGAAACTAATATTGTTTTCACTTTCAAATTTGACATATTTCTCTCTAATTTTTTGTAAACCAATTATAAATAAAATAGTAAGGTGCTATTTCAAGGGTGCAAAGATATAAAATAAAATAAAATATTTTACGTAATAGTAAATTTTGATACAATTTCAATGCAACCAAGTAAGTAGTGATGTTTATGGTGATTAGGGTAATCAATAATGTCCAAAAAAACCAATCTGAATCAAATGAATTGTAGAATAAAATGATATTAACGGGTAATAAAATGAATCCAAAATAAGCTCTGTAGTTGACTTTCAACAAGTTAAATTGTTCGTTAAATTCTTCAATTTTAAATGCTGTTGCAATAATTTTCTCAATTAAGAATTTAGAGAGGATAAAAACACTCAAAAAAGTAAAGATTTGGATATAAACAATCAAATCGTTTTTCTCAGCTCTATGAAATTGATTTAAAACCAATAGCGTAAAAAACGAAAATGAAATTAACTGCAAAACAAACATCGAAATGGTAAAGCCACTCATCAAGTTACTACTATCGCGATAAATTTTAGTGTATTTATCGGAATAAGCCAATCGAACAAACTCATTAAATCGAACAGAAGATATGGTTTTGTTAATGGCAATTATAGCCAAGCAGATAATAAACAAGATGGTTGCCCAATCTTTGTTTTCGATGATTCTGTCGTGTAATTGAATTGCTAACATAATTGGCGCAAAATTACAAAAAATAGTGTCACTTTCATTATTATAAAATTATTAAGAATTGTCAGCTAGAAATACCTTATTTTTGCAGTTGAAATACAAGATTTTTTATGGCCCAGGGTATTGTTGTAATTCCAACTTTTAACGAAATTGAAAATATTGAAGCAATTGTAAAGGCAGTTTTGACTTTGCCTACTCCTTTTCATGTTTTAATCGTAGATGACAATTCGCCTGATGGAACAGCTACAAAAGTGAAAGAAATGCAAGAAGAATTTCCAAATCGATTGCATCTAAAAGTACGTATGAAAAAATCAGGTTTAGGTACGGCTTATGTGGCGGGGTTTAAATGGGCACTTTCTCATGGATATGACTATATTTTTGAAATGGATGCCGATTTTTCTCACAATCCAAATGATTTAGAAAAGTTGTTAGCTGCTTGTGAAAATGGTGCAGATGTTGCCATTGGTTCCCGATATTCTAACGGAGTTAATGTGGTAAATTGGCCTTTGAGTCGTGTTTTACTATCTTATTTTGCTTCCGTTTACGTTCGAATGATAACAGGTATGAAAATTGCTGACGCTACTGCAGGATTTAAATGTTATAAAAGACAAGTTTTAGAAGCCATTAATTTGGATAAAATAAAATTTGTGGGTTATGCGTTTCAGATTGAAATGAAATATCGCGCTTTCGTAAAGAATTTTAAAATTGTTGAAGTGCCTATCATTTTTACCGATAGAACAAAAGGACAATCAAAAATGAGTGGAGGAATTATCCGCGAAGCCGTAGTAGGAGTGATAATGTTGAGGTTAAGAAAAATATTTAATAGATTATAATGAGTACTGTTTTAATTCGAAATGCCAAAATTGTTAATGAAGGAGCTATTTTTGAAGGTGATATTTTAATTGAGAATGAATTCATTAAAGAGATTGCTGAAAAAATAAGTCCCAAATCGTCTGATTGTGTTATTATTGATGCGGAAGGAAGCTATGTAATGCCTGGAGCAATTGACGATCAAGTGCATTTTAGAGAGCCAGGGCTTACCCACAAAGGAAATATTGAAACGGAAAGTAGAGCTGCTGTAGCAGGGGGAATAACTTCTTTTATTGAACAGCCAAACACAGTTCCAAATGCCGTTACACAAGAACTTTTAGAAGATAAATATCAAATTGCTGCTAAAACATCTTATGCGAATTATTCGTTTATGATGGGAGGAACCAATGATAACTTAGACGAAGTTTTAAAAACCAATCCAAGAAATGTTGCCGGAATCAAATTGTTTTTGGGTTCTTCAACAGGTAACATGTTGGTAGATAATCCAGAAGTTTTAGAAAAGATTTTCTCTTCAACAAAAATGTTAATTGCGGTTCATTGTGAAGATGAAGCTACGATTAAAACCAATACCCAAAAATATAAAGAAGAATTTGGTGATGATATACCAATGAAGTATCATCATTTAATTCGAAGTGAAGAAGCGTGTTATTTGTCTTCTTCTAAAGCGATTGAATTAGCTAAAAAGACAGGAGCTCGTTTGCATGTTTTCCATTTGTCAACAGCGAAAGAAATGGAGTTGTTTACCAATAAGATTCCATTAGAACAAAAACAAATTACTGCCGAAGTTTGTGTCCATCATTTATGGTTTACAGATGCTGATTATGAAACAAAAGGCTCTCTAATCAAATGGAATCCTGCCGTAAAAACACAGGCTGATAAAGATGCCTTATGGAAAGCTTTGTTAGATGATAGAATTGATGTCATCGCAACCGATCACGCTCCTCATACTTTAGAAGAAAAATGTAATCCCTATTTAACTTGTTCTTCAGGAGGTCCGTTAGTGCAACATGCGGTTGTTGCTTTATTTGAAGCGCATCATCAAGGAAAGATTTCTGTAGAAAAGATTGTGGAAAAGATGTGTCATAATCCTGCTAAAATTTTCAAAATTGAGAAACGTGGATTTATTCGTGAAGGATTCTTTGCCGATTTAGCAATTGTAAATACTCATTTGCCTTGGAATGTAAAGAAAGAGAATATTTTATATAAATGTGGTTGGTCACCTTTTGAAGGATATAATTTCAAATCAAGAGTAACACATACTTTTGTTAATGGAAAATTAGTTTATCAAAATGGAAAGGTAAAAGACTTAAAGGTAGGTCAACGTTTATTATTTGAAAGAGAAATATAATGAAACAATTACTATTCTTGTTTGTTACTATTTTTATAGTATCTTGTTCTAAGAATCCTGTTCCAAAACCGGATAATTTATTGGATGAAAAAACAATGGTCGATATTTTATATGATGTATCATTGCTTCAAGCCATTGAGGGTTCTATGCCTAATAAATTGATGGAGCATAATATTGAAATGGATCAATATATTTTTAAAAAATATAAAATTGACAGTGTAACATATCGTCAAAATCAGATGTATTATGCTGGAGATGCAAGAAAATTCAAAAAAATCTACAAGAAAGTTTTGGAAAGATTAGACAAAGAAAAACAAACAGAATCTAATAATAAGAATCAAAGTTCTAGTTCAATTGCTCCTGATTCAACTTTAGAATAGTTTTTAAATAACTTTCTTTTTTTTGAAAAGTAAAATTAAGTTCATATTCAATTTTTGAAGTATTAAAAGGGCTTGTAGTGTGTGATGCATTTGCAGTACTTCGGGTTAATTTTCGTTTACGATTTAGTAGTTTGGAAATCAACCAATCTATTCGCCAAGCTATAGAAGTCATCCATTTTGTAGCTTCGATAGATGGCCTTTTAACTTGTAGTTCTTCTGCAATAAAATCAAGTAATGCTTTTGTCAAAATATTTTCGCCTACTAGAGTATATCGTTCTCCGTTTATTTTGCTTTTCATTAATTGTACCATACATTTCACAACATCTTCAACTGATACAATTCCAATGTTACCTTTGGTATAAAACGATAATCCATTTTTAACGGATTGGATTATCACATCGCTTCCTTTTTTTGGGAAACCGTAACCAAAAATAACTCCAGGATTTACAATCACCACTTCTAAGCCTTCTTGGTGCCCTCGCCAAACTTCCATTTCAGCACCATATTTGGTAATTGCATAATCACTGTGTAATTCTTCTGGATTCCATTCGGTTTCTTCGGTGATACTATTTTCGTGTTCTTTTGGAGTTCCTAAAGCAGCTATAGAACTTACATGACAAAGTTTTTTTATGCCAAAATCGATACAACAATTTACCACATTTGCAGTTCCTTCAATATTGATTTTTCGCAGTTCGTCTTCATCACTAGGGTCAAACGAAATCAATGCCGCACAATGATATACATGAGTGATATTTTCAAAAGCAATTTCTAACGAAGGAATATCCGTAATATCGCCTTTTACCCAATTGATTTTATCAAAAAGAGCGGTTTGATTATAAAAAGCAAAAACATTTTTCACTTTTTCAATCTGTTTTTCGGAACGGAATAGCGCTTTGACTTCCTCATTTTCTTGAAGAAGTTGCACTAATAAATGCGAACCTACTAGACCCGTTGCTCCTGTGACTAAAATCATGATGTAAAGATAATATTTTTTGCTGGAAGCTGGAAGTTGGATTTACTAAGAATTGTTTTTGGACTTGAGCTTTAATTTAACCTTGAATTTTGAATAAAACTTTTAAACTTTTAAACTAAAAACTATCTTTGCTCAAATTATTTAAGAATCATGAAAAATTTTATTGAAGAAGTGACTTGGAGAGGAATGCTCCACGACGTAATGCCAGGCACAGAAGAACATTTGATGGAG
>RXJZ01000111.1 GCA_003963025.1 Flavobacteriaceae bacterium
GTTCCCAATTATTTAAACGTGGTTCCTTCTGTTTTAGAAGCTCACGACATGATTGAAATGGACGAAATTGAACGCGATTTAGGATTTTAATGATGGATGCTGGGTGATGGAAGTTGGAAGAAAAACTTGAAACCTGAAACTTGAAACTTTTTAACCTTGAAACTACAAATACTCGGTTGTTACGCAGCCACACCAAGAACCATAACGAATCCAACATCACAGGTTTTAGACATAAAAAATCATATGTTCTTAATCGATTGTGGCGAAGGAACACAAGTGCAATTACGCAAGCATAAAATCAAGTTTTCTCGTATTAATCATATTTTTATTTCGCATTTACACGGCGATCATTTTTATGGATTAATAGGTTTAATTTCAACGTTTATGTTGTTAAATCGAGAAAATGATTTACACGTTTATGGTCCAAAAGGAATCAAAGAAATTATTTTATTGCAATTACGAGCTTCTGGTTCGTTTACAGGCTATAATTTATATTTCCACGAATTAGAATCTAAAGAAAGTGAAGTTATTTTTGAAGACGAAACGGTAATTGTAAAAACGATTCCATTAAATCATCGCGTATATACCAATGGATTTTTATTTCAAGAAAAGTTAGGAAAACGCCATTTGAATGTAGAAGCAGTTGCCAAATACAAAATTGAAAAAGTCTATTTCGATAAAATTAAATCTGGCGGTAATGTGACATTAGATTCAGGTGAAGTGATAACAAATGAATTACTTTCGTTTCCACCCGATGCTCCTATGAGTTATGCGTTTTGTAGCGATACCTTGTACGATGAATCTATTGTTCCGATTATTAAAGATGTCGATGTGTTGTACCACGAATCTACCTTCTTAGATTCTGAACAACAATATACCGAAAAAACAAAACATTGTACAGCAAAAGAAGCAGCCAAAATCGCAAAATTAGCGAATGCTAAAAACTTAATTTTAGGACATTATTCCACTCGTTACGGTTCCATCGAACCTTTTAAAACGGAAGCCGAAACTATTTTTGAAAATGTGCTTTTAGCAGATGACGGTAGAGAATTTGAATTTTAATATGATACAAACTGTAATTTTCGATATGGATGGCGTAATTGTAGATACCGAGCCGGTACATCATTTTGCGTATTACCAACATTTTAATGAATTAAACATCGCTGTTTCAGATGAAATGTATCGTTCGTTTACAGGAAATTCCACTCGAAATATCTTTCAGAAATTAAAAGCACAGTTCGATTTACAAGAAGATGTGGAAGATTTAATCTTAAGAAAACGTCATTTATTTAACGAAGCATTCGATTTGAAAGAAGATTTATATCTAATTGAAGGAGTAGAGGATTTAATCAAAGATTTACACGCAAACGGAATTCAGCTAATTGTGGCTTCTTCAGCTTCAAAGGTGACGATTAATAGAGTGTTCACACGTTTTAATTTACACCAATATTTTACACATATAGTTTCGGGTGAAGATTTTCCGAAGTCGAAACCACATCCGGCAATTTTTGAACATGCCGCGAGTTTATCGATTGCTCCAAAAGAAAATTGCATCGTAATTGAAGACAGCACAAACGGAATTCAAGCCGCACTTTCAGCCGGAATTTATTGTGTAGGTTACGATAGTTTTCATTCTAAAGACCAAGATTTATCTAAAGCTAATGTAGTTATTCGACATTTCAACGAATTAAATTTTGAGAAAGTTCGCGATTTAAACTAACTCATTTCTTGTTCGTGTAAGGTATGTTTCGCTAAAATGCGTTTACTATCTTTTTTAACCGATTCATTTTTTCGCATCGACCAAAAGAAATCACTGGAGAATTTTCTGGCTTCTTCCAAATTCACAATTGGATTTGGATAATCTCTTCCAATTTGAAAGTCATACAACATTTGTTCAATTGGAGTTAATTTCCATGGTTCGTGAATAAATTCCGTTGGGATATTAGCTAATTCAGGCACCCATTTTTTTATAAAATTTCCATCTTCATCATGTTCGTACGAATTTTTCACGGGATTGTAAACTCGTAACGTATTGATTCCAGTAACGCCAGCCTGCATCTGAATTTGCGGATAGTGAATTCCAGGTTCAAAATCTAAAAATTGTTGGGCCAAATGCGGACTACAATTTTGCCAAGGTTGGAACAAATGATGCGTATAAAACGACACCACCAAAGCACGCATTCTAAAGTTCAAATAGCCAGTTGTATTCAAACAACGCATACAAGCATCAACCAATGGAACACCCGTTTTTCCAGTAATCCAAGCTTTGTGATATTTTTCGTTAACTCTTTGATTTAGATTTCGATAGCCTTTGTTAACAGCGATGAATTCCATCGAACATTCCATTTCAAATTTTTGTATGAAATGCGCTTGCCAACGCAAACGTGAAGCAAAATTGGAAATCTGACGCTTAAATTTTCCTTGCTGATGCAATTCCCAAGCTTTGGTGTACACTTGTCTCACCGATAAATTTCCCCAAGCAATATAAGGTGACAAACGACTGCAACCTTTTCTGGCTAATTCTGGTTTTGAAATATGACTGCTGTAATTTTGAACACGTTCTTCAAAAAAAGATTTCATATAGCGTAAAGCCGTTGGAACGCCACCTTTCTGAAAATTGGGATTGTGAACCGTTTGAATTGATGGAATTTCGAAATGATTTTCTAATTCTTCAATTTCAATATATTTGACAAAACTTCTGGGTGTAGGTTGAAACGGAAGACAATCTTTGTCCATAAAGTCATACCAATCTTCTTTCCACGTTTTTCTATTTTTTATTCCACGAATAACGCCGTTAGTTATGTATTCATTCCAGATAATTCCTTTTTCTTTAAGCAATTCAGCAACTGCCAAATCTCTATCAAAAGTCAATTGAATTCCAGTTTCTTGATGTGAATAGACGGCTCTGATGGAAATAAGTTTGGATAGTTTTTCAAAAACTGTTACCGCTTCACCTTGAACAATTAAGATTTGAGTGTGATATTTTAAAAGTTCTTTCTGTAATGCTTCTAATGATTGTTTTATAAAATCAAAATGACGTTGACTATAATGATAATCTTTCATCAATGAAGGTTCGAAAATGTAAAGCAATAAAGTCTTTCCAGAAGTCGATAAGGCTTCATGTAAGGCTTCATGATCGTGCAAACGCAAATCTCTCTTGAACCAAACAATTTTCATTTTTATTAGTTTTATAGTGTTTAGGGCAACGCTATTTTATCCAACGGCTTCTTTGTAAACTTTAAGGCATTTTTCTCGAGCTTCTTTGTG
>RXJZ01000205.1 GCA_003963025.1 Flavobacteriaceae bacterium
TGAGAAATACATTTGGCTGGAAACATACTCTAAAATAATTTTAGATAATGAAAACCAAATTATTGGTCTTCAAACTTCAAGTAGAGATATTACCGAGAGGGTAAAAGATAGAGAAAATATTCAACAAGCCTTAATTAAAGAAAAGGAATTAAACGAACTTAAATCGGGTTTTGTCACAATGGCATCTCATCAATTTAGAACTCCTTTGTCTGTAATTTATTCAAATATTGAACTATTGAATTACAAAATGAATCTTTTACAAATTAATGAAAAAGATGAAATTGAAAGAATTTCTTCAAGAATTTCTAATGAAGTTAATCGTATGACTGAATTAATGAATAATATTCTAGTTTTTGGGGCATACGAATCAAATAACTTAAAAGTTGAAATAAAAGAATTAAACTTAAATAAATTCATTGATAATCTAATTGAAACTTATTTTAATAATGAAAAAGACGGAAGAAAAATAATTATAGACAAAAAGAAATTTGAAAAAAATATACAAACTGACGAAAGTTTACTTACTCATATTTTAAACAATCTAATTTCTAATGCATTTAAATATTCTGTAGGCAGTAGCAATCCTATCATTAAAGTAGATTACTTTACCAATAATTTCAAAATTGAAATTATTGATTTTGGCTGTGGAATTCCTCAAAGTGAAAACAAACATCTTTTCAAATCATTTTTTAGAGGCAGCAATACTTCTACAATTAAAGGATCAGGTCTAGGATTAATTATTGCTAAACAATTCACAGAACTTTTAAATGGGAAAATTTCCATTTCAAGCAAAGAAAATGAAATTACAACGGTAACATTAGAATTTCCTTATGAACAAAAAGAACAATTAAAAACTAAAATAACCCCGAAAAAAACAAAAAAATGGATGCTTCTCTAAATGAATTTTTGAAATATTACAACGACTTTATTAAAAAAAATGGCTTTGAACCCACTGCTTATGATGTAAATTTTTGGATTACAAATTTCTTTAAATCTAAGAAAAATAAATCCAATTCTAATCACAATTCAAACCCAAAAAGCCTAGCGTTATAATTTAAATTTATTCAACCTCAAATTAAAATCTACCCCCTATATTCTTTTAATTTCAGTAAAATAACCAGTTCAATTATTTCTTTCTTTCAATAACATAATTGACCATTAAAATCAAAGAATCTTTGTATAAAGACGATGGGAAATTTTCTATTAAACGCAAAGCTTCCTGTTGAAATTGAATCATTTTTTCTTCAGCATATGCCAATCCGTTTTTATCTTTTACAAATTGGATAACCTCTTTTACACGCTTTTTATCTTTGTTATGATTTTTAACTGAGTTGATAACCCAACTTTTTTCTTTTGGAGAACAATTGTTCAAAGCGTAAATCAATGGCAATGTCATTTTTTGTTCTTTGATGTCGATTCCGGTTGGTTTTCCAATGGCGTCATCGGTGTAATCGAACAAATCATCTTTTATTTGAAATGCCATTCCGATAAGCTCTCCAAATTTGCGCATTTTTTCCACCACTTCTTTATCATCTGGAGCAACAGAACAAGCACCAAGCGAACAACAAGCTGCAATTAAAGTAGCCGTTTTTTGACGGATAATTTCATAATAAACATCTTCTGTAATGTCTAATCTTCGCGCTTTTTCAATTTGAAGCAATTCACCTTCACTCATTTCGCGAACGGCTACTGATATGATTTTTAGTAAATCGAAATCATTATTATCAATAGAAAGCAATAATCCTTTTGACAATAAATAATCGCCAACCAAAACCGCGATTTTATTTTTCCATAAAGCGTTTAATGAGAAAAAACCACGACGTTTATTGCTATCATCAACCACATCATCATGCACTAAAGTTGCGGTGTGAATTAATTCGATAACCGAAGCACCACGATATGTTCGTTCATTAATAGAACCCCCAGAAACCATTTTAGCGGTTAAGAAAACAAACATAGGTCGCATTTGTTTTCCTTTACGGTTTACAATATAATGTGTAATTCTGTTTAATAAAGCCACTTTTGAAGACATGGAATCGCGAAACTTCTCTTCAAAGAGTTCCATTTCATTGGCGATTGGGAGCTTTATTTGTTCGGTTATTTTCATTCGATAACAAATGTACGAAAACAATTGCTAAAGGCAAAAATTAAAGATTCTAAAACCATTCATCAATATCGAAATAAAAATGTAAAATTAATTTAAGATTTATTAGCCAATTGCCCACAAGCCGCATCAATATCTTTACCGCGACTTCTTCTTACCTTTGCTACGATATTGTTTCTCTCCAAAGCCTTTATATAAGCGTTAGTTGTTTCTTCAGATGCTTGTTGAAACATGCCATCATCAATTGGATTATATTCAATCAAATTTACTTTACAAGGAACATATTTACAGAATTTCACCAAAGCATCAATCGATTTTTTATCGTCGTTGATTCCTTTCCAAACCACATATTCGTAAGTAATTTTACTTTTGGTTTTTCTGTACCAATATTCCAAACTCTCACGCAAATCGGTTAATGGAAAGTTTTTAGTAAACGGCATGATTTCGTTTCGAATTTCCTCAACAGCTGAATGTAAGGAAACTGCTAGTTTGAATTTAACCTCATCATCGGCCATTTTCTTAATCATTTTCGGAATTCCAGAAGTAGAAACGGTGATTCGCTTTGGCGACATTCCTAAACCTTCATTAGACGTAATCATATCAATCGCTTTCATCACGTTTGGATAATTCATCAAAGGTTCACCCATTCCCATAAAGACAATGTTAGACAAAGGTCGGTCGTAATACAAACGGCTTTCGTTATCAATGGCAGCGACTTGGTCATAGATTTCTCCTGGTTCCAAGTTACGCATACGTTTTAATCTCGCTGTCGCACAAAAATTACAATCTAAACTACAACCTACTTGCGAAGAAACACAAGCAGTAGTTCGAGTTTCTGTAGGAATCAAAACCGATTCTACAATTAAGTCATCGTGCAAACGAACGGCATTTTTAACAGTTCCATCTTCGCTACGTTGTAAAGTATCCACCTTGATGTGGTTGATAACAAAATTAGCTTCTAACATGGCGCGCGTTTCTTTAGACACATTGGTCATATCTTCAAAAGTATGCGCGCGTTTTTGCCATAACCACTCATAAACTTGGTTACCACGAAACGCTTTGTCTCCGTTAGCAACAAAAAAATTACGCAATTGTTCTTTAGTTAGTGCTCGTATGTCTTTTTTCTCGATTTGCATGG
>RXJZ01000068.1 GCA_003963025.1 Flavobacteriaceae bacterium
GAATTGTAGTAGACCAAATGAAAATGGAATATTTATACCGTTTTTCAAACGATTTTTCCGAGAATGGTTTCAAGCGATTAATGAAAGAAGGATACACTTTCAATAATACTCATTATAACTACATGCCAACTTATACCGCACCTGGACACGCTTCAGTATACACTGGAACTACTCCTGCTGTTCACGGAATTGTAGGTAACGAATGGTTCAATAAAGCTACAGGAAAAGAAATGTATTGTACCGATGACGAAACGGTTTCAACTATTGGTGATGATTCCAAAAAAGAAGGTAAAATGTCGCCAAGAAACTTGCAAAGTTCTACTATTACTGATGAATTGAAACTCTCAACCAATTTCAAAGGAAAAGTAATTGGAATCAGTATTAAAGATAGAGGTGCTATTTTACCAGCGGGACATTTTGCGGATTGGGCTTTTTGGTACAGCAAAACAGGAGCTTTTATTTCGAGTACCTATTACGGAGAAAAACTTCCAGATTGGGCAACGCAATTCAATGCGGAGAAAAATTATTTGAAATATGTAACCAAAGGTTGGGATTTATTAAAACCAAAAGAAACCTACAACGAAAGTTTAACCGATAACAATCCATACGAAGGAAAATTGTATAAAAAAGCACCATTTATGCCATACAATTTACAAGAAATGTATGATACAAACGATGCAGGAGTTTTACGATCAACACCTTTCGGGAATAATTTATTAGCTGATTTTGCTAAAAAAGCGATTGAAAGCGAGAGTTTAGGAAAAGACAATATCACCGATTTCTTAGCTGTAAGTTTCTCTTCAACTGATTACATTGGGCACGTTTTAGGGCCACGTTCTATTGAATTACAAGATACGTATTTGCGTTTAGACGAAACAATTGCGGATTTCTTAGCTTACTTAGACAAAACAGTTGGGAAAGGAAATTACTTGGTTTTCTTAACAGCAGATCATGCTGGAGCTGAAAATGTGACGTATTTAAAAGATAATAAATACAAAGTTGATAATATCAATTATAAAAATATCCAAAAAGACTTAAAAGAGTTTTCTGAAAAAACTTTTGGTGAGAATTTATTATTAGAATACTCGAATTATAACGTATTCTTCGATAAAACAAAAGTAAAAGCTAAAAGCTTAAATTTACAAGAAGTAAAACAAGCCTTCAAAGATTATTTACAAAAACAGGATTTCATTAAACGAGTTTATACCGAAGAAGAAGTAGCCAATGCAAATGCGAGTGATTATTATTTGAATTTCATTTCAAAAGGATATGACCCAACACAAAATGGAGAACTTGTTTTAATTTTCAAACCCGGTTATGTAGAGTATTCTGCAACGGGAACAACTCATGGTTCGCCATATTCTTATGATACTCATGTGCCTTTAATTTTCTTTGGTTGGAACATTAAAAGTGGACAAACCCACGACAGAAAAGAAATCACTCAAATTGCTCCAACAGTTACCCAAATGCTAAAAATCACCATGCCAAACAGTTCTGATGGTAAAGTGTTGATGGAGGTTTTGAGTAAGTAATTTTATTTATGAAGTATTTTATCAGACTTCTTTCGTCATTGTTTTTATCATTTTTATTTATTGGCTGTAAAAATGCAAAAAACGATATTTTAGATTCTGATTTAGAGAAAGAGTTTAAAATTGCTATTGCTAATACTAATGCTGAAGAATTTAAATATTTAGACGATGACTTAGTTCCGCAAGAAAACTTTTTTATTAATTCAAAACTTAAATTTTTAAAATTCAGATTTAATCCAGAAGTTGGTTTTACAGAAAGAAGAGTGTATTTTGATTTAAAAACTGATTCAATTGAAAAATTAGTTTTGCGAAAAGTACAAGCTGATTGGGATAGTTTTGAAGATGGAAATTATCATAAATTTAATGACTCTATTTTTGTTGTTTATCCCAAAACAAATAAAACTGATATTTATTTTGATAATGAAAAGGTTAAATCAATCAATTCAAAATTTATTTTATTAAAAGAAGAAAAGTACATTTATAGATTAAAGAATTATACTGAAAATCAACATAACAAAAAAGCATCAAACTAAAATTCGATGCTTTTTCATTCGTGCTAATTCGTGAAATTCGTGTTTACACTTCAATCATCACCTGATTCCTCAAAATATCATCAAACGTTTCTCTTTCCCTGATTAGGTGACCTTTTCCGTCTTTCCATAACACTTCTGCTGGTTTTAGTCGTGAGTTGTAGTTAGAAGCCATTGAAAAGCAATATGCGCCTGCGTTACGGAAACATAAAATATCACCTTCGTGAATTTCTGTAATTCTTCGGTTACT
The DNA here is from genome assembly GCA_003963025.1 of Flavobacteriaceae bacterium. Taxonomy (GTDB): domain Bacteria; phylum Bacteroidota; class Bacteroidia; order Flavobacteriales; family Flavobacteriaceae; genus Flavobacterium. Next base: position 2,310 of record RXJZ01000068.1, read on the forward strand.
TGCAAAAGTGTCTGTTTCACAGATGTAACCAACAACTGAATAATAGCGTTCCTTTCCTTTCGGATTGGAAATGTTTTCTATATGATGTTGTGCTCCATATAACATCGGACGTATCAAGTGATTAAATCCTGAGTCAATTCCAGCAAAAACGGTAGAAGTAGTTTGTTTTACCACATTTACTTTCGCTAAGAAATAACCTGCTTCACTCACTAAGAATTTTCCAGGTTCAAAAGCTAAAGTTAATGGTCGACCATATTCTTTTTCGAAAGCTAAAAAACGTTTCGTTAATTTTCTTCCAAATTCTTCTACATTCGTTTCAATATCTCCTTTTTTGTATGGTACTTTAAATCCACTTCCAAAATCAATAAAATCTAATGCTGAGAAATTTTTTGCGGTTTCGAATAAGATTTCAGCAGCATATAAAAACACTTCTACATCTAAAATATCAGAACCTGTATGCATATGAATTCCATTGATGTGCATTTTCGTGTTTTCAATAATTCTCAAAATATGTGGCAATTGATGAATCGAAATCCCAAATTTACTATCAATATGACCCACAGAAATATTTGCATTTCCACCTGCCATTACATGTGGATTAATTCGAATACAAACCGGAATATTCGGATGTTTTGTTCCAAATTGTTCCAATATCGATAAATTATCAATGTTGATTTGAACACCTAAAGAAGCTACTTCTTCAATTTCTTCCATCGAAACGCCATTAGGAGTGTATATGATATCTTTTGGGTCAATACCAGCATGTAATCCCAATTGTACTTCTTGCAACGAAACGGTATCCAATCCAGACCCAAGACTTTTTAAGTATTTCAAAACAGATACATTCGATAATGCTTTAACGGCATAATGTACCTTAAAACGTTCTACTTTGCTAAATGCATTTTGTAATCGGTTGTATTGAAAGGCAATTTTTCCCGCATCATAAATGTATAATGGACTTCCAAATTCTGTTGCTAATTGTTGTAATACTTCTGGTTTCATTTTGAATTAATTTGATGCAAAAGTAAATCAATATTTATAAGACACAATTTTTAAAACAATTATAAACAAAATATAACAAAATGTTTAATTTATAACATTTCTATTTTCTTGGAGTTGCAGTTTTAATAAGATTATGTATATCAAATTCCCAAATTAAACGAAAAAAAGTTAGTGCATTAAAAATTACTTTGCTATTTTTGTGGCACTTTTTTAAATAAGATAAACGCATAACAATTATGAACATACACGAATATCAAGGTAAAGAAATCCTAGCTAGTTATGGAGTACGTGTTCAACGTGGTATTGTTGCAAACAATCCAGTTGAGGCGGTAGCTGCAGCAAAACAATTAACT
>RXJZ01000058.1:0-2487 GCA_003963025.1 Flavobacteriaceae bacterium
ACTTGGAACTCAAAATTGGAGTTTTTCTTTTTGGAGTTCCCACCACAATTCGATGGGAAGCAATCGTATCATTATTCTTTACATAATGCAACATATAATCTGGAATATTGGCAATCAAATATTTTTCACCTAAATCAGATGGATACCAACGCCAACGCTCTAAATTCGCGAAAATTTGCTCTATTCGTTCACTTTTTGTAGTGTTTAAAGCTTTTAGTGTTCCAATTCCGATAACACCATCCGGAGCTAATCCATGACGTGCTTGAAAACGTTTTACTGCTTTAAAAGTCAAAGTGTCGTAAGCCCAAGTAATGATGCTATCTTTATTTTTGTAATCTTTCCAATAGGCTAAACGTTTTTTGATTTTTACCATTTCAGGTAAAGTGTCGTTTATAACAATTTTGTTTTTGGTACTTATTTTTTCAAAAGTAACGTTTGGGAATTTGTCAATTTCAACTAAACTTTTTTTAAGTAATTGGTAAACAATATGATTAGGTTTTAAATCCTTAAAGGTTGAAGCAATCATTTTCTCTTTAATCCCTTTTTCTAGTAATGGAGAAAGAGCTATTTCTTTTGGTTTTAAATCCCAATCGGTGTATAATTCTTTTGGATTTAATTTTCCTTTGTGAAGATGGTTGGCTAATTTTTCAAAGGTTTCGGTAAGTAGAATGTCATATTTTACAATGTCTTCATCGTTTAATTTCGCTCTTTTGCTTTCTAAATCTTCAATAATATTAATTTCATAATCGTTTGGATTTAATCCATCTTCGTAGCAAAATTTAATTTCATTAATCAAATTTTTTCGGTTTTCATCTAAATACCAAATTTCGTGAAAGTTCATTTTTTGATAATACAATCTCAAACTATCTGATTTTTCCGAAAGTAAGTCAGGATGAACAGGTCTAATAATTACATTTAAAACGGTATCTTTAATAATGCTGTTGTCAAATGCAATAGGCAACGGTTCCTTTTTACAAGAAATGACAGAGAGAATAAGAAGTAGAAAAGTAATTTTTTTCATAGAGCGCAACAATTGTGATATAAATATAAGAAGAATTATTGAATAACTTCTTAGGGTGTTTTCTTGTACATTACAAAATGAATGCCAACATCGGGAATAAGAAAAGAATCGCCAATAATTTTATAATCTAATTTTTTATAAAACGGAACTGCATTTTCTCTTGCGTTGAACCAAAGTAAATCGGCATTGAAATTAACGCAATGATTTTCAGCTTCTTTCACTAATTTGGCTCCAAGTCCTTTGCTTTGAAATTCTTCTAAAACCGCCATTCCTCTAATTTGAAATTGATTAGTTTCTGAGAATAAATTATTATTTTCTTTAAAAATAGAGATGATTCCCACGAGTTTATCTTCTATATACAATCCAAAATGAGTCGTATTTTTATCATCATCGCCTTTAAACTGACAAGTTTCAATTGGTTTTCCTTTTCTTAAAACTTCATGTCGTACAGGATATGTTTCAACCGAACTGATTTTTTTTATTTTCATAATTATATAACTCGTTAAAAGTTAATCTTTTAGAGAAAAGCGTTATTTTCAGGGTAAAGTTAGTACAATAGCTCTGAAAAAAATATTTAAAAAAATTTGCAATTACCAAAACTTTTAAAGTATATTTGCACCCACAAAAGTAAACGCTTTTGTTATGCGGAAGTAGCTCAGTTGGTAGAGCTCCAGCCTTCCAAGCTGGTTGTCGCGAGTTCGAGCCTCGTCTTCCGCTCCAAAACAAGATAAAGTTTTAAAAATTATCACCTGCGGAAGTAGCTCAGTTGGTAGAGCTCCAGCCTTCCAAGCTGGTTGTCGCGAGTTCGAGCCTCGTCTTCCGCTCCACAAAAAAAGCCTTGCATTTGCAAGGCTTTTTTTATTTCAATTCGTTAAGTTCGGTTTCAGGTTCCACTTCAATTGGAGTTTCATTTCTCTTGAAAATTCGAGCAGTAAGATTTCCTTTTAATTTTACAGAATCTCCTTTCACTTCTAACCAACTTCCTTCTCTCAATCCTACAACAGGTTGTGGATTAAAATGATGAAATTCATTAATTCGTGTTTCGCGAGTTTCACCCATATGTGTTGAGCCTTCAATCGGATCTAAATAATGTGGATTGATGTTGAATGAAACAAATCCCAAGGTTCTAAAACTTGGAGGATACACAATTGGCATATCGTTAGTGGTGCTCATTGTTAAACCGCAAATGTTACTACCAGCGCTAGTTCCTAAATAAGGGGTGCCGTTTTTAACTACTTTTTCTAACGTGTCAATAACATTATTTTTGTACAATTGGCTTACCAGTAAAAAAGTATTCCCTCCACCAGTAAAAATTCCTTGTGCTTTTTCAAGGGCTTCGATTGGGTTTTCAAATTCGTGAATTCCTTTTATCGATATATTAATTTTAGTAAAAGCTTCGCTAACTTTTTTAGTATAATCATCATGCGAAATTCCGCTAGGTCTTGCGTATGGAATAAAAAGTAACT
>RXJZ01000058.1:2537-5506 GCA_003963025.1 Flavobacteriaceae bacterium
ATTTCATTTTAAAAGATTACACTTAAATTTACATAACATAAAAATGAAATTCATGGCAAAACGATTACTTCTGCTTTTTATTTTTTTTCCTTTAGTCGTTTTGTCACAAAATGATTCGCCAATCAGTGGGAAAGTTGTGTCAGAATCATCACTTTTGGAAGGAATTCACGTCATTAATTTAGCTACACGAAATGGCGTTGTGACAGATTCAAGAGGTTATTTTCAAATAAAAGCCAAAGTTTCCGATACGCTTCAGTTTAGTGCTGTAAATTTAAAAGCTACTCGATATATTATAAAAGCTACTGATTTTTCTAATGATTTATTGTTAATCAAAATGGAGTCACTTATCACGGAATTGGAGGAAGTAGCAATTATTAATTATAAAAACATAAATGCTGTAGCTCTTGGCATTGTTCCTGCAAATCAAAGAACCTATACACCAGCTGAAAGAAAATTAGCAGCGGCAGGAGATTTTAAATGGTATAGTTCTTTGTTAATTCCGTTAGGAGGAATGAGTGTTGATGGTCTCATTAATTCTGTGAGTGGAAGAACCACCATGTTAAAGAAGGAATTGGTAGTTGAAAGAAAAGAGCAGTTGCAAGATAAGACTATCGATTATTTTGAAAGAAAATATTTTGTAGAGACATTGAAAATTCCAGATGAATATGTAGATGGTTTTTTGTTTTATATTGTAGAGAATGAAAAATTCAGCAATGCTATGAATGATAAAAACAGAGTAATGGCTGCTTTTGTATTGACGGAATTAGCAACTGAATTCTTGAAATTAAAAGAAATAGAACTTAAATATTCAAGGCAAAATGAAAACTAAATTGGCATTAGTAATGTTTTTTCTAGTGAATCAATTTTTTTTTGGTCAGCATATTGAAAGAAAAATATTGAAAGGTAGAATCATTGCAGATACAATTGAAGTTGAGAATCTAACGGTTTTCAATATTACATCAAATATTGGAGCTGTTACAAATGTAGATGGTAAATTTTCAATAAAGGCTAGACCAAGCGATACTCTGTATATTCAAGGGATTTCTTATGAATCTAAAAAATATATTATAACAGATAGGGATTTTTGGCAAGAAGAGTTAGAAATATTACTTAAGGTTAAAATAACAGAATTGAATGAAATTGAAATTACACCTTATACATTAACAGGAAATATTAAACAAGATACTAAACGAATAAAGGTGTATGGTGAAGGATTTTCAAAAATAGATATGGGTATTAAGCATTATGATGACAATGTAAGAATAGGCTCTCCAATAAATACCGCTATGCCAAGTCACTTTGCTCCTAATGGTGCTGCCTTTGATTTTATTGCTATAGGTAGAGGTTTAGGGAAATTATTAGGAATTAAAGGAAATCCAAAGAAAAATTCAGAACGCGTTTTTGAAGAACGAAGACAAAGAGACATTCAATCCAAGTCTTTTTCTGATCATATTTTTGAACGTTTTTCATATAATTTTTTTGTAGAAACTTTAAAAATTAGACATGAAGATATTTCAATGTTTTTGCAATATGCTGAAATGCCAGTAAAAGATTTATCTTTATTTCTAAAACCAGAATATGAAATTCAACTTATCGAATATTTGACAACTAAAGCAAAATTATTTAATTCTGAAAAACAAGTTGAATAATTAGTATTTTTACCAAATGAAAAAGAAATTACTTCAATTTATAATGCCATTTTTTTTGGTTGTTGTATTAAGTTCGTTTGCATGGCATAAGTTTTATGTGTCAGTAACTCAAATTGATTTTGTACCTAATAAAAAAAGAGTAGAAATAACTTCCCGAATCTTTATTGATGACCTTGAAAAAGCATTAGAAAAAAAATTTAAAAAGAAGTTTTATCTCACTTCAACCAAAGAAATTGAGAATTCCGAAACTCTAATTCAAGAATATTTGAAAGAAAAAATAAAAATTTCTATCAACAAAAAAGCTCAGAATATCGAATATTTAGCTCGAGAAGTAGAAGGTGATGTGTTAATTTTTTACACTAAAATTGCAATTTCAAAAAAAATAAATACCTTCGAAATCTATAATTCACTATTAACGGATCTTTATAAAGAACAGCAAAATATTGTTCATTTGAATATTAACGGTAACAAAAACAGCTTTTTATTTACTAATAGTGAAACTAATCAAAAAATAGTCTATTAAATAGAATTCAATTTATGAAAAAGTCAATTGTATTAAGTGCTTTTCTATCTTTAGTTATTTCCTTTGGAGCTTTAGCTCAGGAAGTTAAATCTGAAGAAAAAAAGCGTGAATCTGGACATTACAATGAGAATAAATTCCGTCAAATGTATGACGAAATGGCTACTCCAAATATGTTTAGAACAGCATCTGGTGCGCCTGGACCAGCTTATTATCAACAAAAAGCAGATTATAAAATGAATCTAGAATTAGATGATAAGAACAAAAAATTATACGGTTCTGAAACCATTACCTATTATAATAATGCACCAGAGGCACTAGAATATTTATGGGTACAATTAGAACAAAACATCGAAAGACCAGATTCTAAGACTCCTTTAGTTGAGAACCAAAATATGGATAAATCGATAACGGTGACAAATTTTACAAAAAAATACATGGATAAACCTTTTGAAGGTGGTTTCAATATTGAATATGTAAAAGATGCAAAAGGAAATCCAATGAGATATACCATCAACCAAACGATGATGCGTATCGATTTACCTAAACCACTTAAAAATGGAGAAAAAATTTCTTTTTCAATCAAATGGTGGTACAATATTGTGAATTACATGGAAGGAGCACACAACGGACGTTCAGGTTATGAGCAGTTCCCTGATGGAAATCGTTTGTATGTAATGGCGCAATTTTTTCCAAGAATGGCTGTCTATAACGATGTTGAAGGTTGGCAAAACATGCAATTTTGGGGAAGAGGTGAATTTGCTTTAGTATTTGGAGATTACGATGTAAATATCACAGTT
>RXJZ01000227.1 GCA_003963025.1 Flavobacteriaceae bacterium
TACTAGAAGCACAGCTGATTCAGCAGAACAACACTTTTGGTTCTTACAAAGAATCGTATCTATTGGAGGAATCTTTAGAATCTAAAACATAAAGTAAATAAAACTAAGCCACGCTCTCTTAATGATGCGTGGCTTTTTTAATATCTATCATAAATAGTTATAAAAATAATTCAAAAATATTTGGTCAATAAATTATTTATTATTTACTTTGTATTTCAAAGTACTTTAAAATGGAAAACGAGAAATATCTAAATGACATTAGCGAAATTAAAAATTTGATGAACAAATCATCACGTTTTATTTCCTTAAGTGGTTTGTCAGGAATTTTGGCTGGCGTATATGCTTTGGTTGGCGCTTGGATGGCTTACAAAACGATTTACTTTGATACTTCTACAATGGGAGCATATAGTGATTTAGTGATTTCAGAAGAGGCTGTGATACGTTTGTTGGTCATTGCAACTTCCGTTTTAGCATTATCTATAGTTACCGGAATTGGATTAAGTATCAGAAAAGCTAGAAAAAGCAATGAAAACGTTTGGAACACTGCTTCCAAAAGATTAGTCATCAATTTTATGATTCCATTAGCAACAGGAGGATTTTTCATTATCTTTTTAATCGAAAAAAACATGTTTGGACTCATCGCTCCCCTAACCTTAATATTTTATGGATTAGCTTGTGTAAATGCTAGTAAATATACCATTGGCGATGTACGCTATTTAGGAATTACGATGATTACTTTAGGTTTATTATCGACTTGGTTCTTAGGATACGGATTGTTGTTCTGGGCATTAGGTTTTGGAGGTTGCCATATTTTATACGGAAGTTTAATGTACTTTAAATACGAGAGAAAGTAATAACTTTTAAACATTTAAACCTTAAACTTTTAAACCAAATCATGCTAAACATCATCCAAAATATCAACAAAGCCTTTGATCACCGAATTCGTTTGGGGATTATGTCGATATTGATGGTCAATGAAAGTGCGGATTTTAATATGTTGAAGGAACTTTTAGGTGTAACTGATGGAAATTTAGCATCACATACCAAAGCTTTAGAAGCCGAAAATTACATACAAATTGAGAAACAGTTTATTGGTAAAAAACCCAATACAAAATACAGTGCTACCAAAGAAGGTCGTGAAGCTTTCACAGCTCATATTGAAGCACTTGAAAAATTAATCAAGAAAAGTTAACGCTATTTTTTTATCTATTTACTTTGAAATTCAAAGTACTTTTAATAACTAATTATGAAAGATTTATTCATCGAAAAAATGTACGAAATCAGTAAGAAGCCGTATCAAAGATTCTTAAAAAAAGGAAAAGCTTGGGACATCAATGTCAATCAGTTGATACAACTTCCTAGTGATAGTTTGGGATTTCATTTGGGTTGCTTTTTGTTGAAATACAACTTTGAAATTCAGCCCAAATTAGAAGACCACGATATTATTCACGTATTAACCAATACTAGAGTTTCAGTTGTGGAAGAAATTGGGATGCAATATTATTTACTTGGAAACGGAAAAAGAAGCTTGTATTTACTGATGGTAATCCTATCAGGAACACTCTTCTATCCTACTCGATTTCGCTATTTCAAACAACAATATCAAAGAGGAAAACAAGCACACGAATTCTACAGATTGGATTTTTTGAATATGCTTACAATTCCCATTATAAACATTCAACAAACTTTTAATATCAAATAACATGAACAAACTCATCAACATCAGCATGACCATCGGAATTTTATTCTTTATCGGAATGGAAATCATCAAAAACCTATCATCAGAAACAAAAACAAAACTCACAACCACATGGAAAAAGATTTTTTAAAGTTGCCGTTGTCCACTCAAATGGCTATTGTATCGTTTGGAATTGGTTCTTTATTGTTTGTACTATACTTTCCATTCAGAGAATCAGACAATCTTATTAAAATTGGAATTATTTACATAGTAATTGCCTTTATAACAAATAGTCTAATGTTAATAAAATTAATTTATGACTGGTTTGTTCTACCTATAGAAAGATCAAATATCATAAAGCAAATCTTAATTTTATTAATAAATGTACCAATATCATTCTTCTATTTTATAGTAATACTATATACAGTTCTTTCAAATCAACCTTTTTAATCTACAATAAATCAAACATCATGGAAACACAATTTCAACAAGAACCAAAAGTACCGTTCTTTCAAACCACAACCGCAAAAATGATTATGGTTGGAATTCTAACTTTAGTATTAATCATTCCACTAGCTTTAGTACAAGAATTAATTGTAGAACGAAGCCAACGCCAAAAAGAAGTCATCACCGAAACGACTGCCAAATGGGGAAATTCGGTTTATTTTTATGGTCCAATTTTAAAGGTGCCTTACAAAGACCCAATGTCGGGAGCCAACAATTACGCTTATTTCTTTCCAGAAACTTTGAATAACAAAACCGAAGTTACGATGGTAAAACCCTTGGAAAGAAGCATTTATAAATCAAATGTGTTTACCACCAAAATGCAATTTGATGGCAATTATACCACTCCAAATTTCGCTTCAAAAGGCATTCCTGCTGAAAACATATATTGGAATCGCGCTAAAATTTTAATTCGTACTACTAATTTGAAAAGTCTAAAAGACGAAGTAAAAATGAAAATTGGCAATCAAAATTTAGCTTTTGAATCGGTTGCAAATAGTACAAACGATAGCATTGAAAGCCTGGAAACCAATTATTTTGAATACCAAAATTTACAAAACGAAGCGAAATTCAACTTTACTATTTCGTTCAACGGAAGCAAGCAAGTAAAAATGGTTCCAATTGGAAAAACAACCGATGCTAAAATGACTTCGAATTGGAATTCGCCTAACTTTAATGGTAACTTCTCTCCTATTTCAAGAGACATTACGGATAAAGGTTTTGAGGCTAATTGGAAAATATTACATTTCAATCGTCCATTTGCGCAAAGCTATTTTGATATTTTACCTGAATTAGGCAAATATGCTTTTGCAGTAGATTTCATTACGCCAGTTGATGAATACCAACAAAGTGAACGCGCTTCTAAATATGGGTTCTTAGTAATTGGGTTAACTTTTTTAATCTTCTTTTTAATTCAGTCGATTAGTAAAATCAATATCCATATTTTTCAATATTCGATGATTGGAATTGCATTAATCATGTTTTATACTTTACTGATTTCGATTACAGAACACAGTTCGTTTTCTTTTGCCTA
>RXJZ01000077.1 GCA_003963025.1 Flavobacteriaceae bacterium
AAACCTTTTCTGGATCGATAAGAATAGCCAATAGTTTTCGATTGTCTTTTTTAGCTTGAAGTATATTTGGATAGAGATTTTGCATCTTAGTTATTTGGAAAAGCACACACAAAGATATAATCTTCTAATTTATAAAAGTGGATTTTAAACTTTTCTATTGTATTATTAAAATGCAATTCGGATAAACATTTCCCTTCGGATAAACAAAATTCATTCTCGAAAATATGTTCAGGAAAACTGATTCCTTTTTCGTTTTTGATTTTGAAAATTGATTCTTTTACGCCCCATATCACCGTAGCTTTTTCCATTTGTTCCGAAACAGAAAGATTCTTTAAATGTTTCACTTCCATGAATCTTGGTGCAATTCTCAGAGTTTTCTCTTTGAGTTTTTCCAAATCAATTCCCATCAATTCATCACTAATACAAATACATGAAAATTCATGCGAATGTGATATAGAAATATGTTTGCCATCACTTAAATGGGGCTTTCCAGCTTCATCATATGTTAGATCATAATCCGTATAATCTAACTTTTGTAACAACATTCGAACCGCTAAAAATCCTTTTTGATGTTCCTCTGACTTCATTCCTTCTAAGCGAAATAAAGAAGTATCCTTAAGCGAAACTGCTCTAAATAATGAAGTTACATCTTCGGTAATATGCCAAAAGTATGCAGATGTGGTTGCGTTAATTGCTATGGATTTATAAAACGGCATAGATATTTAATTGTGATTCAAATGATTAGCAAAATAAACAATTCACAAATTTTAAAACATTATTTAGAAAATAGAAACTTATGTTGTAACTTTGCACCCTCAAATTTAAAAATAAATAATAAATATAATGAGTACAAAAACAATTCCATATGTACCATACAAAGTTAAAGATATTTCTTTAGCAGCATGGGGAAGAAAAGAAATTCAATTAGCAGAAGCTGAAATGCCAGGTTTAATGGCTTTAAGAGCAGAATATGGTGCAAGCCAACCTTTAAAAGGAGCTCGTATTGCTGGATGTTTACACATGACCATTCAAACGGCTGTTTTAATTGAAACATTAGTTGCTTTAGGTGCTGATGTTACTTGGTCTTCATGTAACATTTTCTCAACTCAAGATCATGCTGCTGCTGCTATTGCTGCTGCTGGAATTCCGGTATATGCTTGGAAAGGAATGAATGAAGAAGAATTTGATTGGTGTATTGAACAAACGTTATTCTTCGGTGAAGAGCGTCAACCATTAAACATGATTTTAGATGATGGTGGTGATTTAACTAATATGGTTTTCGATAGATATACTGAATTAGTTGAAGGAATCAAAGGTTTATCAGAAGAAACTACAACTGGAGTTCACCGTTTATACGAAAGAATGAAAGCAGGTACTTTATACATGCCAGCTATCAACGTAAACGACTCCGTTACTAAATCTAAATTTGATAACAAATACGGATGTAAAGAATCTGCTGTTGATGCAGTTCGTAGAGCTACTGACGTAATGTTAGCAGGAAAAAGAGTAGTAGTTTGTGGATACGGAGACGTTGGAAAAGGAACTGCAGCATCTTTCCGTGGTGCTGGTTCTATTGTAACGGTTACTGAAATCGATCCAATTTGTGCTTTACAGGCGGCTATGGACGGTTATGAAGTTAAAAAATTAGACACTGTTATCGGTAATGCTGATATCGTTATTACCACAACAGGAAATAAAGATATCGTTGTTGGACGTCATTTCGAGGCTATGAAAGATAAAACTATCGTTTGTAACATTGGACACTTCGATAACGAAATTGATATGGCTTGGTTAAACAAAAATTTCGGCGCTACAAAAAATGAAGTTAAACCGCAAGTTGATATTTACAATGTAAACGGTAAAGAAATTATCATCCTAGCTGAAGGACGTTTAGTAAACTTAGGTTGTGCTACAGGTCACCCAAGTTTTGTAATGAGTAATTCATTCACAAACCAAACGTTAGCTCAATTAGAATTATGGACAAACAGTGCCGCTTACAAAAATGAAGTGTATATGTTACCTAAACATTTAGATGAAAAAGTAGCAGCGCTTCACTTAGCTAAGTTGGGAGTTGAATTAGAAACTTTAAACCCAGAGCAAGCTGCTTACATTGGAGTTGAAGTTCAAGGTCCATTCAAACCTGAGTATTATAGATATTAATTGTCATGCTGAACTCGTTTCAGCATCTCAAAATAATTTAAACCCTTGCAGCAATGTGAGGGTTTTTTCTTTTACCAACTATTTTTCAACAAATTAGCAACAACTTGAAACTTTTGGCGTTAAATTTGTACTAATCATCATCAATCAAAATCAATCATCATGTTAAAACGTTTTTTTATGTTATGCTCGGGCGTAGATTCCGACATAATTAACGGCTGTTCTAATGGCGAGCAAAACAAATATGCCGGAATTGGAGCTACCGTTTTCTTTACTGCCGTAATGGCTTTTATTGCGAGTGCTTATGCACTTTTTACTGTTTTTGATAATGCCTTTATTGCCATAGCTTTTGGTTTAGTTTGGGGTTTGCTTATTTTCAATTTGGACCGATTTATTGTTTCTACCATTAAAAAAAGAGATAGTTTCTTAGACGAATTTATTCAGGCTACTCCACGAATTGCTTTGGCGATTATTATTGCTATCGTAATTTCAAAACCTTTGGAAATTAAAATCTTCGAAAAAGAAATCAATACGGTTTTACTAAAAGAAAAAAACGAAATGATGTTGGCCAACAAAAAACAAATGGCCAATTATTTTCAATCTGATTTAGATAAAAACAAAGCGCAAATTGATAGTTTAAAATCGGATATTCTTAAAAAAGAGAAAGAAGTAAACGATTTATATTCGGTTTACATCACCGAAGCCGAAGGAACTGCCGGAACTAAAAAGTTAGGCAAAGGTCCGGTTTATAAAGAAAAACGTGAAAAACACGATGCTGCTTTACAAGATTTAGCGACATTAAAAGCTTCAAACCAAGCAAAGATTACCGATTTAGAAGCGAAAAACAAAACTCTTGAAGCCGATTTGGATAAAAAAGTCACCGAAACCCAACCCATTATTGAAGGTTTCGACGGCTTAATGGCGCGAATTAACGCCTTGAATAAATTGCCTTTCTTGCCTTCGTTTTTCATTATGTTATTGTTTTTAGCGATTGAAACTTCGCCAATTATTGCCAAATTATTATCGCCAAAAAGCGAATACGATTTCAAACAAGAAGATAACGAAATGGGTATTAAAAATATGTTAGCACAAAATCGTTATCAAAGCGAATTACAAAAGAAAACCGATGCCGAAATCTATGATAAAGTCTATGCCGACATCAAAGAAGATAAAGAACTATACAACTACAAAAAGAAAAGTGCCACAGAATTACTAAAACTTCAAGCCGATGGTTTTGTTGAAAAACAGAAAAAATCGATGTAAAAATATATTAAAGAAAAACCCAACATTTTGAAGTGTTGGGTTTTAATTTTATCTTACAAATACTTTAAAATATCCGATTTTAATCTGTCGTATTCACCTTGAAGAATTAAGCCGTTGTCTAATAATTTTTTGTAGTTCTGAAGTTTAGCGAACAATTCGTCTTGCGATAAATGTGCTAATCCTTTTTCTTCTGAAATTGGAGCTTCTACTTCCGTATCACGAATAATATCGTTTGAAGTTGGCATAATTTCAGCATAAAGCGTTACTTCTTCTGTTGGAACTTCCTCAACTTCGGCTTCATGCACAGGAGTTTCAATTGGAGCTTCTGTTTTAACTTCTTCCACAACTGGTGTAGCTACTTTTGGGTTTTTTAATAAATCCAATTGCTCTTTAGCGTAAGTGTATAATTTTCGCGCTTGATTTTTTGGCAAATAATCAACCGTATGTGTTAAATCAGAATTGGTTGTAAAAGTGAAATCAGCTCCTAAAATTCCTTCTTTTACAAACGAACCAGAGATGTCATCCCAATCGTAATCAATAAATTCCATTGACAATCCTAAATTCTTAGGTTTGCATAAAATGATACGTTTGTTGGTCACCACAATACTATCTGGAAAAATAGTTACTGCTGGTTTTTTCTGAACGGCAATGTAGCCTACTTCTTCATTAGACATTAAAAGATTCTCCAACTTAGCCGTGATTTTCTCAATAGCTTTTGGATCTTGATCTTCGTTTAATATTTTTTTTAAGTTGTCTATCATGATAGTTACTTTGAATTTTCTTATTTAGTAGCACAAAAGTAATGCCTAATTTTCTAATTCTTGA
>RXJZ01000216.1 GCA_003963025.1 Flavobacteriaceae bacterium
TGCTGCTAAAAGTTATAAAAGTAGTATTTCTTCGCCAATTATAAAAATTGCGATTACGGCAATTGCCATCGGAATTATTATGATGATTATGGCGGTGGCAACTGGTGTTGGGCTTCAAAATAAAATTCGTGAGAAAGTTTCGGCTTTCAACGGACATATTATTATTTCTAATTTCGATGATAATCAATCGCAAGTCACTACTGAACCTATTTCTATTAATCAAAGTTTTTATCCTAAATTCAAAAATGTAGAAGGAATTAGTCATGTTCAAGCTGTAGCAAGTAAAGCCGGAATCATTCGCACAGAGAAAGCTTTCGAAGGAATCATATATAAAGGTGTTGGAAAAGATTATAATTTCACCAATCTAGAAGAATATTTAGTCGATGGTAAAATCCCAAATCTAAAATCCGAATTAAATACCGAAGTTTTGATTTCGGAATACTTAGCGAAACGGCTGCATTTAAAAGTAGGCGATAAGTTCTTAACTTTCTTTATGAAAGAAAATGGAAAACTACCAAACAAAAGAAATTTTCTAATTACTGGAATTTTCAACTCAGGTTTTCAAGAATTCGATGCTACTTATATAATAGGTGATATTCGCCACGTGCAACTCATCAACAAATGGCAACCAACAGAAGTCGGAGCCTTCGAAGTTTTTGTAGACAATTTCTCAAAAATCAAAGAAAAAGGAGAGGAAGTCTACAAAGAAATTCCGCCTACTTATAATAGTATCACCATAGAAGAAAAGTATTATAGTATTTTCGAATGGCTAAAATTGTTTGATTTTAACATCTTGGTCATTCTAATCGTAATGATAGTCGTAGCTACTATTAATATGGTAGTAGCATTATTAGTCCTAATTTTAGAACGCACCCAAATGATCGGAATTCTAAAAGCAATGGGCGCCAACAACTGGAATGTCCGAAAAATATTCCTGTATAACGCTTTTTATTTAATCGCCCGAGGTTTGTTTTGGGGGAATTTAATCGCTATTTCTTTATTGTTAATTCAAAAGTTCTTCGGTGTAATCCAACTCAATCCTGAAAATTATTACGTAAACGAAGCGCCAGTAAGTATTAATTTACTTCATATCGCACTATTAAATGTAGGAACTGTAATCGTTTGTTTATTGGTATTATTGATTCCATCTTATATTATTACCAAAATCTCACCAGTAAAAGCAATACGTTTCGATTAATTTTTAGAAGCAGATATTTTACATTCCATAAAACTCCTGGTCCCGCTCATATCTTTGCTCCATTCTGAAAGTATGAATAATTTTAACTTTTAAATAGTATTAATAGATAAGCAAAACAAAGTTGCAAAATTGTGATCCCGCCAGATACATCTTTTGATGATATTGTTGAGACAGGTAAATCAACTTTGTTTTAATTACATTTTAGTCACAATAAGTACTTAAACACTTTATTTTAAATAAAGATGTTGTATAAAAAATGAGCAAAGGCTTTTGTAATTTTTTGTTTATCACCTATAAAATTAAAGATCATTGATTTAAAGTATTCGGTTGGTTTGGATGTTTCGAGTAAGAAAATTAATGGTTGTATCAGTTTGATTGATAATAATCAAAAAGTAACAGTAAAATCCAGTATTGTTTTTAATAATGATTTGAAAGGATTTAAATCATTTGAAGATTGGATGATAAAGCATAGGAGAGAACTAGAGATACCATTGGTAATCTGTATGGAAGCTACAGGTATTTATCATGAAAATTGTGCTTTATATTTATTTGAAAGAAATTATAGAGTGTCAATTATATTGCCAAATAAGGCTAAAAAGTATTTAGAAGCAATTGGATTAAAATCAAAAAATGATAGTATTGATGCAAAAGGGTTGTCTCAAATGGGAGCTGAACAATGCTTAGAACAATGGGAGCCATTTGGAAAATATTTTTATGAATTAAGACTTTATACGAGACAAAATCAAAATTTACAAGAATTAAAAACAGTAATAAGTAGTCAATTACATGCGTTAAAACAGGCAATGTATACAAACCCAATAGTTATTGAACAACTTGAAAGTACTATAGATTTATTTGATTTACAATTGAAAGAATTAGAAAAAAAGATAAAGTTACATTTAGAATCAGATGCTGAGATCAAACAAAAAGTAGCTAATATCATAAAAATAAAAGGATTAGGAATTTTAACTATAGCTACAATTTTAGCAGAAACAAATGGTTTTGATTTGTTCAAAAATTATAAACAATTAGTTTCTTATGCTGGCTTTGATGTTGTTGAAAGTCAATCAGGTGCAAGAATTGGAAAAACAAAAATATCTAAAAAAGGAAACTCAAGAATAAGAAGGGCATTACACATGCCAAGTCTAGTTGTTATTACTTATAAAGAGAAACCTTTTTTAGATTTATTTGAAAGAACATACGCAAAACACGGTGTGAAAATGAAAAGTTATGTTGCGGTACAAAAGAAATTATTAACTATGATTTATTATTTATGGAAGAAAAATGAGATGTATAATCCAGATTATCAAAATAATATCCAAGAAAAGGAGTTGGAGTTTCCTTCTCTGCTTGCCTTTGAAAAAGGCACAAAAAATAGCCTCAAACAAGTTGAGGCTATACAAGGTAAACATCCAGTGAAAAATCGCAGTATGTTTCCTCTCTGCTAAAACAAAGATAAAAAAAATAGGAATGAAAATTAGGAAATTAAGATAGTACCTGTCCACTATATCCACGCAAAGGCGTGGGATGCCGTTCCCATCGGGGCTAAACAAGACGCTTTGTATTCCAGATAACTATTCCACTGGCTCGCCACGCGAGCACTAATCTCTCGCACCTGCGAGCATTCCTTCCTCGCACCTGCGAGCTGTCATTCCGAAGAAGAGGAATCTCCTGCGAAGTAGGCTATTGCTTAACGTAGTTAAGCCCACAACCTGAAACCTAAAACCACACATATATATAGTATAAAACAAACATTCAAACAACCCTCTTTTGTTTGCTTAGTGCTTCCGTTGTGTTCTTTGCGGTTAAACCCTAAAAAACTTTCGTATATTAAATCCTTGTTATCAGAGAGTTAAGAAAAACAATAAAAAAAAGACAAAAAAAAGAAACTAAAAGCCTTGTGGAAACAAAAAAGATTTCTACTTTTGCACCCGCATTAGAGCAGAAGTTCACACACAAACTGAAGAGTTAAACAAATCAAAAAAACTTTTAAAAAAGTTGAAAAAAGATTTGGATAATAAAAAGTAAAGGTAGTATCTTTGCCGACCCGAAACGAAAGAATCGGGGCGTACAAGTTCTTAAAAATAGTGGTTGAGTGGTCAGGAAAAAATAATCAAAAAATTTTTTCAAAAAAGCTTGCCAGATTAAAAAAGAGTTGTACTTTTGCACCCGCTAACTGAAAGTCACCGAACACCAATTGTTAATAAAAGCAATGTGAGGTAATCGAATGAGAGGCGAAGTTAAAAAAGAATGACACGTTCATAGACATATTGAATTGACAGCACAGAATTACAGTGATGTAATTTTGAAAATAAGAGAGAGTAAGATTTTTCGAGTAAATTGAAAACAACCTAGCGACTTGAATCGAATAAAACAAGATAGAGCAATCTATCAAAACAATATACGATGAAGAGTTTGATCCTGGCTCAGGATGAACGCTAGCGGCAGGCCTAACACATGCAAGTCGAGGGGTAGAAGGAGCTTGCTCCTTTGAGACCGGCGCACGGGTGCGTAACGCGTATGCAATCTACCTTGTACAGGGGAATAGCCCAGAGAAATTTGGATTAATGCCCCATAGTATATAACCTTCGCATGTTGGTTATATTAAAGTTCCAACGGTACAAGATGAGCATGCGTCCCATTAGTTAGTTGGTAAGGTAACGGCTTACCAAGACGATGATGGGTAGGGGTCCTGAGAGGGAGATCCCCCACACTGGTACTGAGACACGGACCAGACTCCTACGGGAGGCAGCAGTGAGGAATATTGGTCAATGGTCGCAAGACTGAACCAGCCATGCCGCGTGCAGGAAGACGGTCCTATGGATTGTAAACTGCTTTTATACAGGAAGAAACCCTCCCACGTGTGGGAGCTTGACGGTACTGTAGGAATAAGGATCGGCTAACTCCGTGCCAGCAGCCGCGGTAATACGGAGGATCCAAGCGTTATCCGGAATCATTGGGTTTAAAGGGTCCGTAGGCGGTCTTATAAGTCAGTGGTGAAAGCCCATCGCTCAACGATGGAACTGCCATTGATACTGTAAGACTTGAATGCTTAGGAAGTAACTAGAATATGTAGTGTAGCGGTGAAATGCTTAGATATTACATGGAATACCAATTGCGAAGGCAGGTTACTACTAAGTGATTGACGCTGATGGACGAAAGCGTGGGGAGCGAACAGGATTAGATACCCTGGTAGTCCACGCCGTAAACGATGGATACTAGCTGTTCGGCGCAAGTTGAGTGGCTAAGCGAAAGTGATAAGTATCCCACCTGGGGAGTACGCACGCAAGTGTGAAACTCAAAGGAATTGACGGGGGCCCGCACAAGCGGTGGAGCATGTGGTTTAATTCGATGATACGCGAGGAACCTTACCAGGGCTTAAATGTAGATTGACAGGACTGGAAACAGTTTTTTCTTCGGACAATTTACAAGGTGCTGCATGGTTGTCGTCAGCTCGTGCCGTGAGGTGTCAGGTTAAGTCCTATAACGAGCGCAACCCCTGTCGTTAGTTGCCAGCGAGTCATGTCGGGAACTCTAACGAGACTGCCAGTGTAAACTGTGAGGAAGGTGGGGATGACGTCAAATCATCACGGCCCTTACGTCCTGGGCCACACACGTGCTACAATGGTAGGTACAGAGAGCAGCCACTGCGCGAGCAGGAGCGAATCTACAAAACCTATCTCAGTTCGGATCGGAGTCTGCAACTCGACTCCGTGAAGCTGGAATCGCTAGTAATCGGATATCAGCCATGATCCGGTGAATACGTTCCCGGGCCTTGTACACACCGCCCGTCAAGCCATGGAAGCTGGGGGTGCCTGAAGTCGGTGACCGCAAGGAGCTGCCTAGGGTAAAACTAGTAACTAGGGCTAAGTCGTAACAAGGTAGCCGTACCGGAAGGTGCGGCTGGAACACCTCCTTTCTAGAGAAGATTTGAGCCGCAAGGTTTTGGTTGAAAGGGAAATATTACTCTCGCTGTTAATTTAAAAAATAAGAATAAGCAAAGAAAACAGAGTCTCGTAGCTCAGCTGGTTAGAGTACTACACTGATAATGTAGGGGTCGGCAGTTCGAGTCTGCCCGGGACTACTATTTTAAGCTTGTTTAAAGGAAATTCTAGAAGTTGAGAATTCACAATTCATAATTCTGAATTCTAAATTCTGAATTCAAATTGGGGGATTAGCTCAGCTGGCTAGAGCGCCTGCCTTGCACGCAGGAGGTCATCGGTTCGACTCCGATATTCTC
>RXJZ01000248.1 GCA_003963025.1 Flavobacteriaceae bacterium
TTTGAACTTTGATTTCTTTGTTTATTTCGTTTTTTATTTTAGGAAGTAATTGTTCGATGTAGTCTTCATTCAAATGACTTCCTTCGATAATAACTTCTATCTCTCCTGAATCAATCCCTTGCGCATAATCTCCTACAATAAAAATTCTCGACACTTCCCCCATTCGTTCTACAACCGTTTCAACAATTTGATCAATTCCTAAATGTTTTCTCAATAGCGTTTGAAGGGTTGAAAATAAAGGGTGGTTGGTATTGGCTTGGTACATAATTTTACCATTGGAGTCAGTTCGTAAAATATAGCCTGCTTCGCTAAGATTATTGAGCTCTTTACGAATAGCATTCGTGTTTTCTTGCATTTCAGTAGCCAAACCTCGTAAGTATCCAGCATTAGTGGCATTGATGAAAAACTTCACCAATAATCGTAATCGGGTTTTAGAGGTTATAAGACTGTTAAGCATTTTGTTGTTTTGTATAACAAAAGTACTCATTTTAATTTATTAAATGAAAATAAATTACAAATTTGAGATGTAAAAATTGAAATAAATCAATTGAGATTTGACAACATCCTTATTTTCATAAGAAATTGAAATGTATTCCACCTTTTTATTTTTAAAAGTGATTTTTAAATAATATTTCTTGTACCAATAAATATTAAAAATGGAAAGCCAACGAAAATATTTTATCTCATTATATTTCAAAGATACTTTAATAATTTTCTGCCATTTTTTTTCAGGAATATACGTAGCAATTACATTAAAATTTTGAGCATGTTCCATAAATCCATATTTAGAATGTAAATTTAGATATTACAAGATTTAAAAAAACAAATCCAAAAAAAACAATAGAAAAACATAATTCTACACCAGATATAAAAAAGTGATTTTAAATAAGTTACAAAAAAAACAAAAAAATTCAAGTTAGTTCAAGTTAGTTTCTTTAGATTTTTATTATTATTTTTATACAACAAACGACAAAAAATGTCATGCCTAATGATTACTAAAACCCTTAGAATACACTATTTGAAAAATGCTTTAGCATCAAATACCATGTCTTATAACGATATAGCGAGTTATTATCGTAATTATAATATTGAAAAAAGCCTTAGACAAATTCAAAGAGATCTGAAAGAATTAGAAGGATGTTTGGATGCCAACTGTAAACTAATAACAACATTTAATAACAAAGAAAAATATTTTTTTATTGAAAAAACAAGAAACCTATCTACAAACGACAAAGAATCATTGTCGATTATAATGAATACAAATTTTTATGAACCTTACTTTTTAAAAGAAGATGAAGAAAAAATCAATCTGTTAAAAAAAGCAATAAATGAGGGAAAAACAATTAAGATATCGAAAATTATAAATGATGTAACTGGAGATAACGCATACTTTGATTCGCACAAATCGCCAATAACTCCAATAAAATTAATTCAACACCGTAATAGTTATTATCTAGGAGGATATCTCACTAAAAGAAAAAAGATAGCATTTTTTGACATCAAGCAATTAGTAGACATCAAGATCTTAAATAAGAAAGGAAATTCAGAACTGTTAATTGACAAAATGAATGATGAATTAAAAAAAAGATTTGGTATAACTAAAAACATAAACAATAAAATATACACCATCAAAATTGAAATTGCTCCCGTGTTAGTAACATTCATTAAAAATAATCATTGGCATATTTCACAAAAGATAAAAAAAGAAAAGAGTAAAAATTATTTGTATCTAACGTGTGGCATTAATAGAGAGTTAATTGGATGGCTATTCCAATGGATGTACAATGTAAAAATCGTTGAACCAGAAATTTTAAAAGAATACTATTCAAAATCAATAAAAAAAATGATTGAAAATCATCAAAGTACGCCACCCTTAGTTTATAGAAACATATTCATTGATAATGAAACTTCTTAAAAATAAAATAATTACTTTTACATACTCCCAAACTTAATAAGTAATAAAAATGTTTTGGATATCAAAAAAAAGCACCCATTTAAAAGGGATATGGAATAATACATTTATTGACATACACAACCATTTACTTCCCAACATAGATGATGGTTCAAAATCCATAGCACAAACCCAGCAGATGATAGAAAAGATGCAAGAGTTAGGCATAGTGGAAGCTATAGCCACTCCACACACCTATCCTGGTTTATGGGACAACGATAAAGAAAAAATAGAAAACGCTTATGATACAGTAGGAACTACTTTCATTACGAAATGTAGTAGCGAATACTTTGCCGATGAATACTTACTGGCACTTGCCGAAGCAGGGTCTGTCCTTCCTCTAAAAGAGGACTATTTACTAATTGAATTTGCCATGATAGGTCCACCAAACGATACTATTTTAGACACTTTATTTCAACTAAAATTAAAAGGATACCAACTTATTTTAGCTCATCCGGAACGCTATCAATATTGGAGCAACGACATCGCCTTGTTTGATCAGTTAAAATCCTTTGATTTACACTTTCAACTCAACGCACTTTCACTGCTGGGATACTATGGAAAACCCACTCAAAAACTAGCGGAAACACTCTTAGTCAATGGACATTACGATTTCATAGGAACCGATTTTCACACCTTAGAACAAATCGAATTTGCCAAAAACAACACCTTTAATGCCCGATACAGCAGCAAATTAGAAGCATTGGTAGAAGCTAACACTTTTTTCGAAACGAAATAAGCATAAAAAGAGACAAGGTATTGGAATAAAAATAGAGCTGTAATTATCGTTTCATAATTCGCAACCAACTTTTTATTCGAGAGAAAAGACTTCGATGCTTTTTGTGTGCATCTGCACTGTACCCATAGCCATAGCCATAGTTGTACTTATAGCTGTACGAATAGCCATATTTGTAGCCGTAGCCTTTCTGCTCGCCTACATTATTAAGAACAATTCCAGCATTTTTGATTTTACCATGTGCCTTCAACTCGTTAATAAAGTGAAGTAAATTTTTCTCGGTATGGTTCGCACGGATAACAAAAAGAACAACATCAGACAAATTAGCAATCAAACTAGTATCCGTAACTAATAAAGTAGGTGCGGTATCTACTACAACAAAATCGTATTGCTGTTTTAATTCATTTAATAGCAATTCAAACCTTCCATTAGACAACAATTCAGCTGGATTAGGAGGAATAGCTCCAGAAAAGATCAAATCACATTTTAAATTGTACTGGGCTCCATTTTGTATGAT
>RXJZ01000249.1:0-538 GCA_003963025.1 Flavobacteriaceae bacterium
AATTGAATTGGCGCTAAAAGGTGGTTATGAATTAGAAACCATTATATTTTTACCTGAAATCATTTCAGAAAAACAATTAAACGATTTAACGACTAAACCATTAGACGTAATAGAAATATCTAAAGAAGTTTATCAAAAATTAGCTTATCGCGATACTACCGAAGGCATTTTAGCAATTGCCAAAACCAAATCGTTAGCGTTATCCGATTTAAAACTTTCCAAAAATCCATTAATTTTAATTGGTGAATCTCTGGAAAAACCTGGAAACGTTGGCGCTATTTTAAGAACTGCTGATGCGGCTAATATTGATGCCGTAATTATCGCCAATCCAAAAAGTGATTTATACAATCCAAATATCGTTCGTTCAAGCGTAGGCTGTTTGTTTACCCGACAAATTGCTGTTGGAACTACGGAAGAAGTTATTGCTTATTTAAAAGCAAATAACATTGATATTTATTCCGCTACATTACAAGATTCAACCGAATATCATACGCAAAACTACACCACTCCTACTGCTTTAGTTGTGGGAACAGAAGCT
>RXJZ01000249.1:588-3533 GCA_003963025.1 Flavobacteriaceae bacterium
TGTTCTTTATTCTTTTCTCTATTTTCTCTCTTGCACAATTAGAAAAATTAGCTTACTTTTAGTTGGTTAAAGAAAATGTATGACAGAGTTAGAATTAGAAGCCGAAAACAAAGCCATTGCGCAAGAATATAAAGAATTACTTCGCATCAGTTATCAAACTCTTACTGATGAAGATAAAAAAATCATTCGTAAAGCATTTGATGTAGCTGTTGATGCTCATAAAGACCAACGCAGAAAATCAGGTGAAGCTTATATTTTCCATCCTATTGCTGTAGCTAAAATTGTAGCTAGAGATATTGGTTTGGGAGCAACTTCCATTGCAGCAGCCTTAATGCATGATGTCGTTGAAGATACTGACATTACTGTTCAGGATATTGAAAAAATGTTCAATCCGAAGATTGCTCAATTGGTAGAAGGCTTAACCAAAATTGCCAAAGTTAAAACCGATCAAGAAATATCAGTACAAGCGGAAAACTTCCGTAAAATGCTATTGACATTGAATGATGATGTTCGGGTAATTCTAATTAAAATTGCAGATAGATTGCACAACATGCAAACTATGGAAAGCATGGCCGATTACAAACAGGCAAAAATTGCTTCAGAAACATTATACATTTATGCGCCTCTAGCCCACCGTTTAGGTTTATATAATATTAAAACACAATTAGAAGATTTAGGATTAAAATATACAGAACCTGAAGTTTATAATGATATTGTTAGTAAAATAAAAGAAACCAAAGAAGAACAAGATACTTACATCAAAACTATTTCAGATGTTTTAAGCAAATCATTAACGGACGAGGGAATTGAATTCACCATAAAAGGTCGTCCAAAATCCATTTATTCTATTCGTAGAAAAATGAAGGTTCAAGGAGTTACATTTGATGAAGTCTATGACAAATTTGCTCTTCGAATTATTTACAAATCAGATCAACACGATGAAAAATTCTTGGCATGGAAAATTTATTCATTAGTTACGGATCATTATCGCCCATCGCCTAGTAGACTGAGAGATTGGATTTCATCCCCAAAATCAACTGGTTATGAAGCATTACACATTACTGTAATGGGACCAAAAGGTCGCTGGGTTGAAATTCAAGTTCGTAGTGAAAGAATGGATGAAATTGCAGAAAAAGGATATGCCGCACATTACAAATATAAAAACGGAGCTACCGAAGAACATGGTTTAGAAATATGGCTAAATCAACTTAAAGAAGCATTGGAAAATTCATCGGCTAATGCAGTCGATTTTGTGGAAGATTTTAAATTAAATTTATATGCCAAAGAAATCTATGTCTTCACTCCAAAAGGCGAAATTAAATCGCTACCAAAAGGAGCTACTTCTTTAGACTTTGCTTTTAGTATTCACTCAGAAATTGGAGTAAAAACTAGAGGAACTCGGGTAAATGGAAAATTAGTTCCTTTAAATCATGTACTCAATAGTGGTGACCAAGTTGAAATTATTACTTCAGTCAATCAAAAACCAACTTCTCAATGGTTAGATTACGTAACAACTTCGCGTGCTAAAAATAAAATTAAAAACGTATTAAACGAGAATACTAAAAAAATTGCAGAAGAAGGTAAAGAATTATTAGAGCGAAAACTCCGCCATCTAAAAATTACTCTTAACGAAAATACTACAAATGAACTTGTAAATTATTTCAAGTTACAAACTAGTCTCGATTTATTTTACAGAGCTGGAATTGGTGCAATAGAAAATCAACAATTAAAGGATTATGCAGCTCAAAAAAGTAATACTCTTGTAAATTTTTTCAAAAAAACAATTAAACGCTCACCGTCTCATAATACTGACCAAATTCAGAAAAATGAAATCAGTAAAAAATACGATTTACTAGTTTTTGGAACAGAGCAAGACAAATTAGATTACAAACTTTCATCATGCTGTAATCCAATTCCTGGTGATGAAGTATTTGGATTTGTAACGATAAACGAAGGTATTAAAGTTCATAGAAAAGACTGTCCGAATGCAATTAGTATGCAATCTAATTACGCATATCGTATTATTCCTGCTAAGTGGATAGATTCTTCACAAGAAGAATTTAAAGCGGTTTTAAAAATTACAGGAATGGACATCTTAGGTCTTACTAATGAACTTACAAAAGTAATTTCTAGCCAAATGAATGTAAACATTCAAAGCATCTCATTAAATACAAAAGCTGGCATTTTTTATGGACAAGTAGCTGTTGTAGTTCAAAATAATACCATTTTGAAAAAACTTATTGAAAATATTAAAAAAGTAGATGGAATTGATAAAGTAACTCGAGTTTACAATAATTAACAAAAGTTAATAACTAAAATACCCTAATTAATTTAAAGGTTTTATACAAAGTAAAAATAACACTATCTTTGCGCATATTTCATTTATCAATACGATGGAAAACAAAAATCAAGAAATTGTAAAGAACGTTTTTACTAAATTTTTAGAGGAAAAAGCGCACCGTAAAACGCCAGAGCGTTATGCTATTCTTCAGGAAATTTACAATACTGCCGAACATTTTGATATCGAATCTTTGTATATCAAAATGAAAAATAAAAACTACCGCGTAAGTAGAGCTACTCTTTACAATACCATCGAACTTTTATTAGAATGTGGTTTGGTGCGTCGTCATCAGTTTGGACAAAATCAAGCACACTATGAAAAATCATATTTCGATAAACAACACGATCACATTATTTTAACTGATTCTGGAGAGGTTATCGAATTTTGTGATCCAAGAATTCAGCAAATAAAACAAACCATGGAAGAAATGTTTGGAATTGATATCACAAACCACTCACTTTACTTTTATGGAACAAAAAAGCAACAATAATAACTAACTACAAATAATAAACAACAACACAATGACTGTAGATTTACTACTTGGATTACAATGGGGAGACGAAGGAAAAGGAAAAATCGTTGACGTTCTTACCTCAAAATATGA
>RXJZ01000208.1 GCA_003963025.1 Flavobacteriaceae bacterium
CCATTGCCATACTATTTGTAGTGTTGTGAAACGTGTTTAAATGTTTTTCACCAACTAATTCTTTTGAAATTAGCATCGAAGCAAAAAAGGCTCCAATGATAAAATGTAGTCCAATACTCTCTGTTATTGTTGCGAAAATTAATATGAATACAAAGAAAACAGCAAAAAGTGACTCTTTGCCTTTTAATAAAGAAAGAATTTTATTTAGTTTATTTTCAATAAAATTTTCTTCTCTTGATAAATTTCTAATTACTCGATAAGTTGCAATTACTAAGATTAAGAAACAACTTAATTTTAATAGTGTTAATAAAGTTGCATGTGTTATATTAGAAAACGATTGCTCAACATCTTTAATGTCTAATAATATCCCTAAAATAGTTAACGCAATTACATCATCAAAAATAGCTACTTTTTTGTCCTACTGGAGAATTTAGTTTGCCTAAATCCATCAAAATTCGAATACTAACTGGTAAAGCGGTAATGGCAACACATAATCCTATGAATATCGTTGACATTACATCTAATTCAAAATATCTTCCCACAAAGAAACCTGAAATTATAGGAACAAAAAAGGCTAAAATTGAAATGATAATATTTCGCCCTTTCATCGATTTTACGATTTCATCCAAATTAATTTCCAATCCTGCAATAATTACCAATAAGAAAACTCCTAACTCAGAAATTACTTTTAATTCTTCGGTACGATGAATGAAATTTAAAATCGTAGGTCCTAATAATACACCAGCTAAAATTTCTCCAATCATAGCCGGTTGTTTAAAACGCTCCATAATTTCGCCAAAAAATCGTGCTAAAACTAATAATAGCAATAAATTAGCAAAGAAAGGAAGTTCTAAACTTGGGACGTTAAATTCCATAATTAGTCAGTGTCGTGTTGATTATAATCGCGACAAATGTATAAAAAAGAGTTAAAGAATATATGCTGCTTAAAATAATTTTGAAACCTGCTCGTTAACAAATTCTAAAAAACGTTCGTCTGCTTCTGTAAATGGGTCTAATACGTGTGAATCGATATCAATCTGTCCAATATTAACTCCGTTTATAAATAATGGAATTACGATTTCTGATTTAACAGTAAAACTGCATGCAATATAATTATCTTGAGCTTTCACATCTGGAACTACAAAATTAGCATTCGATTCCGCTACTTGTCCGCAAATTCCTTTTCCAAATGGAATTACAGTATGATCTGTTTCAGCTCCTACATACGGACCTAAATGTAAAGTTTTAGCTTCGTGATTAGCAAAATAAAATCCAACCCAATCATAATAACTTACGTTATCGCTTAAAAGTTGACAAATTTCTTTTAGTTTTTCGTCGCGAGTTGCATCTTTTTTTTCAATAATACTCGAAACAATTGGTTTTAATTCTTCAAATGACATAGTTATTCTTTTTTGCAAAAGTATTTATTCCTTACTATAAAAAAATCTATATTTTTGTTAAAAATCTACACTTTGAAAAATTTAATAAGTCAATATAAACCCTTTTTTACTTTTTTAATTAAGTTTTTACTTTTTTATGTGGTTTTTGCATTTGTTTATAAGACTTATTTAAATCA
Source organism: Flavobacteriaceae bacterium (assembly GCA_003963025.1). GTDB lineage: Bacteria > Bacteroidota > Bacteroidia > Flavobacteriales > Flavobacteriaceae > Flavobacterium. Next base: position 1,577 of record RXJZ01000208.1, read on the forward strand.
ATATAATTTAGAAAAAAAGGAAGTAGATTATTTTACTGAAGTAGTAGCAAATCAAACAGTTAATTTGTTAAATTTATTTAATGGTGAAGCCTATCACAAACCACATGCTTCAGAAGCTTCCATAAAAATTTTTTTCAAACATAAATATTTAGCAAGAGTGGTTGAAGGTTGCAATGCTATTAGCATTATGATTTTGTTTTCTGCATTTATTTTTGCTTTTTCAAACCGATGGTATAAAACGGTTTTGTACATTTTTTTAGGTATGCTTTTAATACACTTGTTAAATGTAACTAGGATAGCATTGTTAACCTATGCTTTATATTACTATCCTAATCAAGAAGAGTTATTACACGGTACCATTTTTCCATTATTTATATATGGTGTTGTTTTTATTTTGTGGATTTTATGGATAACCAAATTTTCGGGCTATGTTAAGAAAACTTCTGCAAAATAAGAAAAGACTTTTCTTGATAGTATTCGCTTTACTAGGTTTGATTTTAGTAAGAGCTTTTGAAGATGAATTGTTTTATGATCCTTTTTTGACCTTTTTTAAATCAGATTATCAAAACAAATCATTACCTGTTTATAATTCTTTTTTGCTATTCGGAAACTTGCTTTTACGTTATTTCTTGAATACATTTCTATCATTAGTTATAATTCGTTTCCTCTTTAACGATAAAAAATTAGTGATTTTTTCCAGCTATCTTTTTTTGCTTTTTTTTATAATTTTAATATTAGTTTTCTTTGTATTACTTCATTTTTCAGAAAGACCAGATTATTTGATATTATTTTACATCCGAAGATTTTTAATTCAACCTTTGTTTTTAGTGCTTTTTATTCCAGCATTTTATTATCAGCAAATTTCTCGGTAAATTTTCGTAACTTTATAGAATAATCATTCGATTATGAAAGTTACAAAATATTCTGGCGAGTTAGTTCACTACGACGAACAAAAATTAATCAATTCACTCCGAAAATCGGGAGCCGACCAAGCTATGACGGAAAGCATCGTAAAAGAAATTGAAAGCGAAATGTATGAAGGGATATCTTCAAAAAAAATTTACAAACGCGCTTATCAATTATTAAAAAATGTTTCCAATGTACATGCTGCTCGTTATAATCTAAGAACTGCTTTGTTAGGTCTCGGTCCAGCTGGTTTTTTCTTTGAAAAGTTCATGGCAAAAGTAATGCAAGAACAAGGTTTTAAGACAAAAGTTGGTGTAACGCTTAATGGAAAATGCATTTCTCATGAAATTGATATTTTGCTTCTCAAAAACGATGTGCTTTCTATGATTGAATGCAAATTCCATTCTGGTCAAGATGCAAAAAGTGATGTAAAAGTACCGATGTATATTTTGTCTCGATTTAATGATGTGAAAGACAAAAAGTACGATTTGTTTTCTGCTAAGCGGAATATATCGAAATGTATTATTGTAACCAATAACAAGTTTACCACAGATGCAATTCAATTTGGAGAATGTTCAGGCTTGAATATGTTGAGTTGGGATTATCCTCAAAAAAATGGCATCAAAGAATTGGTAGATAAATACAGAGTATATCCCGTAACTTGTTTGACTACTTTAAC
>RXJZ01000082.1 GCA_003963025.1 Flavobacteriaceae bacterium
TTAAATCAGCATAATTACAATTATTATGTTTTAGATAAACCTACCATTTCTGATTTTGAATTTGATCAAAAGCTAAAACAATTACAAGATTTAGAACTACAACATCCTGAGTTTTTTGATGAAAATTCACCCACTCAAAGAGTAGGAGGAATGATTACGAAGAATTTTGAAACGGTGAAGCATGAATATCGCATGTATTCGTTGGATAATTCTTATTCTATCGAAGATTTACAAGACTGGGAAACCAGAATTCAAAAGGTTTTAGGCGATGTTTCTTTAGAATATACTTGCGAATTAAAATATGATGGAGCATCAATTAGTATTTCGTATGAAAAGGGTCGTTTAGTACGTGCAGTAACGCGTGGCGATGGTTTTCAAGGCGATGATGTAACCAATAATATCAAAACCATAAAAGCGGTTCCCATTCATTTAAAAGGAGATTTTCCTGAAAAATTTGACATTCGTGGAGAAATTATTCTTCCGTTTGCCGGATTTGAAAAAATGAATCAAGAGTTAATTGAAATTGGAGAAACTCCTTATTCAAACCCAAGAAACACCGCTTCAGGAAGTTTAAAATTGCAAGACAGTGCTGAAGTAGCGAAACGTCCGTTAGATTGTTTGTTGTACTTTGTAATTGGAAATAATTTACCATTTAAAACGCAATTCGAAGGCTTACAAAAAGCAAGAGATTGGGGATTTAAAGTTCCAACACAATCCAAATTAGCTAAAAACCTAAGCGAAGTTTTCGAATACATCAACTATTGGGATAAACATCGTCACGATTTGCCTTATGAAACGGATGGTGTGGTAATTAAAGTCAATAATTTACAACATCAAGAGGAATTAGGGTATACAGCAAAATCTCCACGTTGGGCAATGGCTTATAAATTTAAAGCCGAACAAGTAACTACGAAATTAAATTCGATTTCCTATCAAGTTGGGCGAACTGGAGCGATTACGCCTGTTGCGAATTTAGAACCCGTGCAATTAGCAGGAACAATTGTTAAACGTGCTTCGTTACACAATGCCGACCAAATTGAAAAATTAGATATCAGAATTGGTGACGAAGTTTTTGTAGAAAAAGGTGGCGAAATCATTCCAAAAATTATTGCGGTTGCCAAAAGAGGAAATCAAGTGGAGCCAACAAAATACATTACACATTGTCCTGAGTGTCAAACAGAATTGGTTAGAAACGAAGGTGAAGCCAATCATTTTTGTCCAAATTTTTATGGTTGTCCACCGCAGATTATTGGAAGAATTAAACATTTCGTAAGTAAAAAAGCTATGAATATTGATAGTTTAGGTGGAGGTACCATTGAATTATTATATTCAAATAATAAGATTATAGATTATTCAGACTTATATTTTTTAAAATATGAAGATATTTTAGGTATAGAAAAGTGGTTGGATAATGATGATGCGGGATTAAAGAATAATAATCAATTACAAGTTAAATTAGATAAAGCAATATATGGTCTGTCAAAAAGTTGGGGTAATTTAACCTTAATTGAAGCAAATGAGATAGCTAAAAAAATAACATCATTAAATGATATTTTTAATATAAATTATGATGAAATTGAAGTTGAAGCAAGAAAAATTAGAAAATTTTTAGATTGTTTAAATTCTGCTAAAAATTTTGTTAAAAATGGTGGTTATTATAGTTATGATGGTTATGTTTCACTCAATTATCTGTTAGATTTAAAATTTACTAATTATTTTTATAATGATATTTTTTTAACGTATGAACTAGATAAATTAAGATTTATAGATAATTTATTGGATATTAAAGATTTAAGATTAGATTCAAAATTTGAAAGTTTTGTAGTTAGTATTGCTGATAGGAATAGAGTCGGAATAAAAGAAAAATCAGCTATGACTATAATTGAATCAATTGAAAAATCTAAAGAAATTCCATTTGAAAAAGTTCTTTTTGCTTTGGGGGTTAAAGATGTAGGAGAAGTTGGTGCTAAAAATCTTGCATCACATTTTAAAAATATAGATAATTTAGTTAACGCTAAATATGAGGATTTGATTCAAATAAGAGATGTAGGAGATTCTATTGCAAAAAATATAATCGATTTCTTTTCGAATGAGACGAATTTAACCATTATTAAAAGATTGATTGAAAGCGGTTTGGTTTTTGAAACTGAAGAAAAAGAATATGTTTCAAAAAAACTTGAAAACCTTACGTTTGTTTATTCTGGAACATTTACTATTAGTAGAGATGAACTTAAACAAAAAATTGAGGAAAACGGAGGAAAAGTTGTTTCAGGATTATCAAAAACTTTATCATATTTAATTGTAGGCGAAAACATGGGGCCAACAAAAAGAGACAAGGCTCTAAAGGATAATATTAAAATGATTTCTGAACAAGAATTTTACAATTTACTTAATAAATGATGAATTTTGTAGCTATTGATTTTGAAACTTCTTATGGTCATATTCCTTGTTCAATAGGAATAATTGAATTTATAAATGGTTTACCTGTAAATGAATATTATTCTCTTATAAAGCCGATTGATTTAAAATTTAATCCAATAAATTCAAGAATAAACGGGATTTTTTTAGACGATGTTATAAATGAAAGAGAGTTTATTGAAATCTGGGATGAAATAAAGCACTTTTTTCATGATAAAATCATTGTAGCTCATAATGCAAGTACTGATATTTCAATTTTAGAGAAAACATTAGATCATTATCAAATACTTAGACCAAATTTTAAATCATTTTGTACACTTACAATTGCAAAAAAAGTATTAAATTTAGATAATTATAAACTATCTTCTTTAGCTGAATATTTTTCAATTGAGCAAGATAGTTATCATAATGCACTTGAAGATGCTTTTGTTTGTGGTTCAGTCTTCACCAAGTTTTTAGATAATTCAAGTCTAAATGATATAGAGAAAAGAGTAGAAGATAAGATCAATAAGACTAAAAGGAATAATTTTTTTGTTCATGATTTAGTGTCAAAGAATAAAATAAATTATTCAGGATTAGATGATGAGTGCATTTTAATTTCTGGTAAAACCTTTGTAGTATCAGGAGTTTTTGAAATATATTCAAGAGATGAACTCAAAAAAGCGATTGAAGATAATGGAGGAAAAGTAGGAAGTTCTATCTCGTCAAAAACTGATTATGTCATTGCTGGAGATA
>RXJZ01000070.1 GCA_003963025.1 Flavobacteriaceae bacterium
AGCAACAACGATAAACTAATAGAATTAGAATACAAAAAGATACTTTCTAAATTTTGTAAAGAAAATAAAACACATCAAGGCATTTCATATGGAAGCCATTCCAATCACAGTCTTGAATTTGAAAAAATAACAAAAGCTATTGTTAAAAAAGAAAGTGCCATCATTAAAACAAAATTTGTAGACCCTAATAACAGTTTTCGAAATGCAAATTATGAATATCACTTTGTAAAAATAGAAAACAAATGGTTTTTAGAAGAAGTGTATCTTGTTGATAAAGATAGGAAATATGAGGGATTATAGGATTATTCAGAATCGATATTAAACAAAAAAGCCTTGCAAATGCAAGGCTTTTCGTGATCGCGCCAGGATTCGAACCTGGGACCTACTCATTAGAAGTGAGTTGCTCTATCCAGCTGAGCTACGCAACCTAAGTTTTTCTTTTGTCGGGGTGGCAGGATTCGAACCTGCGGCCTCCTGCTCCCAAAGCAGGCGCGATAACCGGGCTACGCTACACCCCGAAAACAAAAAAGCGGAGAGACAGGGACTCGAACCCTGGCGACGGTTACCCGTCGACAGATTAGCAATCTGCTCCGTTACCACTCCGGCACCTCTCCTTTATTTATATAAGAACTTATCTTTTTTGCGGTTGCAAATGTATATTTTCATTCTTAAATATACAACATTTTAAGGAGTTTTTTTAATTATATTTTTATATTTTTTTAAAAAACACTTACAATCAATACAATAGCATTTCAATAAAAACCAAACCATATTATCGAAATCTAAATAAAATCTATTTTCTGATTAGAATAACCTTAAAAACCTTGCCTCAATTCGAATAAAAATAGTAAATTCGCAATTCAAATAATAAACCATTTTATCATGAATAAAAAAGTAGTTATCGTTTCTGCTGTAAGAACTCCAATTGGAAGTTTCATGGGGGCTTTATCTAGTGTACCTGCTACAAAATTAGGTGCTGCTGCCATCAAAGGCGCTTTAAATAAAATCAATTTAGACCCTAAATTAGTTGACGAAGTATTAATGGGAAATGTAGTTCAAGCTGGAAACGGCCAAGCTCCTGCCAGACAAGCTGCTTTGTACGCTGGTTTATCTGAAAGTGTAGCTTGTACTACTATAAATAAAGTTTGCGCTAGTGGTATGAAAGCCGTTATGCAAGGTGCTCAAGCTATTATGGCTGGCGATGCAGAAATCGTTGTGGCTGGTGGTATGGAAAACATGAGTTTGATTCCTCATTACGTTCATTTAAGAAATGGCGTAAAATTCGGACCAACTTCTTTGGTGGACGGAATGCAAAAAGACGGTTTAACTGATGCATACGACAACAACGCTATGGGTGTTTGTGCCGATTTATGTGCTTCTGAATACAACATTACAAGAGAAGATCAAGATAACTTCGCAATTCAATCGTATGAGCGTTCTGCAGCTGCGTGGGAAGCTGGTAAGTTTGATGCAGAAATTGTTCCGGTAGAAGTTCCTCAAAGAAGAGGTGATGCTATCGTAGTTTCTAAAGACGAAGAATTTACGAATGTAAAATTAGATAAAATCCCTTCATTAGCTGCCGTTTTCACAAAAGAAGGAACGGTTACTGCTGCTAACGCTTCAACTATAAATGATGGTGCTGCTGCTTTAGTATTAATGAGCGAAGAAAAAGCACAATCTTTAGGTTTAAAACCTTTGGCTTACATTAAATCATACGCAGATGCCGCACAAGAACCTAAATGGTTTACAACTGCACCTGCAAAAGCTTTACCTAAAGCATTAGACAAAGCAGGTTTAACTGTTGCTGATGTTGATTTCTTTGAATTCAATGAAGCTTTCGCTGTAGTAGGATTAGCTAATGCGCAAATCTTAGGATTAGACAATAATAAAATCAATGTAAACGGTGGTGCAGTTTCTTTAGGTCATCCTCTAGGATGTTCTGGAGCTAGAATTATTGTTACTTTAATCAATGTTTTAAATCAAAACAATGCTAAAATTGGTGCAGCTGCTATCTGTAATGGTGGTGGTGGTGCTTCTGCAATTGTTATTGAAAGAGCATAATTTATTAACTTTTATTAATGATGAATTTTGAATTTTAATTACATTTGTAATTGAATTCAAAATTCATCATTTTTTATTAGACCCAACATATGTTTGGAATTTGTAATTTAGCCATAGTACCCGTAAGAGCCGAAGCCAGTGATAAAAGCGAACAAGTTTCGCAATTGTTGTTTGGTGAACACTTTAAAATTATAGAAATGACTGCCAAATGGGTACAGGTAGAAATTGCTTACGATGGTTATATTGGTTGGATTGATTCAAAACAATATCAAGCTATTACCGAAGAGCAATATCAAATTTTAAACAATACTCCTATTGTTTTAAATGCTGATTTGGTAGAATATATTACCACTCCAAATAACCAATTAACTTCTATTACAATGGGTGCTTCATTATCATTCTTGGATATTGAAGAAATTAATACCAATAAATATAGTTTTGAAGGAATAAAGATATGCGGTGAAAAACCAAAATCTGATTTTATAAAAACGGCTTTCATGTATTTGAACGCACCTTATTTATGGGGTGGAAAAACACCTTTTGGAATTGATTGTTCGGGATTTACTCAAATGGTGTATAAATTAAATGGTTATAAACTTTTACGAGATGCTTCAGAACAAGCAACACAAGGAGAAGCCTTAAGTTTTATCGAAGAAAGTGAACCAGGAGATTTGGCATTTTTTGATAATGAAGAAGGCAATATCATTCACGTTGGAATTATGATGGAAAACAACTATATCATTCACGCCTCAGGAAAAGTACGAATTGACAGACTAGACCACTTAGGAATTTACAATGCAGAAACAAATCGACATACTCACAAGCTTAGAGTAATTAAGAAAATAATTTAAAAAAACTGTTAAAAAGGAAGCGAATAAAACTTCCTTTTTTTTATTTCCTTATTTTTGAAAAAACTATTGCAATGAACAGAAGCTTTACTTCATTTTTTATATTTTTTATTTCACTTTCTATTTGGGCACAAGCACCTCAAAAACTCAATTCTGTAGAAATCTACGAACAAATTCAAAAACTAAACTTTTTAGGTAAAGTGCTCTATTTAGCAGCACATCCTGATGATGAAAATACAAAACTTATTACTTATTTTTCCAATCATTATCACGCACAAACCGCTTATTTATCTTTAACTCGTGGTGATGGTGGCCAAAATTTAATTGGAACCGAATTGCGTGAAAAATTAGGTGCCATAAGAACTCAAGAATTATTAGCGGCTAGAAGAATTGATGGTGGCGAACAGTTTTTTACCCGTGCCAACGACTTCGGATTTTCAAAAGAACCGAACGAAACTTTTGCTATTTGGAATAAAGATGAAGTTATGGAAGACGTGATTCAAGTGATGGAAACGTTTCGTCCTGATATCATTGTGAACCGTTTTGCGCACAATACGCCAGGAACTACTCACGGACATCACACTGCTTCTGCAATGTTGAATTTAGAAGCATATGACATTATAAAACACAAACCAAAACGTATTTTTTTCAATACTTCTTGGTGGTTTTATGGAAGTCAGGAAGCATTTGATGCTGCTGATAAATCAAATTTTCTAGCTATTAATTCTAATGTGTTTTACCCATTAAAAGGAAAAAGCAATAACGAAATTGCCGCTTTAAGTAGAAGTCAACACAAATGTCAAGGTTTTGGAACTTTAGGAACACGTGGTGACGAAATCGAATATTTAGAATTGCTAAAAGGTGATTTACCAAACAGTAATAACTTATTTGAAGGTATCGATACTTCTTGGAACCGTGTGAAAGGTGGCAATGAAATCGGTAAAATTCTATACGAAATTGAAAAGAATTTCAACTTTGGAAACCCTTCTGTTCATATTCCAAATTTGATTCAAGCCTACGATTTGATTCAAAAATTAGAAGATTCACATTGGAAAGAAATCAAAACGAAACAAATTATCAAAATTATTGAAGCTTGTAGCGGTTTGTTCATGGAAGCCATTGCTGATTCAGAAACGATTACAAAAGATAGTAA
>RXJZ01000159.1 GCA_003963025.1 Flavobacteriaceae bacterium
GGATTGCAATTGCTTCGAAAAAATCTAGGTGATTCTGTAATTGATTTAAAACCTTATGGCGGTTACGAATTATTTTTGAAAGAAGACGAATCGTTTTATAACGAATGCATTCAGAAAATTCCATTTATCAATGATGTCATAAAACCACTTTTCAAAACCGATGTTTTTTCAAGAGAAGTAGATCGTTTTAATTTTGGAGGTATTTTCGAGAATTTAATCTTCAATCCATTCGAAGCGCAAATTGATACGGGGAATATGATGCAAGCTTTACTAAAAAAAGCACATCAAAATAACATCCTGATTTTAAACAGTCAAGCGGTAACGAGTTTTCAAGAAGTAAACGATGGTGTTGAGGTGGAAACCAATGGAATTTCTTTTACAACCAATAAATTATTATTCACTACGAACGGTTTTGCATCACAATTGGCTAACAATCAAGTCAAACCGGCTCGTGCACAAGTTTTAATCACAAAACCAATTCCGAATTTAGATATTAAAGGCACTTTTCATTTAGATAAAGGCTATTTTTATTTCCGAAATATCAACGATAGAATTCTTTTTGGAGGAGGAAGAAATTTAGATTTCGAAGGGGAAACCACCACTTCTCACGATACAACCGAATTGATTCAAAATCGTTTGGAGGAGTTATTAAAAACAGTAATTTTGCCACATCAATCGTTCGAAATTGAACACCGTTGGAGCGGCACTATGGGAGTTGGAACTCATAAAAAACCAATCGTAGAACAACTTTCAAATCACGTGTATTGCGGAGTTCGCATGGGCGGAATGGGAGTTGCCATTGGTAGTTTAGTCGGACAAGAATTAGCTGATTTAGTTTAAAATATGGCAAAAAAAACTACTACAAAAAGTAAGTCACCAAAATCACCCGCAAAAAAAAGAACAACAGGTCAAAAGATTTTACGTTTCTTTTGGTTGCTTTTTTTATGGTTTAATATCATCAGTTTTTCGGTGGTGTTGCTTTTTAAATTTGTTCCTGTTCCTTTCACACCTTTGATGGGAATTCGTGCTTTGGAACATAATGCGGCTGGAAAAGATATGGTGTGCAGCCATGAATGGGTGCCAATTGACGAAATTTCATTAAACCTTCAAAAAGCAGTAATTGCCAGTGAAGACGGACGTTTTTTAGAACATTCTGGTTTTGATTTTGAAGCGATGCAAAAAGCGTTTAAGAATAATCAGAAAGGCAAACGTTTAAAAGGCGGAAGCACCATTTCGCAACAAACGGCAAAAAATGTTTTTCTGTGGCAAGGAAGAAGTTATGTTCGTAAAGGTTTAGAAGCGTATTATACCGTTTTAATTGAACTAATTTGGGGTAAAAAACGCATCATGGAGGTTTACCTAAATAGTATCGAAATGGGCGATGGCGTATACGGAGCTGAAGCAGCAGCCAAACATTGGTACAGAAAAGATGCCGCCAGTTTAACCCGTTATGAAGCCGCTGGAATAGCAGCAATTTTACCAAATCCGAGAAAGTACAAAGCTTCCAATTCTTCGTCTTATATTAACAGAAGAAAAGCTAAGATTAGTAGAGAAATTGGATACGTAAAATTGGATTATTAATTATTTTCCATCTGTTTTAAAATACAAAAGCACAAATTCGAATGAGTTTGTGCTTTTTTGATTTTTATCTATTTCAAGAATTTACTTCGCTTTCGCCATAAACTCTTCTGCTTTTTCTACCATATTTTTACTTCCGCAGAAGAACGGAACGCGTTGGTGTAATTCGGTTGGTTGAATTTCCATGATTCTTTTGTAACCGTCAGAAGCTTTTCCGCCTGCTTGTTCTGCTATGAATGCCATTGGATTACATTCGTAAAGCAAACGTAATTTTCCACTAGGAGCTTTTGAACTGGTTGGATATAAATAAATTCCGCCTTTAATCATGTTTCTATGAAAATCAGAAACTAAACTTCCAATATATCTTGACGTATAAGGTCTGTCACCTTCTTCTAACTGGCAATATTTGATGTAATCTTTTACGCCTTGTGGGAAATGAACATAATTTCCTTCGTTAATCGAGTAAATTTTTCCGTCTTCCGAATATTTCATATCAGGATGTGACAAATAGAATGTACCGATAGCTGGATTCAATGTAAATCCGTTAACACCATCACCTGTTGTGTACACCAACATAGTTGAAGTTCCATAAATTACATAACCTGCTGCTACTTGATTTACGCCTGGTTGCAAGAAATCTTCAATAGTTACAGGAGTTCCAACTGGTGTAACTCTTCTGAAAACTGAGAAAATTGTTCCTACCGAAACATTCACATCAATATTTGAAGAACCATCTAATGGATCCATCAAAACCACATATTTATTGTTGTGTGAATTATCTGAACCTGCCACAGTAATGAAATCGTCGTTTTCTTCCGAAGCAATTCCACAAACAATTTCGCGATTGATTAGCGTTTGAATAAAAACTTCATTTGCGTAAACGTCTAATTTTTGTTGGTCTTCGCCTTGAATATTCTGTTCTCCAGCTGCCCCTACGATATCTACTAATCCGGCTTTGTTTACTTTGTAATTTACCACTTTCGCGGCTAAACGAATAGAATTGATAATTCGAGATAATTCTCCTGTTGAATATTGAAACGAATTTTGGTGTTCAATAATAAATTCGCCTAAGGTTCTATTTCTTTCTTCCATTTCGAAAAGGATGTAGTTGTGTTTAAGGCACAAATATCGGTAAATTTGTGAAATAGCCACAAAAAAATAAAATCCTTTTAAAAAAACGGCTATTATTTATGACCTTTGGCAAAATATTAGATTCATAAAAAATGTTAGAATTAATTTGAAAAGATGTTTAAGTTAATTTTACTTTTGTAAAAAAATACGAAAAATGATTATCAGAAAAGCCACAAAAAATGACATGCCTTCGGTTTTAGAATTGATTCAGGAATTAGCCACTTTTGAAAAAGAACCTGATGCTGTTGTAGTTACTGTTGATGATTTAGTTCGTGACGGTTTTTCAGAAAATCCACTTTTTCAATGTTTTGTTGCCGAAGTTGAAAACGAGATTATCGGAATGGCTTTGTACTATTATCGTTATTCGACTTGGAAAGGAAAAACCATCCATTTAGAAGATTTAATTGTAAAAGAAAACAAACGTGGAACAGGCGCCGGATTTGCGCTTTACAAAGAAATCATCAAACAAGGAAAAGCCGAAAATGTCCGCAGAATCGAATGGAACGTTCTAGATTGGAACACACCAGCCATTGATTTCTATGAAAAATCGGGCGCCAAAGTTTTAGGCGATTGGCGTGTGGTGCATATGGATGAAAACGGAATTACTAATTTTTTAAACGAATAAATCATTTTTGGAACACAGATTATAAAAATTTTAGAAATTTCTATAATCTGTGTTCCTAATACAAACACAACTAATTTTTAAGATGAAAATATTCAAATTTGGAGGTGCATCGGTTAAAGATGCCGAAGGCGTAAAAAACGTATTACATGTTTTAAACACGGTAGGACACGAAGATGTTTTGTTGGTAA
>RXJZ01000037.1 GCA_003963025.1 Flavobacteriaceae bacterium
GGATATCTTGCGATGAAATTTCAACATCATCTTGTGATAAAGTTATACTTTTTCCTGCAATATCCATAACTAATTCGCCATCACGCTCTAGCTTAGCAATTTGATCCTGTCCAAAACCCTGTATCTCTTTGGAAATCAATCCCATATCTTTACCAAAACGTGGTCCCAATGTTTTGAAATTAGGCTTAATTTGCTTCACTAAAACACCCGAAGCATCGTCTAACAGCTTCACTTCTTTCACATTTACTTCCGCTTTAATTAGATCCGAAACCGCCTCAATTTCAGCACGCTGATTATCGTCAAGTACAGGAATCATAACCCTTTGCAACGGTTGACGTACTTTAATCATTTCTTTCTTACGAAGCGATAAAACTAATGAAGAAACCGTTTGAGCTTTCATCATTTTGCTTTCAAGTGATTTATCAACAAAGTTTTCAACCATTTTTGGAAACTCGGCCAAATGTACGCTTTCAAATGACTCAGAACCTGTAGCTTGTGTTAAATCTCTGTAAAGTTTGTCCATAAAGAACGGTGCAATTGGAGCCGAAAGCTTCGCAACCGTTACCAAACAAGTATAAAGTGTTTGATAAGCCGCAATTTTATCTTGCGCATAATCACCTTTCCAGAATCTTCTTCTACACAAACGAACATACCAATTACTCAAGTTTTCTTGAACGAAATCAGAAATAGCACGAGCCGCTTTTGTTGGTTCGTAATCCGCATACGCTTCATCTACCAATTGAATTAACGAATGTAATTCCGATAAAATCCAACGGTCGATTTCAGGTCTTTCGTTTAATGGAACTTCTGCTTCATCATATTTAAAACCATCAATATTCGCATATAAAGCAAAGAACGAATACGTATTATAAAGTGTTCCGAAGAATTTTCTTCTTACCTCAGCCACACCTTCGATATCAAATTTTAAGTTATCCCAAGGATTTGCATTCGAAATCATATACCAACGCGTAGCATCTGGACCATATTCAGCCAAAGTGGTAAATGGATCTACAGCATTACCTAAACGTTTCGACATTTTTTGTCCGTTTTTATCCAAAACTAATCCGTTAGAAACTACGTTTTTGTATGCGATTTTGTCGAAAACTAACGTTCCGATTGCATGTAAAGTGTAGAACCAACCACGAGTTTGGTCAACACCTTCTGCAATAAAATCGGCTGGAAATGCTTTGTTTTCGTCAATTAATTCTTTGTTTTCAAAAGGATAATGCCATTGTGCATAAGGCATCGCACCTGAATCGAACCAAACGTCAATTAAATCAGTTTCGCGTTTCATTGGTTTTCCTGATGGCGAAACTAAAACAATTCCGTCTACTACATTTTTATGTAAATCCACTAAATCGTAGTTAGCTTCGCTCATGTCGCCAATTTTGAATCCTTTGTATGGATTTTCTGTTTGGAAACCTGCTGCGATTGATTTCTCGATTTCATTGTACAATTCTTCAACTGAACCCACTAACATTTCTTCAGTTCCATCTTCACTTCTCCAAATTGGTAAAGGAATTCCCCAATATCTAGAACGCGATAAGTTCCAATCGTTTGCATTTTTCAACCAATTCCCGAAACGACCTTCTCCTGTAGCTTTTGGCTTCCAGTTGATGGTTTCGTTTAAGTCGAACATTCTATCTTTGATTTCGGTTACTTTGATGAACCAAGAATCTAATGGATAGTATAAAATTGGTTTGTCCGTTCTCCAACAATGTGGGTAACTGTGGACGTATTTTTCAACCTTGAAGGCTTTGTTTTCTTCTTTTAATTGGATTGCGATTTCAACGTCAACTGAACGTTCTGGCGCTTCTCCATCGTTGTAATATTCGTTTTTAACGTATTTCCCAGAATAATCACCTAAACCTTGAATGAATCTTCCTTGTAAATCTACCAATGGTACTGGATTTCCATTTTCGTCTAAAACCAACATTGGCGGTACTTCTGGAGTAGCTTCTTTAGCCACTTTAGCATCATCAGCTCCAAATGTTGGTGCAGTATGAACAATTCCAGTTCCATCTTCAGTAGTCACGAAATCACCTGAAATTACTCTAAACGCATTTTCTGGATTTTGATAAGGTAACGCTAATGGTAATAATTGTTCGTAACGAATTCCAACTAAATCAACACCTTTTGCTTCTGCTAAAATTTGGTATGGAATCTTTTTATCTTCTGATTTATAATTTGTAAAATCTGATTCTGATTCTGCTACAAAATACTTTCCTCCGAACTGTTTTCCAACTAAATTCTTAGCTAAAACCACATTTACCGCTTCAAAAGTATATTGGTTGAACGTTTTTACTAAAACATAATCGATTTTTGGACCAACTGTTAATGCTGTATTTGATGGCAACGTCCAAGGTGTAGTCGTCCAAGCTAAGAAATGAACCGTTCCAAAACCTTGCAAGAAACTTGGTAACGTTTCGTCTTTTGCTTTGAATTGCGCAACAATCGTTGTATCTGTAACATCACGGTATGAACCTGGTTGATTCACTTCATGCGAAGACAAACCTGTTCCCGCTTTTGGCGAATATGGCTGAATCGTGTAGCCTTTGTATAGTAAATCTTTATTGTAAATTTGTTTTAGCAACCACCAAACGGTTTCCATGTATTTGGATTTGTAGGTCACATATGGGTCTTCCATATCTACCCAATAGCCCATTTTTTCCGTAAGGTCATTCCAAACGTCGGTGTAACGCATAACAGTTCTTTTACACGCTTCGTTGTATTCAGTAACTGAAATGGTTTTTCCGATGTCTTCTTTGGTGATGCCTAATTCTTTTTCGGTACCTAATTCTACAGGTAATCCGTGCGTATCCCAACCTGCTTTACGCTTAACTTGGTAACCTTTTTGAGTTTTATAACGACAAAAAATATCTTTAATCGCACGCGCCATCACGTGGTGAATTCCAGGCAAACCATTTGCTGATGGTGGACCTTCAAAAAACACGTAAGGTGTAGCACCTTCACGAGAAGATACCGATTGTTCAAAGACGTTATTTTTCTTCCAAAAATCAAGAACTTCTGATGCTACTGTTGGCAAGTCAAGTCCTTTGTATTCAGTAAATTTTGTACTCATTTTGTCGCTTTCTTAAATCAAT
>RXJZ01000035.1 GCA_003963025.1 Flavobacteriaceae bacterium
AAAACAAGCGAGTCCTTATGTGCCATTCGTAAATTTCGCTCCAATCGTAGGTGGAACTAACGGAATTTCTCCAATTTTCCTTACTACAGTTGACGTAACTGGTGGTATCGGAATCGATTTGAAAAACTGGGTTAAAAAAACAGATGCCAACGGAGAATTAGTTCGCGATGAAAATGGAGAGCCAATTTTAGAACAAGTATATTCAGTTGCAACTGGAACGGTTTTAACTATCAATACGAAAACTAAAAAATTATACAATGGTGATAAAGAATTGATTGATATTTCAAGATCATTTACACCACAAAAAATGGAATTTATCAAAGCAGGTGGTTCGTATGCTATCGTTTTTGGTAAAAAACTACAAACTTTTGCTGCTAAAACTTTAGGAATTGATGCGCCTCTTGTATATGCACCTTCAAAAGAAATTCATATCGAAGGTCAAGGATTAACAGCGGTTGAAAAAATCTTCAATAAAAACGCTGTTGGAACACTTTCTAAAAATGTGTTACACGCAGGTTCAGACGTTCGTGTTACAGTAAACATCGTAGGTTCGCAAGATACTACAGGTTTGATGACGGCTCAAGAATTAGAATCAATGGCGGCAACTGTAATTTCTCCAATTGTTGATGCAGCGTACCAATCAGGTTGTCATACAGCTTCGGTTTGGGATAAAAAAGCACAAGCTAATATTCCAAAATTAATGCAATTCATGAATGATTTCGGATTGATTACAGCACGTGACCCTAAAGGTGTTTACCATGCAATGACCGATGTTATTCACAAAGTATTAAATGATATTACAGTTGATGAGTGGGCTATCATTATTGGTGGTGACTCTCATACTAGAATGTCAAAAGGGGTTGCTTTCGGAGCAGATTCAGGAACTGTGGCACTTGCTTTGGCAACTGGTGAAGCTTCTATGCCAATTCCGCAATCGGTAAAAGTTACTTTCAAAGGAAACATGCCAGATTATATGGATTTCCGAGATGTAGTTCACGCAACTCAAGCGCAAATGTTACACCAATTTGGAGGTGAAAACGTTTTCCAAGGAAGAATTATTGAAGTTCACATTGGAACATTAACTGCTGACCAAGCGTTTACATTTACAGACTGGACTGCTGAAATGAAAGCAAAAGCATCTATTTGTATTTCTGAAGATGAAACGTTAATTGAATCATTAGAAATTGCAAAAGGAAGAATCCAAATCATGATTGACAAAGGTATGGACAACAAAAATCTTGTACTTCAAGGATTAATTGACAAAGCAAACCAACGTATTGCAGAAATCAGATCAGGTGAAAAACCAGCTTTACGTCCAGATGCTAATGCCAAATATTATGCTGAAGTGGTAGTGGATTTGGATCAAATTGCGGAACCAATGATTGCTGATCCAGATGTAAATAATAAAGATGTTTCAAAACGTTATACGCACGATACAATTCGTCCACTTTCTTTCTACGGAGGTGAGAAAAAAGTAGATTTAGGATTCATCGGATCTTGTATGGTTCACAAAGGCGATATGAAAATCTTAGCGCAAATGTTGAAAAATATCGAAAAACAACAAGGTAAAGTAGAATTCAAAGCACCATTAGTAGTGGCTCCTCCAACATACAACATTGTGGATGAATTAAAAGCAGAAGGCGATTGGGAAGTATTACAAAAATATTCAGGTTTCGAATTTGATGATAATGCACCAAAAGCAGTTGCTCGTACGGAATACGAAAACATGTTGTATTTAGAGCGTCCAGGTTGTAACCTTTGTATGGGGAACCAAGAAAAAGCTTCTAAAGGTGATACGGTTATGGCGACATCAACACGTTTATTCCAAGGTCGTGTAGTTGAAGATACAGCAGAGAAAAAAGGAGAATCATTATTATCATCTACTCCAGTTGTAGTGTTGTCTACAATTTTAGGAAGAACACCTTCAATTGAAGAATACAAAAAAGCGGTTGAAGGAATCAACTTAACTAAGTTTGCTCCATCGCATAAATTGTTAGTAGGATAATTAAATCTATGATATCAAAATGAAAAGCTCAAGTTTTTACTTGGGCTTTTTTGTTTTTATCTGTTCAAATTTTTGTAAATTAGTGGGATTAAATAACACACAAAATAAATTACTATGGCATTTGATATAGAAATGATTGAAAAAGTCTACGCTAACATGGCAGCACGAGTAGATAAAGCTCGTGATTTGGTTGGGCGTCCTTTAACTTTGTCGGAGAAAATTTTGTATTCGCATTTATGGGAAGGAATGCCATCGCAATCCTTCACCAGAGGAAAAGATTATGTTGATTTTGCTCCCGATAGAGTAGCTTGTCAGGATGCAACAGCGCAAATGGCCTTGTTACAATTTATGCATGCTGGAAAGAAAACTGTAGCGGTTCCCACAACTGTTCATTGCGACCATTTAATTCAAGCAAAATCAGGTGCAGAAGCTGATTTAGCTTTCGCAAATAAACAATCCAAAGAAGTTTTTGATTTCTTGTCATCAGTGTCAAACAAATACGGAATTGGATTTTGGAAACCGGGTTCAGGAATTATTCACCAAATTGTTTTAGAAAACTATGCTTTTCCTGGTGGATTAATGATTGGAACCGATTCACATACCGTAAATGCAGGTGGTTTAGGAATGTTAGCCATCGGTGTTGGTGGTGCTGATGCGGTTGATGTAATGTCTGGCATGTCTTGGGAATTAAAATTTCCAAAATTAATTGGAGTTAAATTAACAGGTAAATTAAACGGTTGGACCGCTCCAAAAGACGTTATTTTAAAAGTAGCTGATATTTTAACTGTAAAAGGTGGAACTGGTGCTATTGTTGAATATTTCGGAGAAGGTGCTGAATCGATGTCGTGTACCGGAAAAGGAACCATTTGTAATATGGGAGCTGAAATCGGAGCTACTACTTCAACTTTTGGTTACGATGATTCTATGAGAAGATATTTAGCGGCAACTGGTCGTCAAGATGTAGTAAATGCTGCTGATAAAGTAGCATCTTACTTAACAGCCGATTCCGAAGTTTATGCGAATCCAGCACAATATTTCGACCAATTAATTGAAATCAATTTATCTGAATTAGAGCCACACATCAACGGACCTTTCAC
>RXJZ01000152.1 GCA_003963025.1 Flavobacteriaceae bacterium
AAAAATTGGGAAGTAATAGCTGAGCCAAACGGACAAATTTTTGATAAAAAAACCAATCGTTACTACAGTTCGCTATTTTGGGACGGAACCATTGATTTCTCTGAGGAACATTATAAATATGAAGATGGTTTTATAGTATCGAAAGAAAAGTTAACCGAATTTTTCATCGAAAAACTAGAACACATTGGTTTAAACAATCAAGAAACGAATGATTTCATACAATATTGGTTACCTATTTTAGAACGTAATAAACACAACTTTATTCATTTCTTAGTAAATGAAGAATGTAATGAAATTGCCACTTTAAATATAAATCCTAAACCAGAAACCACACTTAGAATTTATATGGAATTTTATGGTTTAGAAAATTATACTCGAATCAACGAGCAACAACTACCTAAAACTCAAAGAAAAGGTTTTACTCTAGTTGAATGGGGAGGCTCAGATGTATCATCAAAAATTAAAAACAACGAACTTTAAATAAATTATCATAATTGTTTTATTCATCTTTGCACTTCAAGCACAAGAGAAAAACAAAACGACACGATAAAATCAAATTTAATTCGAATACAAAAACCATTTATGTTTTAGGTATTGAGAAATGGAGGAAAAAATGATTTTAGAATGAAATTTGAAAACATCTTTTTATGAAGCAAATAATTACGATTCTAATAGTATTTTTATCGAATATGATAATTGCCCAAGAGAACAAAGCTTTAATTGGTAAATGGAAAGTTATTGAAATTTTGAATAATGATTATTTTTATAAAGTTGAAAACGATTCGATAGTTTTATCGGAAAAAATGCAAAAACTCTATCGCAATAAAATTTTACAACAAGATTATAAAGCTTCAATTAGAGGCGATAATAGAGAAGTGATTTTCGAATTTAGAAATGAGAATGAGTTTTATTATTTTTTTTCAGAAAAAGCGTTATTTCCAACTTTCAAAGGAACTTATGAAATGATTAATAACTTACTGTTTTTGGATTTAACAAATCTTGCAAATATTAAAATAAAAAAAGAAGCATCATTCTATTTTAAGGATGGCAACTTGCATTTTACTATGCATTTAGAATCTAATAACCCTTATAATTACACACTCAAGAAGTTATAATTTTAACTTTAAAAGAAGTTTATGAAGAAAGTTATATTATTAATAATACTTATTCAACTATCAAGTTGTAAAACTTATACGAAATTTAATACAAACGAATTAAGTCAATCTGACACTATTTATCATCTTGATTTATCAAATAAAAATTTAAAAACACAACCTGATTTATCAAAATTTACGATTATTGAACTTAATATTTCTAAAAATAGAATAGCAACTTTTGAAGAAAACAAACTTCCAAAAGGGATTAAAAAACTAAACTTTAGTCATAATAAAATTTCAAAAAAAGTTATATTTAAAGAAGAAAGAGATCTTGAATCAGTCAATTTTTCAAACAATAAAATGAAATCCTTTTTTTATCCAAATGGAATTATCAAAAATTTGAACTTATCTAACAATAAATTAGTTACTATTCAAATGCCTTTATATAATGACAAAAGAGCCGACACTTTGAATGTAGCGAATAATCCAAAATTAGAAACAACAGAAATTAACAATATTGGTTTTCCTAGATTTTATAAAACACTAATTAACTTCTCAATCAATACTAAAAATTAAAAGCTTCAATTGGAGCTTTTAATTTATTTTTCAATCTCTTTCAAAGATTCCATTTTCTTATGTGCTAAGAAGCCTTTGATATCTTCAAAATGTTCTTTAACGCGTTTGTGTCCAAATTCGAATACTTTTTCAGCTAAACCATCAAGGAAATCACGGTCGTGTGAAACTAAAATTAATGTTCCGTCAAAATCTCGTAATGCATCTTTAATGATGTCTTTAGTTTTCATATCTAAGTGATTTGTTGGCTCATCCAGAATTAAAACGTTTACAGGTTCTAACAATAATTTAATCATGGCCAAACGTGTTTTCTCTCCTCCTGAAAGCACTTTTACTTTCTTTTGGATATCATCACCTTTAAACATGAAAGCGCCCAACATATCTTTAATTTTCGTACGAATATCTCCAACTGCAATTCTATCAATCGTATCAAAAACAGTTGCTTCTCCATCTAATAAAGAAGCTTGATTTTGTGCAAAGTAACCGATTTGAGCATTATGACCAATTTCAACTTTTCCGCCTTCGTAATCAATTTCGCCCATAATGGCTTTAATCATGGTTGATTTTCCTTCTCCATTTTTACCTACGAAAGCTACTTTTTGACCTCTTTCAATAACCATATTAGCATTATTGAAGACTACATGATCACCATATTTTTTAGTAAGCTCACTCACAACAACAGGATATTGTCCAGAACGAGGTGATGGTGGAAATTTTAATTTTAAAGCCGATGTATCTACTTCGTCAACTTCTACAAGAACTAATTTTTCTAACATACGAACACGCGACTGTACTTGTTCAGTTTTTGAAAATGTTCCTCTAAATCGCTCAATAAAAGCTTGATTTTCAGCAATAAATTTCTGTTGCTCATCATATGCTTTTTGTTGGTGAATTCTTCTATCTTGACGTAAAACCAAATAGTCTGAATATTTTGCTTTGTAATCGTAAATTCTTCCCATCGTAACTTCAATAGTACGATTCGTAATATTATCAACAAACGCTCTATCGTGCGAAATTACCATTACCGCTTTAGCCTGATTGATTAAAAACTCTTCTAACCATTGAATACTTTCCATATCCAAGTGATTTGTAGGCTCATCTAAAAGAATCAAATCAGGTTTTTTCAATAAGATTTTGGCTAATTCGATACGCATTCTCCAGCCTCCAGAAAATTCTGATGTTAATCGAGTAAAATCTTCTCTTTCAAAACCTAAACCTTTTAAAACTTTCTCAACTTCCGCTTCATAATTCACTTCTTCAATCGAATAAAATTTTTCAGATAATTCCGAAACGCGTTCGATTAACTTCATGTATTCATCACTTTCATAATCCGTTCGAACTGTTAATTGTTCGTTGATATCATCGATTTCTTTTTTCATGTTTAAAACTTCAGAAAATGCCTTTGAAGTTTCTTCCATTACGGTACAATTATCAGAAGTAAGCAAATGTTGCGGTAAATAAGCAATTACAGCATCACTTGGTGCCGAAATTCCACCTCTAGTAGGTTTATTGGCTCCGGCTACAATTTTTAACAAAGTTGATTTTCCTGCTCCATTTTTACCCATTAAAGCAATTTTATCATTTTCATTAATAGCAAAAGTAATATCACTAAAAAGGGTAGTTCCGCCAAATTCTACGGCAATGTCGTTTACTGTAATCATTTTTTAAAGTAAAAAGTTAGAAGTAAAAAGTATAAAGCCTTTTTACTGAAATTTTTAAAGGTGCAAAGATAGATTTAAAATTCAGATTTTCGAATGCGAGAATTACATTTCATAAAATATCGTTAAGTATTAGACATACTTGTTGAAATCTATTATTTTTACGCTTTAAATTTCACTAAAATGAAAATCAAAACATTACTTTTATTCTCAGCCATTACTAGTGCTGTATCCGTTAATTCACAAGAAAAAAACAAAGCAAACATGAATCCGTTTTTTGAAACGTATACTACACCTTACCAAGTTCCGCCTTTTCATTTAATAAAAAATGAACACTTTAAACCTGCTATTTTAGAAGGAATAAAAAAACAAGAAGCAGAAATTAATGCGATAGTTTCCAATAAAGAAAAACCAACTTTTGATAATACGGTTTTAGCAATGGAAAACTCAGGAAAGTTACTTTCAAAGGTAAATACGGTTTTCTATAATTTAAATAGCGCAAATACCAATGAAGAAATTCAGGCTATTGCAAAAGAATTGGCCTCAAAATTATCTGCACATAATGATAATATTTTTTTAAATGATGCTTTATTTCAAAAAGTAAAAATGGTATGGGACAACCAAAATGACTTCAAATTAAATGAAGAACAAAGAAAAATCCTTGAGAATCTTTATAAAAGTTTCGTTAGAAGCGGTGCAAACTTATCCGATGAAAACAAAAAAAAATTGAGACAAATCAACTCTGAAATCGCAGTTGCTACTTTAAAATATGGTCAAAATATCTTAGCTGAAACCAATTCGTATGAATTAGTAATTTCAAACAAAAATGATTTAGCTGGATTACCAAACGAACTTATCGAAACTGCAGCTTCTGATGCTAAAGCAAAAGGAAAAGCTGGAAAATGGGTTTTTACTTTATCAAATTCAAGTGTAATGCCATTTTTACAATATAGTTCAAACAGAAAATTACGTCAGGAAATTTGGAATGCTTATCAAATGAGAGCTAACAATAACAATGATAAAGACAACAAAGAATTAACTATTAAAATTGCTAATTTAAGAAGTGAAAAAGCTAGACTTCTAGGTTATAAAACGCATGCCGATTATGTATTAGAAAAATCGATGGCTAAAAATCCTGAAACTGCCACTAAACTATTAATAAATTTATGGGCTCCAGCTCTAGACATGGCAAACAAAGAAGCGGCTGACATCAAAGAAATGATGTTAAAAGATGGGATTAAAAACGATGTTCAACCATATGATTGGAGATATTATGCAGAAAAAATCAGAAAAGAACGTTTTGATTTGGATGAACAAGAAATGAAACCATACTTTAGTTTAGAAAAAACAAGAGAAGGTGTTTTTACCGTTTGTAAAAATTTATATGGCTTACAATTTAAACAATTAAATAATGTTCCAAAATACCACGAAGACGTAACGGTTTGGGAAGTTACTGAAGCAAACGGAAATCACGTCGGAATTTTATACATGGATTTTCACCCAAGAACTTCTAAAAGAGGTGGTGCTTGGATGACTTCGTACCGAACTCAAAAAATGGAAGATGGAAAACGAATTGCTCCAATAGTTTCAATTGTTTGTAACTTTACTAAACCAACTGAAAACGCTCCAGCTTTATTAACTTTTGATGAAGTAAGTACCTTTTTCCATGAATTTGGTCACGCTTTACACGGATTATTATCGAATGTAACTTATGAAAGTTTGGCAGGCACAAGTGTTCCAAGAGATTTCGTAGAATTACCATCGCAAATTATGGAAAATTGGGCTGCCGAACCAGAAGTGATGAAAATGTATGCAAAACACTATAAAACTGGAGAAGTAATTCCTGACACTTTAATTGAGAAAATGCAAAAAGCAGGTACTTTTGACCAAGGATTTGCAACTATCGAATATTTAGCAGCTTCACTTTTAGATATGCAATATCACACTCAATCAGAAACTATTAAAATTGATGCAGAAACTTTCGAAAAAGAAGCTATGAGCAGAATTAATTTACCAACTACAATAATTCCAAGATATAGAAGCACTTATTTCAATCATATTTTTTCTGGTGGATATTCAGCTGGATACTACAGCTATATTTGGTCTGGAGTTTTAGATACTGATGCTTTTGAAGTATTCAAAACAAATGGATTGTTTAACCAAGATAGTGCTAACTCTTTCCGAAAAAACATTTTAGAAAAAGGAGGAACTGAAGAACCAATGGAACTTTACAAAAGCTTTAGAGGTGCAGAACCAACCATAGAACCTTTACTAAGAAAAAGAGGTTTAGACCAAGTAAAATAATAACAAAAACGCCTGAAGTAAATCAGGCGTTTTTGTTTATTAGTCTTTCATCTCAAAAAACAAGGGTTCAATCATAATTCTGTCAGCTAACACTTCTACTCTTTCGGTAATTTGTGAACAGAAAAATAATCGTTGGGTTTTCTCAGCACTCATAGAAAGTCTTTGAATAATAGAATCTTCTCTTTTACGTAACATTTCTTCTACATCGTCTACCACAAACATTTTAATGGTCGTCATATTAAA
>RXJZ01000006.1 GCA_003963025.1 Flavobacteriaceae bacterium
AGATAGTATTATATTTGTAATTCCTTTTATTAATTTATTTTATTTAATTTTATACTATGTTTCATAAAGAAGGCGCTAAAATCATTCTAATTACCCTACTATTAGTTGTTGGGATTATTTTCTTAACCGATGCATTTGTTTCAATAAATTGGTTACGAACTGCTTTGTATTTGTTTGCATTGGTAATTTTAATTTTGGTTTTACAATTTTTCAGAAACCCAACTCGTGTTGCAGACAATAGTGACAATCACATTTTAGCTCCAGTTGATGGAAAAGTGGTGGTAATTGAAGAAGTTTTTGAACCTGAATATTTCAAAGACAAACGTTTAATGGTTTCTATCTTTATGTCGCCTATCAACGTTCACGTTACGCGCTATTGCGTAAACGGAATTGTAAAATACAGCAAATATCACCCTGGAAAATACTTAGTAGCTTGGCATCCAAAAGCAAGTGAAGAAAATGAAAGAACTACTGTTGTTATTAATAACAGAATATATGGCGAAATATTATATCGTCAAATTGCAGGTGCTTTAGCAAGACGAATTGTAAATTATGCTCAAGAAGGCATGCGAGTTGTTCAAGGCAAAGATGCTGGATTCATTAAATTTGGTTCAAGAGTAGATATTTATTTACCATTAGGAACAGAAATTAACGTAAAATTAGGTGATAAAGCTATCGGAAATAAAACTATTATTAGTAAAAAGGCATAGATAATGAGCGAAAAGGATTTAAATACATTATTTGATGAAGCATTTGCTAATGCGCAATTGATTCCACAAGAATCAGTGCCTCACGATGTGCAATTGATATTGTATGGTTTGTACAAACAAGCTACTTCCGAAACGACCAACTCACTATTATTTCAAAACCCACAAGATATCATAAATGCTTTCAAACTTAACGCTTGGATGCAAGTAAAACATTTAACTGTTACGGAAGCTAAAAGCGAGTATATTCGAATTATAAACGAATTATTAAAAGAACGAAATCTACAACTACTATCATGAAAAAGTCTTTGTTGTGGATAGCTTGTGTGTCGCTAATGATAACAAGTTGTAAAAAAGAAAACGATCTCGTTGAAGTAAAAATTCCAGATCCTGAAGTAGAAACTAAAATTTCGGCTCTAGGAAACCCTGCAGATGTTAAAGTTACTGAAGGCGGTATTTTCCAAATGCGAGGATTAAAATATACTTATGAAGACTTAGAACCTCATATTGATGGTCGTACTATGGAAATCCACTATTCAAAACATCATTTAGGTTACGCAAACAAACTAAACAAAGCCGTAATTGGAACCGATTTAGAACTAAAAACCGTTGAAGATATTCTAAAAAACTTAGACGTAAACAATAAAGAAATCAGAAATAATGCTGGTGGCTACTACAACCACAATTTGTTTTTCGAAATATTAAATCCAAAAGGTGGTGGCACTCCAAAAGGCGTTTTAGCAGAAGCTATTACTGCCGAAATGGGTTCGTTTGACAATTTACAAAAACAACTTACCGATGCTGCATCAGGACAATTTGGAAGTGGATGGGCATGGCTAGTAGTTACTCGTGATGGGAAATTAGCCGTGACTAGCACCGCTAATCAAGATAATCCACTAATGCCAAACGCTGAAGTTAGAGGTACTCCTATTTTAGCCATTGATGTCTGGGAACACGCTTACTACTTACACTATCAAAACAAACGTAATGAATATTTAACCGCTATTTTCAACGTAATTGATTGGAATGTAGTGAATGCTAAATATGAAACAGCAATCAGTAAAATTTAATACTATTACTTTTAAATTTTTAACGTCTAGCTTTTGCTAGACTTTTTTTTTCTGAAAAGCTGAAAAAAAAATGCATTTTAGCAAAAATATGCAGAAAAACTACAGCAACTTCTCGAACAAAACCTCTTAATTTTGACGTATCTAAATTTTTAAGCTTTTCAAAGCTATATCCCTTACTATAGTTTTGAAACTGTTAGTGTTAAATAATTTAAGGGGTTAAAAGTATTTCACTAACAAAATTTGCAAAATATTGCAAATAATTCTAAGTACTTGATTAGTTAATTTAGGGGTAAATTATCAACAAGTGCCAAACAAAAAATCCCAATCGAAAGATTGGGATTTTTATTTTAATTACTTTGTAAATAACAATTCTCTGTATTTAGTTAATGTCCAAAGTTCGTCGTCTACTAATAATTCTAATTTATCAGCATGATAACGAATTTCTTCAAAATATGGTTTTACTTTATCACAATATGCGTCTGCCATTTTTTCTGTGCTGGTTAAGGCATTTGCTTTTTTGCGTTCTTCGGTCATTTTTTCAACCTTAGAATTAATTCCTTCAATATGTTCTGAAATTTCTTTGATTAACGAAATTTGTTCTTTTGCAATTTTCTCAAAGTCTTTACCAAAGATTTCTTTTAATCCTTTTACATTTTCAATCAATACATTTTGGTAACGAATAGCCGTTGGAACCACATGATTACGAGCAATATCACCAAGAACACGACCTTCGATTTGGATTTTTTTCACGTATTCTTCCAATTCAATTTCGTAACGTGATTCTACCTCAACATGATTCATTACGCCCATTTCACCAAACAATGCAATTGCTTTTTTAGAAACTTTCGCTTTTAATGCTTGTGGAGTTGTTTTGTGATTACTCAAACCACGTTTTTTAGCTTCTTTTTCCCAAGCTTCACTATAACCATCTCCTTCGAAAAGAATCGTTTTCGTTTGCTTGATGTATTCTCTCAATACATTGAAAATTGCTTCGTCTTTCTTTAAATCCTTTTTTTCGATTAAAGCGTCAACTTCATTTTTGAAATCTTTTAATTGTTTTGCCACAATTGTATTTAAAGTCGTCATTGAAACGGCACAGTTTGCAGAAGAACCAACTGCTCTAAACTCAAATTTATTTCCTGTGAATGCAAACGGAGAAGTCCTGTTTCTATCTGTATTGTCTAATAAAACGTCTGGCAACTTACCAACTACATTTAATTTTAAATCCGTCTTTTCTTCTGGTGATAATTTCCCTTGAGAAACACCTTCTAACTCAGCCAACACTTTAGTTAATTGTTGT
>RXJZ01000165.1 GCA_003963025.1 Flavobacteriaceae bacterium
AAAAAATACTTACCTGAACACGCAGTTCATCCTTGTTTTGAGTTAATCAAAGCGAATCATGT
Organism: Flavobacteriaceae bacterium; assembly: GCA_003963025.1. Classification (GTDB taxonomy): domain Bacteria; phylum Bacteroidota; class Bacteroidia; order Flavobacteriales; family Flavobacteriaceae; genus Flavobacterium. Next base: position 63 of record RXJZ01000165.1, read on the forward strand.
GCATCTTAAAATCGTTAATGAACGTCAAACCCGCCATGGTGATTATCGAAAAGATGCGCAAGGCTATCATTTGATTACTGTGAATGCTAGTTTGAATAAATACCGATTTTTAATAACACTAATTCATGAAATTGCGCATTTAGTAGCATTCGAAAAATATGGTCGAAATATAAAACCCCATGGAGATGAATGGAAACTCACTTTTCAAAGAATGATGGTGCCGTTTATTCGTCCTGAAATATTCCCAAATCAATTATTACCATTACTTGCCAAACATTTTCGAAATCCAAAAGCGAGTAGCGATACAGATGCAAAATTAGCCATCGCTTTAAAGCAATTTGACCAAAAAGAAACCGATAAAAATTATATCTTTGAAATTCCAATGGGAAGTCATTTTAGAATTCACAATGGAAAAATTTTTAAAAAAATAGCATTAAGAGTTAAGCGATACGAATGTTTAGAAATAAGTTCTGGACGCTTGTATTTGTTTCAACCTAATGCAGAAGTAGAATTGTTGCCGAACAAGTTCTAGCAACAAAAAACATATAAAATGAACAAAAATTATTACGCAATCATAATGGCTGGAGGAGTTGGTTCTCGTTTTTGGCCAGTAAGTACAACCGAATTTCCTAAGCAATTTCACGATATGTTAGGAACAGGTGAAACATTGATTCAAAAAACATTCACACGTTTGTATCAAATTATCCCAAAGGAGAATATTTTAATTCTTACAAATGAAGTTTATAATGATATCGTTTTAGAGCAATTACCAATGATTCAACAAGAGCAAATTGTTTTAGAACCTGCTATGCGTAATACAGCACCTTGCATTTTGTATGCTTCTTTGAAAATTAAAAAACAAAATCCTGATGCCATTATGGTAGTGGCGCCTTCTGACCATTGGATTGAAGATGAGGTGCAGTTTTGTTCTAACCTTCAATATGCTTTTGATTTTTGTGAGCGCGATGAAAACTTAATGACGTTAGGGATTTTACCAACGTTTGCCAACACAGGTTATGGTTATATCGAATTCGATAAATTAGATTCTCGTCCAATTAAAAAGGTGAAGCAGTTTAGAGAAAAACCAGATTATGCAACCGCAAGAAAGTTCATACAAAGTAGAAATTATCTTTGGAATGCTGGAATTTTTGTTTGGAGTGCTAAAACCGTTTTAAAAGCTTATGAAGAGTTTCAACCGGTGATGTATGATCATTTTATGAATGGTTATGAGGCTTTAAATACACCAAAAGAAGAAGCTTTTATAAGAGATAATTATCCTTTAGCTCAAAATATTTCGGTGGATTATGCTATTTTGGAAAAAGCCCAAAATGTTTATGTGTTACCAGCAACTTTCGACTGGAACGATTTAGGAACTTGGGGTTCGCTATATGATAAATTACCAAAAGACGAACAAGAAAATGCCGTAGTTAATGCTTCTGTTTATCTTGAAAACGCAACCAATAACATTATCAGAACCGAAGGTAAAAAGCTTGTCGTAATTGATGGTTTAACCGATTATATTATCGTAGATAAAGACGATGTTTTGTTGATTTATCCAAAAAATAAAGAGCAAGATATTAAGCAAATAGTATCTAAAATTCAGTAGTACTATTTCACATCATCTTCCAAATACATTTTTCGAACACGTTTGAATAATTCTGAAGAGTATACAAAATCGGTAACAGCTTCGTTATCGGTTTTGAATATTTCTTTGTTGGAGCCTTCCCATTCTAATAAACCATTTTTTAAGAACACAATTTTTTCGCCAATTTCCATTACCGAGTTCATATCGTGTGTGTTAATTACTGTGGTAATGTTGTATTCTTGTGTGATTTCCTGAATCAAATTGTCGATTACAATCGCCGTTTTTGGGTCCAAACCTGAATTAGGCTCATCACAAAATAGATATTTAGGATTGTTTACAATAGCTCTAGCAATCGCCACACGCTTTTGCATTCCACCCGAAATTTCAGAAGGTCTTTTTTGGTGCGCATTCACTAAGTGAACTCTGTCAATTACAAAATCGACACGTTCTTTAATTTCTTTTGCCGATTTATTGGTAAACATTTTTAAGGGAAACCCAACATTTTCTTCCACCGTCATACTATCAAAAAGAGCACTTCCTTGAAATACCATCCCAATTTCTGTTCTTAACTCACGTCTTTCATCGTTTGAAAGTTCAGAATATATTCTACCGTCGAAAGAAATAGTGCCGCTATCTGGCGTATGAATTCCTAATAGCGATTTTAAGAAAACGGTCTTTCCAGAACCACTTTGTCCAATGATTAGATTGGTCATTCCAGCTTCAAAACGAGTAGAAACTCCCTTTAAAACGGTTTGTTCGCCAAACTTTTTTACGATATTTTTTACTTCAATCATTAGCTTAAAAGAAGTTGGGTTAATATAAAGTTCACTAAAATAATAACTACCGATGTCCAAACGAAAGAAACCGTACTTGCTTTTCCTACTTCTAAAGCACCACCTTTCATGTAATAACCATGGAAAGAAGGAATTGTAGCTAAGATAAATGCAAATACAAAAGTTTTAATGAAAGCATAGGCTATATGAAATGGTATAAACTCCGCTTGAAGTCCGGTTGTGAATTCGAAACTTGTAGTGAATCCTCCATAAACGGCTGCCATCCAACCACCAAAAACACCTAAAAACATACTTAATCCAATCACAAAAGGATATAAAAATAACGCGATGATTTTAGGAAAAACTAAATAGTTTAAGGAATTTACTCCCATAACTTCTAGAGCATCTATTTGCTCCGTAACACGCATTGTACCTATACTAGAAGTGATAAATGAACCCATTTTTCCCGCCATAATGATAGAAATAAAAGTAGGAGCAAACTCTAAAATAACTGACTGACGCGTTGCAAATCCAATTAAAAATTTAGGAATTAACGGATTGGTTAAATTTAATGCGGTTTGAATAGCCACAACACCTCCAACGAAAAATGATATAAAAGAAACAATTCCTAGCGAACCAATGATTAAATCATCAACTTCTTTTAAGATCAATTGTTTCATGGCCGACCATTTTGTTGGCTTGTTGAAAATTTCTTTCAACATGATGAAGTATTTTCCTATTTGTGATAAGTAGCGAATGAGCATCATTTTAATAGTGTTCTGAATTCAGTTTCTAGTAAGCAGTAAAAATACTATATTTTTATGGAAAAGATTAAAATAACTTCTCTTTCATCTTCTTCCAACGATATTTTCTAACAAATTTTGCTTGTTCAGGTGTTACCAACATGGTTTTGTTTTCTCTTTTGGCTTTCCAAAACCCTTTGATGTAATCTAAAAATAATAAAGGTCTTCCTTTTCGCATCGCTAATTTTAAAGATGCAACGGCTGTAATAAAAAATCCGTAACCTAGAGTATAGAATGCTTCTCCTTGTTTGAATCTTGCGGCTTGGTTGTAGCTAGCACCTGTAGGTTTTAAGTGTTTTACATGTAAACTTTCATCTGTCACGACTTTCCAATGGTAGAATTTACAAAGTAATTCGTCAACAGTATCCCAACCCATTTGTGGTTTTAAGCCTCCAATTTGTTTGAAGGTTGCTGCACGATACGCTTTTAAAGCACCTCGAATATGGTCTTTATCGGTAAGATTTTCTAAAACCCAATTTCCATTTTTCTCGATGTAACAAAATCCGCCCACCATTCCAATTGTCTCATCGGATTGAAAATGTTTTATAATCGTTTCGAAGTAGTTTTTTTGAAAAATTAAATCGGCATCTACCTTTACAATGATGTCATAATTGTCATCAATATTTTTTTCTCCTTCCTGAAATGCTTGAATCACTTTACTTCCAGGTAAATGAATGGCATCTGATTTTTTATTCACTAAAGTGATAAATGGATATTTGGAAGCAAATTCAGAAACAATTTCCGGAGTTTTATCGGTAGAATTATCATTCACCACTACAATTTTTGTTGGTAAAACGGTTTGTTCTACTAAAGATTGTAACGTTAAACTCATAAAAGCTTCTTCGTTGTAAGCAGGAATGATAATGTAGTATTTCATTTGGCTTGTCACTTTTTACTTATCACTTTTCACTCTTTCAGCGTAAACCAAATAATATCTTGGTGTAAACCATCTCAATAAAGGTCTAAAACCTAATTTTTTAACTGGATGAGTGAATTTTACTCGGTCTACAATTTTGAATCCTGCTTTTTCAAGTAGCCAATCCAATTGCCAATCTTCAAATTCATGATAATGCCTGTCCCACATATCGGTTTTGCTACGGTAAGCTGGAGAAAACCACAAACGTAAAGGAATTGAAATTAAAATTTTATCCGCTTTTACGTTTTGTAAAACAGTATAAGGATTAAGTAAGTGTTCGAAAATTTCAAAACCCGTAAACACATTGTAGTTTTCAGTTTGAAGCGCCGATTGGTCGTTGTCAATGTCTTCACCTTTTGTATTGATAACAGTATAACCATTATCCACCATGATTTTTGAAAAAGGATTTGGAACGCCTAAATCAAAAATGGTTTCAGAAGTTTTGATATGTTTTTTTAGAAAATCTAAAGTGATGTTGAATCGTTTGCTCGGATATGTTTTTTCGTACATTGAAATTAAAATTGGTGTACAAATTTACTTTTTTCTTCCAACTTTCAACTTCTAACGTTCAACTTTTTTACATTTGATACACAATCGCATTGATGTTCATTCCAGAACCAACTGACGCAAAAATGATAACATCACCTTTGTGAAGTTCTTGACTTTCTAATTTGCCTTTCATCATTAAATCAAAAAGTGTAGGTACGGTTGCAACACTAGAATTCCCTAATTTATGAATGCTCATTGGCATAATGCCTTCTGGCGGGGATTGCTTATATTGTTTAAAGAATCGATGTATAATAGCTTCGTCCATTTTTTCATTAGCTTGATGAATTAGTACTTTTTTTACTTTTTCTATTGGAACGCCACTTTTTTCTATACAAGATGCCATCGCTTTAGGTACATTACTTAATGCAAATTCATATATTTTTCTTCCGTGCATTTTGATATAGCGCACATCAGGGTCGTGGTTTTTATTGAAAGAATTTCCAAAAAACAAATAATAGGCTTCGTCATAAGTAAATGTAGCCGTTTCATGTGCTAGAATTCCGCCTTCATCATCGGTTGCTTCTATAATTGTAGCACCAGCACCATCAGAATAAATCATGGAATCTCTATCGTGTAAATCTACTACTCTTGATAAAGTTTCGGCACCGATTACCAAACATTTTTTAGCCATTCCAGCTTTAATGAAGGCATAAGCTTGAATAACACCTTCTACCCAACCCGGGCAACCAAAAAGAATATCATAAGCAACGCATTTTGGATTCTTAATTTTTAACCCATGCTTTACTCTGGTGGCTAAACTTGGTAAAATATCCGATTGAATAGCTCCTTTTTTTACATCACCAAAATTGTGCGCTAAAATAATATAATCAATAGTTTCTCTGTCAATTTTAGCATCTTCAATTGCTTTTTCTGCAGCAATTAATGCAATATCTGAAGTGCATAAATCATCAGTCACATAACGTCGTTCTTGAATTCCAGTAATTTCTAAAAATTTTTCAGCGATAACATCATTTGGATGAGGAAACGGAGTTCCGTCATCATTTAAAAAAGTATGTTGCGCAAAATCTATATTAGATATTATTTCAGTTGGAATATAGCTTCCCGAACCTGTTATTTTGATATTCATTTTTTTATTTTTTTGGTAAATCGAATTTACAAAATTATGTTGTTAATGATTTGGTAACCTGTTGATTTTTACTATTTTTATCAAAATCGTAGTAAAATTGCTTTAAAAAAATGAAATTCTAAAATTATAAGCTTTTAATTGAATTTTATCTGCATTATAGTAGCCATACTCAACGCTTGTGTTTTCATTTGTTCAGCATATTTTCCTTCGAAATGTTCATCAATTGTTGAATTGAAATGCGTTAGCCAAGTACTAAAGTGTTCTTTAGTAAAAGCATGTTTGTCATGAACGTCTTTGTGAATCGAAAACATGTTATTGAAATAACCGCCTTTTAAAAATAAAGATTGTTCCCAAAAAGTAGCTAAAATATCAAAATGCGCCTCTAAATGTTGGTCAACAGATGTTACTTTAGTAAAGAAAAATTTAATTGAATCATCGGCTAAAAGTTTATCGTAAAACTTGCGCATGATGAGTAAAATATCTTCTCTATTTTCTATGTCGTTCATTTTTTTGGTAATGGGTTAAAGGTGATGGGTAATGGGTTAAAAAAAGGTTTCAAATTTTTCAACTTGAAACCTTTATCTTAATACTTAATTCTCTAATCTTAATACTACATATAAGCTTCAATTGGTGCACAAGAACAAACTAAATTTCTATCTCCATACGCTTCGTCAATACGACGAACTGTAGGCCAAAATTTATTCTCTGCAATATAATCTAAAGCATATGCCGCTTGTTCTCTTGTGTAAGGGAAAACCCATTCGTTTGCTGTAACCATCGCTAAAGTATGTGGTGCATTTCTTAAAATGTTGTTCACATCGTCTTTAGTTGAAGCTTCAATTTCTTTACGAATTGAAATCAGCGCATCACAAAAACGATCTAGTTCCGCTAAATCTTCTGATTCTGTTGGTTCTACCATCAAAGTTCCAGCTACAGGGAAAGAAACCGTTGGCGCGTGGAATCCGTAATCCATTAAACGTTTTGCGATATCCGTTACTTTGATTCCTTTTTCCTCGAAAGCTCTACAATCTAAAATCATTTCGTGAGCCGCTCTTCCCATTTCTCCTGAATATAAGATTGGATAATGTCCTTCGAAACGTGCTTTCAT